>PMJR01000040.1:337-2571 GCA_003158475.1 Ignavibacteriota bacterium | reverse complement strand
AATGCTCAATGAAAACTCTCTGATATTCCGGAAAGACATTTCCAGCCGTGAAATCATGCCGTTGATCGTCGAGATCAACTCGCCGAGCTCATCGTCGGTCGAGCGAGTGATGATCCGGCCCGAAAGGTTACTGGCAGTAATGTCCTTCGCACGTTCGGAGATCTCCCTGATCGGCCGGAGCACGATTCCCGCCATAAGCCAGCCTCCGGAAATAGCGACAAAGAGGACCACAGGTGCGAGCACCGCGAAAATAGAAAGCAGATGCTCCAGCACTGCCCGCGTGACGTTTTCTGTGTAGGCCACCTGGATGACAAACGGCGCATCCCGCCGTGCCGCCACGCGCATCACTGCTCCGTCGCTATCCTGTACGGTGTAGACGAGAGTCGCTCCGGCCAGGACATTCTGTCCGACCAGGTCTCTGTTTTGCCTGTTGTCCGATTCATAGAGGATATTCCCGCCCGATGAAGTGAGCATAACTATGTAATTACGCGGGTTGAACACGAAGTGCTCGGTGATCCGCCGCTCGACATCGGACGAGAGTTCCTCCAGAGCCGCCCGGTCGGTAACCCTACTGCGCTCCAAGTCCACGATGCGCGAGATCCAGTCCACCTCCTCCAGAAGATCCTCCTGGAGAGAAGTCTCCTGCACATGCTTCAAGTAAAGATAGACCGCCGATCCGAAAAGGACGAATGCAATCAGCAGGATGACCGAATACCAGAGAGTTAAGACAAACCGGATGGACTGTGCCTTATGAAGGATCTGCATCGGATGATTCCTTCATAACATAGCCAACGCCGCGGATCGTATGAATCACTTTTGTCGGGAAACCGTCTTCCAACTTGCGACGAAGGCGGTTGACAAGAACATCAACGACGTTTGTCTCGGTGTCGAAGTCCATGTCCCAGATATGTTCTGTGAGAGTAACCCGGGAGAGGACACGTCCTTTATTGCGGAGCAGGTACTCAAGGAGCTCAAATTCTTTATTTGTGAGTGTCACCGGCTTGCCTCCCCGCGCCACGGACCGTGTCAGCAGGTCCATGCGCACGTCCCCTATCTCGAGAACGGAACCACGGACATCCGCAGAGGTGCGGCGCACTATCGCACGCACGCGCGCAAGGACCTCCGAGAACGAGAAAGGCTTCGGGAGATAGTCATCAGCCCCCGAGTTGAGTCCTTTCACCCGATCTTCAACGTCACTTTTCGCCGTGAGGATCAGGATCGGTGTCTTGATCCCCTGGCGTCGAAGCTCCTCGAGGATTTCTATCCCGTTCATTTTCGGGAGCATGACATCCAGAACGATGGCATCGTAGGCTTCGGACAGCGCCAGATGCAATCCTTCCGGGCCGTCCGAAGCGATATCCACGGCGAACGCCTCCGACTGGAAGCCCTTCCTCAGGAACTGTGCAACTTTCCTTTCGTCTTCAACTATGAGAATGCGCATGACGTCACCGGCAAAGGTCCCGTAGAAGATATGTGAAGACCTCTCGACAATCAAGCGGGTCGGATCAAGACATCGACAGGCTGCGCACAAGTTGCACAGTCTGCTTCTCAACCGCCGGGCGATTCGATTCCAGCCTCTCGTCTGCCCTCGCCCTGCGAATCGCGCGCGCAATCAAAGCCGCGTTTTAGGCTACCGCCGCAGGAACGAGCCGTTTAATCATCGCGACCTTCAAAGCGTCGTTCACGCCCAGGCACACGACCATGCCATAAACGAATATCGCGAGCGTCTGCCACCAGGGCAACGGCATGAGACCCGGGAGGCCGACGAACGTCAGTACGGTCCCCGTGAGCGCATCGGCCGCGAGAGCTAACAGGAAGGTCTTGCTGGGCATCGTCACCCAGAACCAGTGGCGCTCCCGAGCGGACACGATGGAGAATACGGCAAAGTAGAGCAGCGTAAGAAAGCTGAATGTGTAGAGGGCATTGTTGTCGGTCGCCAAACCGAAATGCGACCAACCGATCCACAAGAGGAGAAGCGTCTCTGCCACCATCGCGACGCCCAGCACTACGGATACGGTGATGAAGCCCCCGATATTCCATGTTTCCGGTTTCCTGGACGGTCGAACGCGATCGGTGGCAAGGGAGATCTTCGCGAAGTCCGTCATGAATACCAGCAGGAGCATCGCAAAGGCGGAGACAATGAACTTGCCGGTCACCACGAATGAGATGGCAACGAATGCAGCCTTCAGGATTGTCCGGCTGATCTTGTTGATGATCCACGTCAGAATGCGCTG
>PMJR01000040.1:0-332 GCA_003158475.1 Ignavibacteriota bacterium | reverse complement strand
TGCAGGTGCTGCACCACGATGTACTTGTCCTCCGGATACACTTCGGCAAAACCATCAGCGCCCGCCCACGGGTCAGCCGCCTTGTCGCCGGAGCGAGCGCTAGCAGCTTTCAGGTCCGCAACGCGCCGGATATTGGGCAAGCCAACCTCGTGCGCGATTTCACTCGCGACCGCGAGCGCGTCGCCGGTCAGCATCTTCACCGGAACGCCCAGGTCCCGGAGTTCGGCGATAAGTTGCCTGGCATCCGTCCTGGGCGGATCATAGAGCATCACCAATCCGAGCAATCCCGGCGTGCCCGTCTCGGGACCACGCGCCACCGCCAGCGTCCGATA
>PMJR01000120.1:86109-113409 GCA_003158475.1 Ignavibacteriota bacterium | reverse complement strand
GCCAGCGCTGAAGGCTCCGCCACGGGTTCCACGACGGCGCAGTGGGGCGCTTCGCCGAAGACATGAAAGTAGCGTGAGACGAACGCAAACGCCGTAAAGCCGAACGCCGCGAGGCCGAGCGTGACTGCAATCTCCTGGACCGACGGGATGTACATCCTGTCGGGCCAGTGTTCCATGCTCGTGATCGCCGTGTTCATCCTGTGCGCGACGAACCCGAGAAGAACAAGGACGGCGGAATAGAACAGCCCCCTCCTGCTCGTGCGGACCTTCGGTGAAAGGAGGAGGCAGAAAGGAAGCACGACCCCCAGGACGATCTCCACGAGAAACATGGCGCTCTGGTACGAGGGGACAAAGACATACCTGAGCGCATCCCGGCTCATGAGATCCTGGATACGCACGGTGAAGTACAGCGCCAGCACGACGACGATGACCCTGGCAATCTCCGAGAGAAGCGGGAGCTCCACCTCCCGCCCGAACGCCCGGGAGGAAAGAAACGACTCGACGATCGTCATCGCGAGCCCGGCCGCCACACACGAGATGATGAAGAGAAACGGGATAATACCGGAGTACCAGAGCGGGTGCATCCGCCCCGGAATGATAAGGAAGAGGGAGCCCAGTGACGACTGATGGAGCGTGGAGAGTATCACGCCGAGGATCACGAGCGGGACCGTGATCGCCCGAACTACCTTCAGCGTCCGCCGGAGCCTGAAATGCTCAAGGACGACGGGGCTGAATTCCAGGGCGAGCACCGTCGTGTACAGCATGACGCACCAGGCCACNNGGCCACTTCGAACATCACCGAGTGGGGGTTCCACATGATCATGGCGTGCCAGATGGCCCAGGGGCGCCCCAGATCGGCCATCAGGCCGGCGATCACAAGGAGGTATCCCAGGAACGCCGTGAGGATCGTCGGGCGGAGTATCGGCCTGAACCGTTCGATGCCGAATATGTACACTGTCGCCGCAATCGTAAACCCTCCCGCGGCAAGCCCGACGCCGACCAGGATGTCGAAGCCGATCCATATCCCCCACGGAAATGTGTCCTTCAGGTTGGTTGTCGCCCCGAGCCCGAGCGCGTAGCGCTGGACCGCGGCCGCAAATCCGGACGCCATCAGCACGATCGCGACAGCCTTCCAGAACGTGAGCTTGAGCATTCCCTTGAATTTCATCCTGTCACCCCTCCCGCTGTCCAGTGATCGCCCTGAGGCGTTCCTCGGCTTCAAACCGCGCAACCTCCGTACGCCGTGCCGTTATCCAGCGGATGCCGAACAGCGTGACGCCGGCCGCGACGGCATACTTCGGGACCTGCGAAAGGACACGCCACGAAAGGTCCGGTATCGGCTCGTTCGGGATGTTCGTCGGGAACCCCAGCTTTTCAAACGGGATCGAGGAGAGAAACAGGACTGACGTCCCCCCCGCTTCGGTCAGCCCGTAGATCCCGTCGACATACCCTCCCGGGTTGCCGTCGATCCTCGAGCGGGCTTCCCGGATCAGGTCGTCCCTGTCTCCGAAGACTGTGGCGCCCACAAGGCACGCTTCCGCGCACGCGGTCTGCCTCCCCGCGACGATCCGTTCGTAGCAGAGGCGGCACTTCTGTATTTTCGGCGCCAGGCTCCCCCATTCGTACCGGGGAACCTCGAAGGGACATGCCTGCATGCAGTACCGGCAGCCGATGCATTTTGACTCGTCGTAGAGCACGGCCCCCGTGTCCGTCTTCGTGAACGCACCGACGAGACACGCGGAGACGCATGTCGGCTTGATGCAGTGCATGCAGAGCCGGCGCACGAACACCGTCTCATCGTTGAAGCTTTTCAGGTATGTGAAGTGCGTCGCGGAAAGGTCCGTGATCGGACCGTCATCCTTCGGGAGATGGTTCGCCTCCGTGCACGCCTTCTCGCACTCGTGGCAGCCCACACACTTTGTGATATCAATGAGCAACGCTTTCGATTTCGCCATTGTCCCGCCCCCCTCTCTCAGCGTGTGGCCCGTTCATGCTTCTTTATCGTCGTGAAACGCCGTTCAAACTCCTCCCATGCCGCCGCGTCGCAGTGCTTGAGCGCGCCATCGGCCGGAGTACCGCCGTCCGGCAGTGTTGTGATCATCGCGCCCCTCCGCCCACCGGAGGCGGACGTAAGGAACTCCTTAGCCAGGTCCATCTGCGTACGAAGCCATTCCCCTGCCGCGGCGCCGGAGAGCGATCCGGAAACGGGCACGCGAACGGACGGCGAGACCTTGAAGAGCCATCCGCCTCCATACGGGTCGCGGTGCGCTGCGGCAGGGTTGCTGAGGACGTCCGTATTGACTTCCATGACCCGCCCTTCGACCGGGGAGGCGAGCCGGATTTTCCGGCCGCCGCTCGACAGGGAGATTTCCGCGTTCGCCGGAGCGACCGCCGCTCCCACGCCGGGGAGCAGGACGGATTCGACCGCACCGAGCATCCTGGCAAGGAACTCGTCCATCCCGATCACCGCGACCCCCTTCTCCATCTTCATCCAGGTGTGATTCAGCGCAAGCGATATCCCTTCCGGGGGGTGGAACATCGCTCCGGAGGGGACTCCAGCCTGCCGCCGCGCCTTTGCGGCCCGCACCGTGCGGACAATCTTGTCCGCGGCGAGGAACGTCACGATCATGCAGAGCATCAAGAGCACCGTCATTGTCGTCTCCCCCTGTCAGTGTTGTTTCGTTGTCGTGTCAGCAAGAAAGAACTCACGAAGCAGCCGTTCCCACTCTTCGTCCGAGCAGCGGTCCGCAAGGTCCGTCAGCATGACCCCTCCGTCCTGGTACATCAGCACCGGCGCACCGGAGAAGAACCCGGCGAGGCGCGCCCGTGCTCCGTCGACCCACTGCGCGGCCGAACGGCCGGTGATCAGATTGTGCATCTCCGCCGAAAACCGGCGCGGCCTGACGCGGATCAGCCAGCCGTCGCCGTAAGGGGACGTATTGACGAGCCCCGGATTCGTAAGAACCATCTCGTTCTTTTCGATCACTCTTCCGCTCACCGGGCAGACCATCGGGAGAGCCCGCGCACCGTGACGGACGGTCCAGGCAACCTTCCCCTGCTCGACGCGCTTGAGCAGGCGGGGAAGCTCGAGCCCCTCAACGTTTCCGATCAGGGATTGGGTGAAATCATCGATGCCGACGAGCACGTCGCCGTCCTCCGTCTCACGCGCCCAGGTATGTCCCGGGTGGATGTAGCGCTTTATGAGCACGGGAGAGAGGGCAGCCGTGCGCTGACCGGAGCGGCGGAAAAGGCCGGTTATCAATAGGCCGATCACCGTGGCGAGAGCGAGTATTATTGACATGACTGGATCCTTTCCGGGTGTGTCCTGAGTGTCACTGTTCTCCCCAATCTCTTCAGGATTCGTGCCATATTTTCCATATGCAGAGTGTTGATTTTTGCTACTCGAGAATCCTTTGTGTCGCAATGAGTTAACCTGTTCTGGCTCAAAATCCTTGCAATAGTGCCATGATTGGCGGATTCTCTGAAGTTGAATAATGCAACAACAGAATCTCAAAGATCGGCAGGCTAGCGATGCAACCTATTGAATCATAGATAATTATCATTGCTGTTGAATTAATGCATAGCCATGTTGCAATTAGCAACTCAATGTTGAGTATCTCGATCTGGACAAAAATATATCATTCGTTAGGATTGCTGGGATCAATGAGATGCTCCCTGGCGTATCAGGCATTGAGTGTCCTAAAAACTCAAACCGGTTTCTAAATTTGGGAATAGCGTTCGTGCTGAGCGGGAACGAAACCGCTCATAGTCAATGCCTCACGGGGAAAGTCAGGTTTAGATCATTTAAACCCCAATTCAGATTAACATCCTGTCGGCATCCGGGAAACCGATTCTGGCACGAGTGGTGCTCATTCGTATGGCGTTCGGCCTTTTGATCGCGAGGGAGTGAATATGCGTGTTGAAAAATCCTCTGAAACTTAATAGTTTGGGCACTCTCCCCCCACGCGTCACAACTAATCCAGTCATTACGTGAGGATGGCATGTCTGAGTACGTGAAGAACCTGATTGCTCAGGTGAAGGCAAAGAACCCCAGTGAACCGGAATTTCACCAGGCAGTTCAGGAAGTCGCCGAGTCCCTTGATCTGGTGCTCGAACGGCATCCTGAATACCGCGCGGCAAAAATACTCGAGCGGATGGTGGAGCCGGAACGCGTCGTCATGTTCCGCGTCCCGTGGGCTGACGACCAGGGGGAAATACACATAAACCGCGGATTCCGGATACAGATGAACAGCGCGATCGGCCCGTACAAAGGAGGGCTGCGATTCCATCCGTCGGTTCACCTCGGAATACTGAAATTCCTCGCATTCGAACAGGTTTTCAAAAACAGCCTCACATCGCTGCCGATGGGAGGGGGAAAAGGAGGATCGGACTTCGATCCGAAGGGGAAAAGCGACAATGAGGTGATGAGATTCTGCCAGAGTTTCATGACCGAGCTCTTCCGCCACATCGGACCGGACGTCGACGTCCCTGCCGGCGACATCGGGGTGGGAGGACGCGAGATAGGATACCTCTTCGGACAATACAAACGCCTCACAAGGGAATTTTCAGGGGTCCTCACCGGGAAAGGGATAAACTGGGGAGGATCCCTCATACGTCCCGAAGCGACAGGCTACGGCGTCGTATACTTCGCGGAAGAGATGCTGAAGACGAAGGGGCTCTCGTTCCAGGGCTCGACGGTGGCCGTGTCCGGGTTCGGAAACGTCGCCTGGGGAGCCGTTGAAAAAGTCACGGAGCTCGGCGGAAAGGTGACCACGCTCTCAGGACCAGACGGGTTCATACACGACAAAGACGGGATCAGCGGCGAGAAGATACACTACATGCTCAGGATGCGGGCCAGCGCGCGGGATGCGGTCAAGGACTACGCGGACAAGTTCAATGTCCCCTTCTATCCCGGGAAGCGGCCGTGGAGCGTTCCGGTCAACGTGGCTCTCCCCTGCGCAACGCAGAACGAACTCGACGTCGCGGATGCGAGGGAACTTATCAAGAACGGATGCAAGTGCGTCTGTGAGGGAGCCAACATGCCGACGACGCTTGACGGCGTGAAGGTGTTCCTCGACGCGCACGTGCTCTACTCCCCTGGAAAGGCGTCGAACGCGGGGGGTGTCGCCACGTCGGGGCTTGAAATGAGCCAGAACAGCATGCGGCTCCCCTGGCCGAAGGAAGAGGTGGACCACAGGCTCCACCAGATCATGAAGAACATCCACCAGACATGCGTGGAGACCTCGGAGAAGTACGGAACCCCGGGGAATTACGTCAACGGAGCGAACATCGCCGGCTTTTTGAAGGTCGCCGATGCCATGCTCGATCAGGGTCTCGTCTGACGCGACGCATTCTGGCAGTGCCGAAGGGGGCACCGCGTTCCGGTGCCCCCTGAGGTGGCGCCGTTTTGAGGCGCCACCGCCACCTCCAGCCGCGTGTTGCAGGTGTGCCCGTATTGCCGTATAATGCCTTCAACGTATCTGACCAGGGTTCTTTAGAGAGTTTCCCCGAAGAGGGTTCCCTAAGGATCAGATACGTTTTTTTTGCGCCCCCCATACCTCCACCTGGACTGCTTTTCCATGGACAGAATCGACCATCTCCAGATCGAGGATATCTACGGAAGCCGGCTGAAGTCGTTCCAGCGGCTCATGCATTTCAAGATCCGCGACATCCTTCTCGTCGCCAGCCTGTACGACAATTATCTCTTTGAGGAAGACGGGCGTCTCTACGAGCTCATCAGGCAGGAATTTCAGGTACTGAACCTGAGCCAGCCACCGGAGATCACGCACGTCACAAGCGCAGCGGAGGCAATGGATCTCCTCCAGTCGGAGGACCATTTCGACCTTATAATCACGACGCTCCATATCGAGGATATGAACGTCGTCCGGTTTGCGCAGAAAGTCCGCCAGTCGGGGAACGAGGTGCCGATCGTCCTTCTCGCTTACGACAACAGGGAGCGGCGCGAACTTGTCAGCAATTACGACACGTCGATATTCGAGAGAATATTCATCTGGCAGGGGGACTACCGCCTCCTCATCGCGATCATCAAGCATATCGAAGACCGGCGCAATGTGGAGAGCGACACGCTGAGCGTCGGCCTGCAGTCGATCATCCTCATCGAGGACAATGTCAGCTTCTACTCGTCCTACCTCCCGATCATCTATACGGAAATCCATCTCCAGTCGCAGCGGCTGATCTCGGAAGGACTCAACCTTTCCCACAGGTTCCTCCGGATGCGCGCCCGTCCGAAGATCCTGCTGTGCACGAGCTACGAGGAGGCGCTGGCCTATTTCGAGCAGTACCAGGATTTTATCCTGGGAGTCATCTCGGACGTCAATTTCAGACACAACGGCGTGAAGGACCCCGAAGGGGGGTTCACGTTCGCCCGGATGGTCAGAAACCGGCACGAGGACATCCCCATCCTCCTCCAGTCGAGCAATGCCGAATTCGCGGAGAAGGCGCGTGACCTCGGGGTCGCGTTTCTGCAGAAAGGCTCCCCACGCCTTCTGCACGAGCTCCGCAGATTCATGATGGACCATTTCGGGTTCGGTGACTTTGTGTTCAGGACGCCGGACGGCTCGGAGGTCGGGCGTGCGACAAACCTCAAGACACTCGAGGAGCAGCTCCATCACGTTCCGGACGAGAGCATCCTCTTTCATGCAAAACGGAATCACTACTCCAACTGGCTCAAAGCCAGAACGGAGTTCTGGCTGGCGCACCAGCTCCGCCCCCGGAAGGTCTCGGATTTCGCGTCCGTGGGGGAGCTGCGTGAGGAGCTGATCCGCTCGCTGCATCAGTATCAGGAGGTCCGCCAGCGGGGGGTCATCACCGAGTTCTCCCGGGAGACGTTCGACCCCGCCAGCAGTTTTGCGCGCGTCGGGTCGGGGTCGCTCGGCGGAAAGGGGCGGGGCCTGGGATTCATCAACACGCTCATCAACAGCTACAACCTCCGTAACAAGTACCCGGACGTCGAGATCGCCGTCCCCTCGGCGATCGTGGTGGCCACGGACGTCTTTGACAGGTTCCTCGGCGAAAACCACATGGAGTCGTTCGCCCTCTCGTCGACCGACGAGGAAGAGGTGAAGCGGCGGTTTCTCGAAGCGCCCCGGTTCCCGGCGGACGTGACGGCGAAACTGAGGGATTTTCTCGAAATCATGCGGGAGCCGCTCGCGGTGCGGTCGTCCAGCCTGCTGGAGGATTCCCAGTACCAGCCGTTCGCCGGGGTTTACCAGACGTTCATGATCCCGAACAACGACCCCGACATCGAGGTCAGGCTCTCGGAGCTCCTCCGGAGCATCAAGCTCGTCTTTGCCTCGACGTTTGCAAAGCGCGCAAAGGATTACATGAAGGCCACCTCCTACCGGCTGGAGGAGGAAAAGATGGCGGTCATCATACAGAAGATGGTCGGCGCCCGCCATCATGACAGATTCTATCCGGCGTTCGCCGGCGTCGCGAAATCGTACAACTTCTATCCCGTCCCCCCTCAGAAGTCGACGGACGGCATCGTGCAGGTTGCGCTCGGACTCGGAAAAACCGTCGTCGACGGGGGGAACGCGGTCCGGTTCTCCCCGAAGTATCCGCGCCACCTCCTTCAGTTCTTCTCGACGCTCGAGACGATCCGGAACGCCCAGCAGGATTTTCTCGCCCTGAACCTCGCGCGGGGACGCGACGGGACGGCGATGGCCTCCCCCGAGGCCTTCGTGGAACAGTACGACCTGACGAAGGCCGAGGAGGACCAGACGCTCTTTTACGTCGGCTCCACGTACTCGCCGGAAAATGAATCGGTGTACGACGGCGTGTCCCGCGAGGGGAAGAGGGTCGTCACGTTCGCGCCGATCCTGAAGCACGGGATATTTCCGCTCGCGGAGATCCTGGAGCTCATCCTGGACATGGGGACATGGGGGATGGGAACGCAGGTGGAGATCGAGTTCGCGGTCAACATGACGGTCCCTCCCGGCACGCCGAAGGAGTTCGCGCTGCTGCAGATCCGCCCCCTGGTCCTCAGCCTCGAGATGGAAGAGCTCGAGGTCGATTCCGTCGGCCAGGAGGACCTGATCTGCCAGAGCCAGCAAGTGCTCGGCAACGGCGTCATCAGGGACATTCACGACATCATCGTCGTCGATATCCAGCAGTTCGACAGGTCCCGGAGCAAGGACGTCGGGGCGGAAGTGAGCATGTTCAACACGGATCTCATCGCGCGGAAGCGCCCGTACGTTCTCATCGGCGTCGGGCGATGGGGGAGCCTTGACCCCTGGCTGGGCATTCCCGTGACGTGGGACCAGATCGCCGGCGCGTCCGTCATCGTCGAGTCGGGCTTCAAGGATTTCAACGTGACCCCGTCACAGGGATCCCATTTCTTCCAGAATATCACCTCCTTCCGCATCGGATATTTCACGGTGAACTCGTTTACGAACCTCGGGTACATCGACTGGGACTGGTTGAGGCAGCAAACCCCGGCGGAGGAGCTGCGCTTCACGCGGCACCTGCAGTTTGACGAACCGATTGTGGCGAAGATCAACGGGAGGAAGAACATCGGCATCATACTGAAACCCGGCCGCTGATGCGAAGAGTGGAAACGTAATCTCATCGATTACGTCTGCTGCACATCAGACAGACTCACTTCAACACGGAGGTAGTTATGTCGCAGTACGTGAATGACCTCATAGCAGAAGTGAAGGCGAAAAATCCCGCAGAACCTGAATTTCACCAGGCCGTTCAGGAGGTTGCAGAGTCTCTTTCCCTCGTCCTCGAACGCCATCCCGAATACCGGACGGCCAGAATACTCGAACGGATCATCGAACCGGAACGGGTCATCATGTTCCGGGTGCCGTGGGTGGACGACCAGGGGGAAGTCAAAATCAACCGCGGATACCGCATCGAGATGAACAGCGCCATCGGCCCGTACAAGGGGGGGCTCCGCTTTCATCCGTCGGTGACGCTCGGCATACTCAAATTCCTCGCATTCGAACAGGTGTTCAAGAACAGCCTCACGACGCTCCCGATGGGGGGCGGCAAAGGAGGATCGGATTTCGATCCGAAGGGGAAAAGCGACCTGAAAATCATGAGATTCTGCCAGGCATTCATGAGCGAGCTTGCCAGGCACATCGGACCCGACACGGACGTCCCCGCGGGGGACATCGGCGTAGGCGGGCGCGAGATCGGCTTCCTGTTCGGCCAGTACAAGAAGCTCCGGAACGAGTTCACGGGGGTGCTGACCGGGAAGGGGCTGAACTGGGGCGGATCGCTCATCCGCCCGGAAGCGACGGGGTACGGCGCGGTCTATTTCGCGGCCGAGATGCTCTCCACGCGGGCGAAGACCCTTGAAGGGAAACTCTGCCTTGTGTCCGGGAGCGGCAACGTCGCACAGTACACGATCGAGAAGATCCTCCAGCTCGGCGGCAAGGTTCTCACCGTGTCCGACTCGGACGGCTACATCTACGACGAGGCGGGGATCACGCAGGAGAAGCTCGCCTATATCATGGAGCTGAAAAACGTCCGGCGGGAGCGGATCAAGGAGTACGCCACGAAGTTCCGCACGGCGACGTTCACGGCCGTCAATCCGAAGCTCGACTACAATCCGCTCTGGAGCCACAAGGCGGACTGCGCATTCCCCAGCGCGACGCAGAACGAGATCAACGGCAAGGACGCCCAGAACCTCGTCCGCAACGGCGCCTACCTGGTGGCGGAAGGGGCGAACATGCCCACGACGCTCGACGGCGTCAGGGTGTTCCTTGACGCGAAGATCCTGTACGGCCCGGGAAAGGCCGCCAATGCCGGGGGCGTCGCGGTGTCCGGACTCGAGATGGCGCAGAACAGCATGCGCCTCCCCTGGACGCGCGACGAGGTCGACGCAAGGCTCCGGATGATCATGAAGAGCATCCACGCCACGTGCGTGCAGATGGCGGACCGTTTCGGGACGCCCGGCAATTACGTCAACGGCGCCAACATCGGCGGATTCATGAAGGTCGCCGATGCGATGATGGACCAGGGCGTCGTCTGACGCAGGGAGGGGTCCGGATCTCGAGCGGCTGCAGGGACCGCCGGCCCGGGGCCCCTGCAGCCGCATATGAGGCAGCACACTCGCCCCCGCGGAGAAACGTGGATCACCACATCGACAGCATCACCAAAACCCTCGACACGCTTCTCGTCGAGCACGGCTACGGAAACCGGTTTCAGGGGTTTCAGAACCTCATGAGGCTCCGGATCCGGGACGTGCTCCTCGTCTCCAGCCTGTATGACCTGTATCTGTTCGAGGAGGACGGACGGCTCTACGAACTGATCCGGAACGAGTACCAGGGGTTCAACCTGAGCCATTCCCCTGAGCTCACGAGGGTCTCGAGCGGGACGGAGGCGATCGCGCTGGCGAAGGAGGAACGCCGCTTTGACCTCGTCATCACCACGCTCCACATCGACGACATGCCGGCGATCCAGTTCGCAAAGCTCGTCCGGGAATCCGGCCTCAACATCCCCGTCGTCCTCCTTGCCCACGACAACAGGGAACTCAAGTACCTCCTTGTGAAGGGGGACGCCTCCGTCTTCGACAAGGTGTTCATCTGGNNGATCAACGTCGACCACGACACGCGGATGGTGGGCGTGCAGACGGTTCTCGTCATCGAGGACAACGTCAGGTTTTATTCCTCCATCCTCCCCGTCATTTACACCGATATCCTCAAGCAGTCGCAGCGCCTCATCTCCGAGGGGATCAACCTGACCCACAAATTTCTCCGGATGAGGGCGAGGCCGAAGATTCTCCTCTGTCTTTCGTACGAAGAGGCATGGACCTATTTCGAGGAATACCGGGAATTCACGCTCGGCGTCATCTCGGACGTCGATTTCCCGCGGCGCGGGGTCCAGGACCCGCGCGCCGGCATCGACTTCGCTCGGGCTGTCAGGGAGGAGCAGGCGGACATCCCCGTCCTTCTCATGTCCAATGTCCACGCCAACGAACAGGACGCGCGCGATGCGGGGGCCTCCTTTGTCCTGAAGGATACCCCGATGATGCTGAACGAGCTCCGCCAGTTCATGGCGCACTCGTTCAGCTTCGGCGACTTCGTCTTCCGCACGCGCGGGGGGCTTGAGGTGGGACGGGCGACCGACCTGAAGAGCCTCGAGGAACAGCTTTCCCTGGTCCCGGAGGAGAGCATCCTCTACCACGCCGAGCGGAATCATTTTTCAAACTGGCTGAAGGCGCGGACCGAGTTCTGGCTCGCACACCAGCTCCGCCCGCGCAAGGTGACGGACTATCCCTCGACGGAAGCCCTGCGGACCGACCTCATCCAGTCGCTCCACAACTACAGGAACATACGGCAGCGCGGGATCATCGCGGATTTTTCCAAAGAGACGTTCGACCCCGACTCGAGCTTCGCCCGCATCGGCGGGGGCTCGCTCGGGGGGAAAGCCCGCGGACTCGGATTCGTGAGCACGCTTTTGAACGATTACAGCGTCCGCAACCGGTTTGACGGGGTCATCATCTATGTCCCCCCCGCCGTGGTCCTGGGGACAGACGTGTTCGACCAGTTCGTCGACGACAACGGGCTCCGGAAATTCGCGCTGACATGCAGCGACGACAGGGAGATCACCCGCCGGTTCACGGGCGCCGCGCGGTTTCCCGAAGAGGTCCTGGGGGAGCTCGCCGCGTTTCTCGATCTCATGCGCGCGCCGCTCGCGGTCCGCTCCTCGAGCCTTCTCGAGGATTCTCAATACCACCCGTTCGCGGGGGTGTACGAGACGTACATGCTCCCGAACAGGCACGCCAACCCGCTCGTGCGGCTGAACGACCTGCTGAACGCCGTGAAACGGGTCTACGCTTCCACGTTCTACCAGAGCGCCAAAGATTACATCAGAATGACCTCCTATCGTCTGGAGGAGGAGAAGATGGCGGTCATCATACAGAAGATGGTGGGATCCCCCCACGGAGGCCGGTTTTACCCGGACTTTTCGGGGGTCGCCCGGTCGTACAACTTCTACCCGCACCCTCCCCAGAAGCCCGCAGACGGCATCGTCTCACTCGCGCTGGGTCTGGGGAAGACGGTCGTCGACGGAGGGAACAGCATCCGCTTTTCGCCGAAGTATCCGACCGATCTCATACAATTCTATTCGGTCAAAGAGACGCTTGACAACACGCAGCGGACGTTTTTCGCACTGGACCTCGACGCGAGCACCGATTTCGACGGAGGGACGCACGACGTGCTCACAAAACAGTACGGGCTCGACGTCGCCGAAAAGGACGGGACGCTCCGGTTCGCCGGGGGCACCTACTCCCCGGAGAACGACGCCGTATACGACGGGCTCTCGCGGCAGGGAATCAGGGTTGTGACGTTCGGCGCCGTTCTGAAGAACAGGGCCTCTTCCCTCCCGCAGATACTCGAACTCCTTCTCGACATGGGTCCCTGGGGAATGGGAACGCCCGTGGAGATCGAGTTCGCGGGAAACCTCCCGGGGGGGAGCGGCGTTGGGGCGATGGAATTCGGGATGCTGCAGATGCGTCCCCTTGTCGTCTACCGCGAGCAGGAGCAGCTCAACGTCGAGGATTTCGACAAGGAAAAGCTCCTCTGCCAGAGCGACAGGGTCCTCGGGAACGGCGCCATCGAGGACATCAGGGACGCCGTCGTCGTGGATTTTCACATGTTCGACAGGGCCCGGAGCGTGGAGGTCGCGCGCGAAGTGAGCGCGCTCAATACGCGGCTCGTGGGAGAAAACAGGCCGTACCTCCTCATCGGCGTCGGGCGCTGGGGTTCTCTCGATCCCTGGCTCGGAATTCCCGTCACATGGGACCAGATTGCGGGAGCGAGGGCGATCGTGGAGACAGGATTCAAGGAAATGGCGGTGACGCCATCCCAGGGCTCCCATTTCTTCCAGAACATCACATCGTTCATGGTCGGATACTTCACTGTCGACCTCCACGCGCATCAGGGGTATCTCGACTGGGACTGGCTTCTCGCTCAGGAGCCCGCGGAGCAGCTCACGTTCACGCGTCACATACGATTCGCAGAACCGCTGACGATCAGGATCAACGGACACTCGAACAAAGGGGTTATACTGAAACCGGAGACCGCCCGTGCAATCCCCCCGACCTGACCGCGCCCCGCGCGCGCCCGATGCCTGCCCGCACTGCGGGGAAAAACTGAGCCCGTGGCAGCAGGTTCTTCTGAGCGTCGACAGGGCGCTCATGTGCAAGAACTGCTGGTACAGGATCATCGCCGACGTCTACGAGCCGGCAACGGACCGTCCCGGAGAGGGGACCACCACACCACAGGAATGACGCCGATGGAATCATACAACTCCTTCCAGGTCGCACAACACCAGGTGAGAGAGGCCGCCCGGCTCCTCCACCTTGACAAGGCGACCGTCGAACTCCTCTCCTGGCCCCAGCGCGAATTCCGTTGTACGCTCCAGGTAAGGATGGACGACGGGAGGATCGAGAATTTTCACGCGTACCGGATCCAGTACAACTACGCGCGGGGCCCCGCTAAGGGAGGGATACGGTTCCACCCCGATGAGACGGTGGACACGATACGCGCCCTTGCGTCATGGATGACATGGAAGACCGCCGTCATCGACCTCCCGCTGGGAGGCGCAAAGGGGGGCGTCTGCTGCAATCCGAAAACGATGTCCCCCCGCGAGCTGGAGAACCTCTCCCGGGCTTATATCCGGGCCATCCACCCGATGATCGGTATCGACAGAGACGTGCCGGCCCCCGACGTCTATACGAACCCGCAGACGATGGCATGGATGATGGACGAATATGAAACGATCACGGGGCGGCATCACCCCGGCGTTCTGACCGACAAGCCGCAGCAGATCGGCGGAACCGAAGGGCGGCGCGACGCGACCGCGCGCGGAGGCGTCATCACCGTCCGGGAAGCGTGTTCCGCACTCGGGGCGGACCCGACGAAGGCGTTCGCAATACAGGGGTTCGGGAACGCGGGGCAGCGGGCGGCGCTCCTTCACAGAGAGATACTCGGAGGGGGAAAGCTCGTGGGGGTGAGCGACTCACGCGGGGCGATATACCTGCCGGAGGGGATGGATCCGGAAGAACTCGTTATGCACAAGCTGAAAAGCGGTTCGGTCCTCGGATTCCCCGGCGCAAAGGTCATACCGCAGGAAGCCCTTCTGGAACTCGACGTGGAAGTGCTCTATCCGGCAGCGCTCGAAAACGTGATCACCGAGGACAATGCGCCGAACATCAGGGCGCGGGTCATCTGCGAGCTCGCGAACGGTCCGACGACTCCCGCGGCGGATATCATACTGAACAGGAAGGGGATTCACGTCATTCCGGACATTCTCGCAAGCGCGGGGGGAGTGACGGTTTCATATTTCGAGATGATCCAGGACAGCTACTCCTGGTTCTGGGAGGAGGAACTCGTGCACGGGCGGCTCGACAGCAAGCTCACGCGGGCGTATCATGCGGTGCAGGAGGCGATCCGGGAGAAGCACGTCCATCCCCGTCTGGGGGCGATGGTCGTCGGCGTCGCGCGCGTCGCCGAGGCAGCAAAGCTGAGGGGATGGGTGTAAGGGGAAGACCCGAAATCTCATCGTTGAAAAATGCCCACGATCGTCCCGGTGGCAATGACGTTCGTCCGCATCTCCTCGCGGCACTCCTCCACAGTCGAATACGGTCCCACGGGAAGCGACTCCACGCCGAGCGCATGCACCGTGATAACGTATCCGTGAGGTCCTGAATTCTTCGCAGGCATGGGCCCGTCGTACCCGAGGCTGCCGAAAGAATTGCGAAGCTCGAGGGATCCCGGCGGCATTTTCTCCCGCAGTCCCGACGCGTGCTCCGCAATCTCGCGTACCGAGCGGGGGACGTTGATCACGAACCAGTGCACCCAGTTGTTCGCCGCGTGGTGCGTGTCGATCACAGAAAAGACGAATGACTTCGTGCCGGCGGGGACGTCTCCCCAGAGGACGGGGAGCGACACGTTCTGTCCTCCGGTCACCCCCCGGTGCGCGTATTTGTTTGGAATGTGCTTTCCGCTCAGGAGGGCCGGACAATACACATTCATTTCTTCTTTCCCGCCGCGCTTCCGGCGGCACTCTTGATGGCCTCCCGGATCTCATCCATCTCCACTCTTCCCTTCCGCAGGTACCTGATCCCCTGCGACTGGAACTGCATCACGTCCTTCATCGGGAGGTCGCGGCCGGAGATGATGACGATCGGGATCGGGGCGGTCTCTGGATCGGCCTTGAGCCGCTCGATGAACTCCATCCCCCCTTTTCTTCCCAGCGCAAGATCCATGAGTATCGCCGCCACCTCGTGGTCCCTGGCCCAGCCCACGATATCGTCGCTGTTCAGCGGAAACTGGACTCCGGTGAACCCGTCGTCTTCCACGATGAACTTCAGGAGATTCGAAAAATCCGTGCTGTCCTCAACGATGAGAATGGACCGGCGCGCGGCGCTCGAGGGGGTCTTCGGCATATGTGTGTGAATGAGATTTCAGTAAGCCCCCCCCGTGAGACACCACCTATTAAGGAGGAAGCGTAAGCCTGTTGAAGGTACGTCATGTGCCGCCCTAAATCAACTCTCTCTTTGACGGGGGGGGTGGCCGGCCTTTGCGGCATTGTGCGCCGATGCTCCCGTCACAGGGGAGCCCTTCTGACGGGGGGTTGCGTTAAGTTTATTTTATCACTAGTTTATGGCGATTTAAGGATGAAGACCACTCAATCCAGGTCAGGAGAGCCAATCCCGCCATGATTCGCCTCGCGAAACTCTGCTTTATTGTCGCCGTTCTGATGGCCGTTACTTCCTGCTCCAGCCTCAGGCTGGACGGGGTCGATTTCGGCTGGCCCGTTGAAAGCGTGGTCACCGTCAGCGGCACGAACATGATTGAAGACATACGGTACTCCGTGAAGGCGGAAGTCGCCCCACTTGCGCAGGAGGAATTTCAGGACTCGACAGCCCTGCGGGGCGCCAGGCTTCGCCTTCTCAGGAGTTCTGAGGGCTATTATTTCCTCACAGGGGTGAAGTTCAAACATGTGTATGTCTTTTCGCCAGGTCCTTCGTCCCTGACACTGTACAGAGCGATACCGGTTTCGGACGGGGGGCTCCGGAATCCGGCGCTCAACCAGCGTCCCCCGTACGTCGAGCTCCTCGACGGCGACGCCCTGCGCACACTCCTAACGTCCGACGACATCGTGGAGGCGAAGAAATGAACCGCACCCTTCTGACCGCACTCCTCGGCGCCTCGCTCTGCGCCACCGTCATGGCGCAGCATTCGGACTTTGCGATCAAAAGCGACTTCGAAGAACGGTACCGACAGATTTCCGGCCGGCTGGACTCCGCCTCAACGACGGAGGAAATCGATTCACTTAAGGGGGAGATCGGGAAGCTCGAATCCGAATACGCCCCGCACCAGCAGTTTCTCGACAGGGCGCTCTACCCGCTCACGTTCGGCGAGAGCATCACGAAGCTCCGTTCGCTCCAGGTTCTCACGTACGACCGGGTCTATCTGATACGGACGCAGGGGGTGAAGCTGAGCGAGATCGAGGCGCGCATCACCTCGCTTACGACGAGGCTCGACTCGCTCACCTCGCAGCGGGACCAGCTTTTCGGCGAGCTCCAGGAAAGCAGAAAGTCGCTCTCCGCGCTCCGTGAAGCGGTCAGGCGGCTCACCGCCAATCTGACCGCCAAGGACCGGCTGATATTCGCCATCGTGGACTCCATATTCCTCCCTTACGGAAAAGACCTGAGCCAGGTCGCCGACGTGCAGAAAGAAGCAATCGGCCAGCGGCTCGAACGGTCCAACGTCCTCACCCGGGTCTACGAGATCGCGGCCGACAACGTCAAATTCCTCGACGCCACACAGCTTCAGGGGAGAGACTACGGAAACCTCATTGAACAGTATGAGGCGTTCAACGCCCGCTGGGCGGGACTGAAGCAGAAGATGACGGAGGTCGCCGCCACAGGCGCGGCCGTCCCCACCGAATCGACGGGGAAAGGGACAGCGAAGACGCCCCTCGTCCGCGGCGGGGCGAAGGAACTCCGGGTCGCGTCCGAAACCGCTGCCGCGCAGGCGGGACACGTCGATTCCGCGCTGGCGGAATGGCACACGAAGCTGAACGCCGGATTCTGGGGGGGGCTCCTGAAGGAGTTCACGCAGGCGGGGGTCATCGTCGCGCCGTTCAATGACGGCCCGTCGTTCTCCGCAAGCATCCGGCAGGAAGTCGCCTCGCTCGCCGCGAGCAAGCAGGATCCGCAGCCCTTCGTCGACGCGCTCTGGAAACAGAAGATCGACAGGGACTGGCGCGAAGGCCTTTCCAGGGACGCCATGCTCGGCCACGCCGAGTACGCGGCGCTCGACAAGCTCGTCAGCGAGCTCACCCGGGATACGATCGATACGACGTTTATCGCCTACATCGCGGGAATACTCATCATCATCGGGCTCATCTGGTTCTTCGTCTTCCGGAAGAAGAAACGCCCGGGCGAACCCGCCTCCGCGGCATGAACCCTGCCGGCCCCGGGGGGGGGGAATCACTTCCCCCCGGGATCGGAGACGAAATCGATCATCCGTTCGATGGCCTCGCTGCACACCGGATCGAAATCCGCGAGGCTCAGCGAAAACATCCTGCAGTCGACCGACGGGCGGTAGAGTCCCTGCGCCACGTACCCCGCTCCTTCAAACACTCCCACCTTTCCCGCATACCGGGACGTCCTGAGTATCTCCATCGCGCGGGTCTGGAGCGGCTCCCTTTTCGTGTAATAGTCAGGAGCAAGCCTGTCCAGTTTTCCCCGTATCGCCTCAACGCTGTCATACGCGGCCTTCTCCCAAGGCGTGGGGACGGGAATCCCCGGCGCGAGAAGCGCCTTCCATTTGACCCGTTCCCGGTCCGCCGCCGCCGTCACATTCGGCTCCCAGGGCTCCACGCCGGGAAGGTAAAAGTCGTTGTACCCTGTCGAGGATGTGTAGTACTCGTCCGCCAGCCCCGCAAACGAATGTCCGAACTCGTGCACGAAGACGTAGTCCATCTGCCACTCCACACCCGGGACCGTTTCGTTTGTATACGCCGTCGAGTACAGGTTATAAATCCCCCCTCCCCCGTATCGCGAGTCGTTGACGAGGATGCAGAGGAAGTCATACGGCGCAGCCGAGGCGATGTCGCGGACGGTCCTGTTCTCTTCCGTCAGAACATACCGGGGGGAGCCGAATGTATCGTACCTCGTCCCCAGGGCATTCCTTCTCCAGATGTTCCTGTCCGGGATGTCGATGCCGCTCTCGTCCGACACGACGTCGATCCTCCAGACGTTGAAGTCCTTTTTCCTCTCGCGGAAGGGATGCGTGCGGAACATGGCCTCCACAAACCGGCTGACGTCCTTTCGGTATTTCTCCATGTCGGAGGCGGCATATCCGTCCCCCAGAACGGCGATGTCCACCTTGACGGCGGGAGGACCGTTCTCGATCACCGGCACGACGGGGAACAGGGGGCGTCCACGTTCACGCATGACCTGCACGGGATCGGCGGGATCGATGACCGCGGAGAACACCTCGTGAAACTCCATCCTTCTGTCCCTCCTCGCAAGCGCAATGCGAACGGCACGCGCGGGGGAGGGAAACCTCACGCTTTCCGGGAACGTGCGATACACGCCGGCAACGGCCTCGTCGGTCGTCTGCCATTCGTTGAACACTGACGAAAATCCCCGGGAATACAGGAGCCGATTCGTCGCACGGTCAGTCACGCTGAGGAGGTACTCGCCGAGATTCAGCGTATCGACAAGATTGACCCGGTGCCCGGGCCACGCCCCCTCGCGGATCACCCTGTCGAGCGTGAAGCGCTCCTCCCCCTTCGTCCCTGTGTGGTACAGGTCCACGCGAAACGTCCCGCCCGTGAAGAACCGGTCGAAGAGCTCCCCGCCGGAGGACGCCGCCGGACGGAGAAGGAGAAGACACACGAGCACAATGCCCTGTTTCATGGGGATGACCCTTTCGGATGAAGAACGTGGAATGTTGTAAAGGAAAGAACGGAGGATGCTACTCCCTGACCCTGAACCTGATCCGGAGCACGCCGCCTTCGAAGCTGGTGGAGATGATCCGGACGCCGCCGATTTCGCCCGAGTGCGACACGTGTTCGCCCCTGCACGGGCAGGCGTCGTAATCGCCGATGCGGATGATGCGTATCGTCTCCCCCGCTTCGTCCGGCACCCGCGAGAGGTTGAACGAGCGTTCCGCTTCAGCCCGCGTGAGGAATTCCTCGCGCACGGGGAGGTCAGCGGCAACGACGTCGTTCACCCTCCTCTCAAGCTCTTCCCGCTCCGGGGGCGTCAGGTCGCGGTCGAAATGATAGTCACAGCGCGACTTCCTCTTCTCGACGTGAGCGCTGAATGACCTCCCCCTGTCGAACATCCGCACCATCGTCTGGTTGAGTATGTGCTCTGCGGAGTGCATCCGCGGATCGTACTCCTTTGCCATCAGAGCGAGGCGCTGAAGCCGATCGTCGGCGCGACGGACGCGCGCAGCCCGCGCGTATTCAGCGGGACAAGGATATTGAAAAAGAACATCGATGATTCGAAGGGGGAGTACCGGAACCCCGCGGCGAGCGAGAACTGGTCGTCGTTCGTCAGATCGGGGATATTGCTCAGGCTGACGTTTCTCACCGCGGCAACGTTCGGCAGACGCCCGGAGTTCGGATAGTTCCTCACCGAATCTATGCGATCGATGATCGTGACGGAGCCCGGGGCAAGGTGAATCGCCTTGTCCGGATTCACGTCGATTTGCCCCAGGACGTCCACGGCAAATGTCACCTTCGGGGAGAGCTTGCTGTCAAATCCCCCCCTGAACTCGACCGCGTCGCTCTGAAGGTCGGCCACCTTGTGCGCATACCCCAGGTTGAGGTGGGGCGAAAGATCCCCCATGCGCGAAGAGAGAATCCCCCAGAGCCGGTACGTCGGCCGCCCCGACCCGAGGAAATCGGCAACCCTTCCCGACGGGAGCCTGATATCGAGAAGGGCGGCGGCGTTCATCCCCTCCCCCTGCTGGAGGTTGTATTTCACCCTCAGCGCAACGTCGCCGATCCCGGTGGAGCTCTGGTCGTACGGCACCTTCGTCGAGAGGACCGGGTTCAGCGAATCACCTCCGAAATAGTGATGCGCGGCGCCTCCCGACGCAAACGTGTAACTGTTTATCGTTGCGGTTGCCGTGCCGTTGAGCCGCACGCTGATGACCGGAATTGCGACGCTGAGGTCCAGGTTGTTGGAGACGCCGTAGGTCGCGATGACCGCGCCAATGCTGACGCGCGTGTGGAGGTCCATCACAAGATTGATGATGTCGCTTTCATTCGTGTTCTCGCCGAGCGCGGGCTCCCCCGGGGTGACCGGAACGTGTGTGAACGTAAACTGCATCTGGTCCGTCGGGAGCCCCCTGAGCTCACTCAGGTCCAGGTACGTATAGCTCGCCTCGAGGACGAGCTTCCCCTTCCCCAGGGGTTCCGCCGTTTCCGCCATGATGGGTCCCAGGCTCCCGGTCACGGACACCGGCCGCCCCGAGGAGAAATCGAACCCTATCCTGGGACTCGTCGAGCTGAGGGGAAATGAAGAGATATCCCCCGTGATCAGGCTGTTGAGCGCCGGGACGAGCTCGGCGTTCGCCATGTTTGCAGCAGGGACGAAGTGGTTGGCGTGTCTCCCCGGACTCAGCTCAAGCCGCGTCTCAAGGACTTCGTTGAATATGCCGCTGAAGACGGTATTGAGTTGTGCGCGAGCGGGCTGCACCGCCGCCGCAGACAAAAGGAGAACAAACGCGGCAGCGGACATGCGTGGTATGGCTGGTCTCATCGGGTTCCTCATTTGTGGGAGTCAACTATTTGTAGGAGATCACTTTCCAGGCGCCGTGATCTGGCTGCAGTGACCATGTTCTCTTCTGCTCCGGCGCGGCCACTGTCACCCTCGTCGACGTGTTGTAAAATGAGAGCTTCTCTTTGAAGCGCACAAGCGGATCATCCCTGTTCATGTCGGGTTCCACGTCGACAACGTTCAGCAGGCGCTGCTCCGAGAAGGCGAAAAATTTCGACCAGATATCCCTGTCCGCGTCCGTAAGATTCAGGAGATCGGAAAGACCCTGCAGGTCCCCCTTTTCGATGAAACCCTTGTAGGAATCAACCATCCTGAGGACGTCGCGTCTTGCCGCCTCCGTCTTCTCAGCCGCGGCGGCGGCCGGGTCCCGCTTCTCCGGTGATTTCTCCGCCGCCTGTCCGCCGGATTTTGCACCGGCGGCGGCTCCCCTGATATCGCTTACGGCATCGGCATAGAGCCCCTGTGCCTTTTCAAATCCGTCACGAGCGGCGATGTAATCCTGAGAATTGTAGGCGATTCTTCCCCCGCTCTCCGCTTCCGCCGCACTCCGGTATTTCGCGCTCCCCTTCCTGTCCTGGTCGCTCCCGGAAACATTTTTCTTCGCCTGCATCATCGCGGCGAGCCTGTCGTCGGCCTCCTTCTTCTGCCCCGCGATGACGACAGACTCATCGCCGGCTTTCTTGAATTCATCGCGGGCCTGCTGATACGCGCTCCGGGAAGCCTGGAGGCCCTCCCTTGTTCCCGCATTGCGTGTCCGTTCCCCTTCCTTCTCATGGGCGCGGGCCTGCGCGAAGTCGCCCGGGGCGAGCTTCTCCGCGCCCGCCTTCTGCGCGGCGGCCTTCTCGAGTGCCATCTCCTCCTTGGCGGAGTCGACAATCTCCTTCAGACCGGCGAGGTCCGCCGTCGATGCCGCAGCGCTCTTCGCCTCATCCGTCGATCTTCTGAAGAGCGCTCCGGAGCCGTCAAACGACTTTTTCGCCTCAAGGAACGAACGGGCCCTGAATTCACCCTCCCCTTTCCTCTCAAGCCGGACAGCTTCGTCAAACCGCTCCCGCGCGGATGAGGGAGCCCCCGCATTATTCGCCGCATCTTTCAATTTGAGCATGTCGGACATCGCGACCGCAGCGGGGGCCGATGAGTCCGTCGCTGTTCCCTCCTCGACGGCAACCGGGGGGGCGGTCTGGTGCTTCGGGATGAAAAGGATGACCGCGCCGGCGATGCAGGCGAGCACCACGACACCAGCGACGAGCCACAGCGTCTTCTTCCGCCCGGGAGCGCCCCCCCCGGGGCGGGGAGTGATGTGCCCTGTCGCCGGACCTCCGGATCTCGCCTTCTCCACCTTCTTCAGTCCCCGCTGCGCATCCCTGTTGTCCGGCGCAATGTCGAGGACGCGCCTGAACGCCGTTGCGGCTGCGTCGACCTTGTCGTGTTTGAGGGAAATCTCCCCTTCGGCGATGAGCTTGTCGATCTGCTCGTGCCGTTCAAGCCTGTCGTTCGCCTGCTCGATGATTCGCGTGGCATCGGGCTGCGCCGGCTGGACACTCAGCACATCCTGCAGGACCTCCCGCGCCTCGCGGAATTTTCCCCTGTCGAAGAGCGCGGTCCCCTCCCGGAGGAGAACGGTCACCTGCTCCGACTGTTCGACTTTTTTCCTGCACTCGTCGCGCAGGTCCCGCCCGCGCGAATCCGCGGGGGAAAACTCAAGAAATTTCTCCGCCCTCGCAAGCGCTTCGCGGTATCTCCCCTGCTTCACGAGATCGCCCGCTTCCCTCAGGAGCGACTCCCCTTCGGCGGTTCGCCCGACGGCGAGCTCTTTCGTCTGGACGACCTGGGACTTGATCCGCTCCAGCTCCTCGACCATCGACTGGACGGAAGAGTACCTTTCGTTCGGGTCCTTCTTCAGCGCCTTGCTTATGACCTTCTCGAGGTCAGCCGGGAGGCCGGGCTTCGCCTCCGTCAGGAGCGGCGGATCATCGGTCACGATCGCATACAGGACAGCCGCCTCGTATTCACGCTGGAACGGGAGCTGCCCCGTCAGCACCTGAAACAGGAGGACCGCGAGCGACCAGATATCCGTCCGCTGATCGAGGTCAAGCCCCCGAATCTGCTCGGGAGACATGAACGGGAGCGTTCCCATCCGCGCGCCCACGCGCGTGATCTGCGTACCCCCCGAAAGCTTGGCAAGCCCGAAATCGACGATCTTCACCTCGCCGTCGGGAGTGATGATGATGTTTGCAGGCTTGATGTCGCGGTGGACGATCCCGTGATCGTGCGCTTTGGCAAGCCCGCGGCCGATCCGTATCACGATATCAAGCGCTTCGGAGACGGAGAGCGGCCCGCGCGAGATCTTCGCATTCAGGTTCTCTCCGCCGTAGAACGCCATGCAGATGAAGAGGAGCCCCTCGGCCGTTTCGCTGATCTCGTGGATCGTGCAGATGTTCGGGTGGTCAAGCGCGGACGCCGCCTGAGCCTCCTTCAGGAAGCGCTTCTTTGCGGTGGGGTCCCGCACAAGATCGGGCATGAGAAATTTCAGGGCGACGATCCGCTTCAGGGACATGTCCTCCGCCCTGTACACGACCCCCATCCCCCCGCCCCCGATCCTGTCGAGGATCTGGAAATGCGAGATCACCGTTCCAATGACGTTCCCCGCAAGGACACGGCGCATGAATGACTCCCTGTCCCTCATGGCCAGGCGCTTAAGGAACGATCGTGCCTGCGGGTTCTCCGGGTCTATTTCGAGGACCTGGTTGAACTTCGACGCGGCCTCGTCGTACTTCTCGGCCTTGTCGAGCGCGATCCCCTGCGTGAGAAGCGCGTGAACGCGGGGATCGGTCGACGGACCGCCGGTGAGCGCGACAAGATCCCTCAGAATCTCCGAACAGTCGGCGTACCGCTCCTCATGATCCTTGGCAAGGCATCGGGACAGTATCTTCTGCAGGTCGTCCCGGAGCCCACTTTCCTCCAGCTTTATCGGCGGGGGTTCTTCGTGCAGGATCTTGTAAAGAACCGTCGTGTCGTCCCCCTGAAACGGCTTTGCATACGTAAGGAGCTCGTACAGGACGACACCGAATGAGAATATGTCCGTCCTCCTGTCCACCGGATTCCCCCTCGCCTGCTCGGGGGACATATACCAGGGCGTGCCGATGCGCATCCCCATCCGCGTCAGGACCGCACTCGTGCTCCTGTCCTCGGGAGAGGCGGTCGGCGTGTACGGCTTCGCGATGCCGAAGTCGATGATCTTTACGCGCCCGTCATCGAGAAGCTTCACGTTCTCGGGCTTGATATCCCGGTGGATGACGTTTTTGCCGTGTGCGTACTGGAGCCCCCGACAGATCTGCCGTGCGTAGTCGAGCTTTTGCTCCAGCGTGAGGTTCTCTCTCTTTTCGATGACCGTCCTGAGATCGGTCCCGGGGAGGTATTCCATCGCGATGAAGGGAACGCCCTCCTCCTCGCCGATTTCATAGATGACCGCGATGGCGTCGTGGGAAAGCCTGGCAGCCATGCGCGCTTCCCTGTAGAATCGCGCTTTCGTGTCCGCCACGTCAAGGGCAATCTGCTGGATGACCTTCAACGCGACGTCCCGCTCCAGGCTCGCGTCGTACGCCCTGTACACGACCCCCATGCCGCCGCGACCGAGTTCCTCGAGAATCTCGTATTTGCCGATTTTCTTCACGGACACACCGGTTTAATGTAGATTTCAAAGCCGGGAGTCAATCCAAAATTTTCTGCGATATGAGCTGGCGGCGTAAGCGGATTTGCGGGAAGGAGGTGACACAGGAATAACATCGCTTCGATGTGCACTGGATGCACAGAGGTCTTGTGCGATTTCAGGGTCAATGAACGGAAAAACAGGAATCGAAAAATTTACGCGAAAGATGGAACAGAGTCAAGTCCGATTGTGACGTAATCAACCGGAGGGGGGCGGGGGATTCCCGGTCAGTTAATCCATCCCCTCCGAAGAACGAAAAAACTCCTTACCGGGCTTGTCACAAGCCGGTTGCCGAACTCGATGGAAAACCCGCACGCGACGATCGTGTCGACGCGGATCATGGTGCCGCCAAGCGAGCAACCGGTGATCGTCATCCGCGAGTTCTCCCTCCCCTTCCTCCTGAACCAGCCCCCCGACACGGAGAACGCGCCGTCATCCCCCAGCCTGAGCAAGTAGATCGAGTTTTGCGTCCGCACCATGATGCTGTCTCCGGGCAGGACCTCCTGTCGCCGGACGGCGCCGGCCCGTGCGCTCATGTCACCGAAAGAAGACAGCGAGTATCCCAGCGGCTTCATCTCGTCCTCACGGATGTTCACCAAGTCCTTCTGAGCGGGTGAGCTTCAGTATTCAATGTTACTGAATCAAAATTCAGCGTTTCCGGGGGGGCAAACAAAAGATAGAGGTATTTCAGCGTCTCCGCAAGAAAAAAGCTCTCCATGGAATCGGTCTTTTTCTTCGAAATCACGCTCGAAAGGGCCGCGTAGCCGGCTTCGGTTCTGCAGTACTTTTTCAGGCCGTCAAAGAACACCTCCCCCATCTTCCTGTACCGGGGATCGTGCGTGAAGTGATACATGTAATACGCCGATTCGATGATCTCCGGTCTGAGCGCATACCCGGAATCTGCAGCCGTCATTGCGGCATAGTCGATGAGCTCGGGCTCGATCCCGTACCTGTTCCACATCCTGAGGGAAGATTGCTGAAGCTCCCCCGCCCTTCGGAGATCGCCGGAAAGCGCCAGGACTGCCGGGAAAAAGGCGTCGAGCGAACCGGAAAGCGTTCCCGTCCGATTCCCTGTCGCCATGTCGGCATGGCCGTACCAGAGCCCTCCGTGCAGCGTGTCCGCTATCCACTTGTTCAGCGGGCCGACCGACGCCTGCCACATCCGGAGGCAGTCTTCGTCGCCGAAGAGGCGCGCGCACTTGACAAGATACTCATAGTATGAGTCGATGCAACCGCTCACGTGGCTGTCCGTCCCAACCCATTTCCCTGTCGTGATGTCGATCGATTGGCCGACGAGGCCGATGGATGAGCGGAGGCCGAAGAGAACGGTAAGGGCCTTCTTTGCGGCGTCATAGAACCGGGCATCCCCCGTCAGTTTGCTGAGTGTCCCGAACTCGAGAAGGAGCGTCCCGATCTCCGCGGGATTGCTGACCGTCCCGCTTACGCGGCCGGTTCTCAGGTTGACGTACACGTACGGCATTCCCGTCGGCGAATGAAACACCGGGAGGAGCCTCTCGCCCAGGTCGCGCGCCAGGCGGAGCATCCTCGCGTCTCCCGTGAGCTGGTACGTCGAGAGGAGTCCTCCGAGAAACCGGATCGTGAATTCGAAGTTCTTGACGGAGACGTCCCTGTCAAACGAGAGGTGCGTGGCGATGAATTCCCTCGTGCTGTCCGCTTCCTCTTTCAGCCCCATGAGAATCATCGTGTCCATGGCGTCCATCGCCGTCATATAGAACGACTCGCCGTACCAGTCACGGTACGTTTTGCTGAGCGGCTTCAGCTCGTCGTGTCCCCACGCGTACGTCCTGTACGCATGCCATGTGTGAAGGAACTCCCCCCTGACACCGTCGGCCAGCCGGGCACTTTCTGTCTCCTGTCCCCTGGCCCCACGGCATACCAAGAGGAGTCCGGCGAGCACCGTAACAACAAAGGGAATCCGCATTGTCTTTTTCTTCTCCGTTTCGGGACTCAGTGTTTCATGAGATACAGCGCGGTGATGTCGTCGTTCTGGGGGGCGGGGCCCGTGAACTTCTTCACATCAGCGATAAGATCCGCGATGAACGTTTCCGCTCCCGGAGGCACGTGGCCGCTCATGAACTCCTTCAGGGGGAAATCCTCTTCGTACAGCCGCTGTCTGTTGTCAGTCGCCTCGGGAATCCCGTCCGTGTACAGAAGTAGGCGCTCCCCCTTCCCCAGCGTGAGCGTCTCGCTCTGGTAGGGAAAATCCATGTCGATCATCCCCAGGGGAATTCCCCCGAGTATCAGCTCCTGCAGGGTTCCGTCCGTGTGTCGAACGAACACCGGGTTGTGGCCTGCGCTCAGCGTCTCCAGCCCGCCGGACGAAGGATCAAGGAACGCGAAGAATCCCGTGATGAACTTGTCCTCTGTCGAGGCACGGGAAATAACCCTGTTCAGCCTCCTGGCAAGGTCCACCAGGGGAAGCCCGGCTTCCAGATATGCGGTCAGGTATGCATGGAAACTGCTGACGAGCAGTGCCGCGGGAACGCCTTTGCCTGCGACATCGGCGATCACCATCGCGAAGCGCCCATCGGGAAGCGGGATGCAGTCGTAGTAGTCCCCTCCGACGGATTTCGAGGGAATATTGATCCCCGCAATATCGTACCCCTTGATCACCGGGAGTGATTTCGGGAGTATGCGCTGCTGTATGGACGCGGCAACCGCAATGTCCTGTTCGATCTTCTGTTTTTCGAGCGCCTCCCGGTGGAGATACAGGTTTTCCAGCGAGGCATGAACCTGCTTCGACAGCGCCTCGAGAAGCAGCTGGTCCGTTTCGTCGAAAGGGATG
>PMJR01000120.1:0-86101 GCA_003158475.1 Ignavibacteriota bacterium | reverse complement strand
GAAGCGTTGGTCAGCGACGCCGCGCGTTCAAGCGCCAGGTGATGCGGGAGCGCGGTCCCGGCGATCTTGGACACCTCGATCCCCGTATCGATGAGACTGTTCAGCTGGAGGACTCTGTGGTTCAGCGAGAATATGAGGTCCTTCTCGTTCTTGCGGGCGGCCATCTCCCTGTAGGTGTTCTCAAACACGGTCAGGAAGAGGCGGAGCGTGTTCAGATCGGATTCCGTGTACGTCCTCCCGGTTCCGCGGCGGAGGAGGATTATTCCAATATCGGATCCGTCCGGGAGTTTCCGGACGATCCGCATGCTCTTGCTCTCGAGTACAGAGGCACCTTCTTCTCCGGCCGCCGGAACCGGGAGGTCTCCGGACCTTCGCTCCGCCTCCGGTCCGCCGGTGATGTCCTCCCAGTCACCGGCAGTCCGCCTGAGGAGTGCCAACTCATCGCCGCCGAAATACCTGCCGACGACGTCGCGGAACCGCGCGGACTGCTCTTTGAGCGTTCCAGCGCCCGAGAGGACGCGGAACGCTTCCTGAAGCGCCTCAACCTGCTCGCCTGGCCCTCCGGGGTTCGCCCCGGCGACTGTCCGTTCCTTCATCGGCCTGGCTTTTCCCCACCCGGGAGCGATGCAAGCGCATCTTCGACGGTCTTTTCTTTTCCCGCGTACTGGAAGAGCCCCATGATAGAGAGCATTTTCTCCACGGCGGGATCCAGGTCCGTGAAGACAAGCTTCCCCTCCACTTCCTGCAACCGCTCGATTATTTCGATGAGGAACGACATCCCCACGGAGTTGACGACTTTCGACTGCCCAAGATTGATCACGACCTGTTTCGTCCCGTTCTCAAAATGCCGGGCGAATTCGGCCGCAATTGCCTCCCCGCCGACGTTATTCACGTATCCTGATGTCGTTATGACGAGGCAGTTGTCACGCAACTCGGAGGTGAGGCTGAATGGCTGTTCCATGGTAGTGTCTCAGCGAAGGAGCTTCTTGATAGTGATTTTCGTCCCGTTCCTGTTCGACTCGATATGGAAATCGTCGGACAACGATTTCATGATGTTGAGGCCCCATCCGCGCTTGTTTTTCGAACCGAGTTTGTCCTTGATATCCGGGGCTTCCACGGATCCGGGGTCGAACCCTTTCCCATGGTCCTGCACGAATATGGAGAGATCGGCGGTGGTCATCGTGAACTCGACGCGCACCGTCGGATGCTCCTCTCCGGAGTGCTCCAGCCCGTTGATGACCGCCTCGGTGACGAGTATCCTCGCCTCCCCGATCTTCTCCTCATCTATGCCGAGATGCCGGGCAAGCCTGTCGAGCCCTTCGAGGGCCACAAGCTCTATGTCCGGGATTTTCGGCAGAGTGATCTTCAATGTCACCGCTTCGGTCATGAGGCTCCTTCCGCACTGTGTCCGTTAGCCTTCTTCTTGATCACAAGCAATGTTATATCATCATCCGGTGACGCGCCGTTCAACCAGCGTTCGGCTTCCTGTACCAGCCGTCCGATGATTTCTTGTGTCGACCCTCCTGCCGAGTCGGCAAATGCACTCTGCACCCGGGCGTAGTCGAACATCTCACCTGCGGCGTCCTTCTGCTCAGGGAGCCCGTCCGTCAGCAACAGCACGGCATCGCCCGGGAGGAGGTCCGCCTCATGGAGAACGTACGGAAAGTTCTTCATCGCCCCCAGCGGCATCCCTTTGAGGAGTATCTCCTCCANNACGAGCGTGAATGCCATGAAAAGCCTTCCGAGCCTTATCTCCTTTATCGCTCTGCTGCAGTGGTTGAAGAACACCTGAATGTCGAAACGGCAAGCATCCGAGAGGAAGAGTCCTTTCATGAGCGTCACGATCGTCCCCGCCTGCATGCCGTGCCCCGTCGCGTCGCCGAATGCAACGCTCAGAGCCCCGTCCGGCGCGGCGCTGAAATCGTAATAGTCCCCGCCGACCTCCGTCGCGGTCTTCATGTAGACGGCGATATCATAGCCGGGAAAATCAGGGACCTCTTTCGGAAGCATCGACAGCTGCAGGAGGCGGGCATCCTCCAGCTCTTTGGTCTGCCGCTCGTTTTCCGCCTGGAGGGCCCGTTTCTCCGCCTCCGCCGCACGCGCCCTGAGGTTCGATTCCCTTACCTGCGTCTTCTGCGCCTGGCGGTTTATTTCAAACCGACGTATCAGGTACAGCGCGACGAGGAAGAGCACGGCGTACGTCCCGTACGCCCATTTCGTCCTCCACCAGGGCGGCATCACCGTCAGGCGGAGGGAGGCACCATCATCGTTCCACACACCGTCGTTGTTGGAGCCCCTGACGCGGAGCGTGTACCGTCCTCCGTCCAGGTTCGTGAACGTCGCCCGGTGGTCTGTCCCGAGCTGGATCCAGTTGTCGTTGTACCCTTCCAGACGGTAGGCGTACTGGTTCTTGAACGTATTATAGTAATTCAGAGCAGCAAACTCAAAGATGGCGACGTTGTCTTTGTAGGAAAGGACGATTTCGGGCTTTGCGTTGATCCCCAGCTCCTCGATCGGTTTCCCTTCCTTGTCGTCGTTGTTGTAACGGGTAAACGAACTGAACACCACCGGTGGAACGTACGGATTCCCCCGGACACTGTCCGGCTGAAAGAGATTGAACCCGTTCCCTCCGCCGAAGTACATCTCGCCGGTGCGGGGATCGATGCCGTACGCTCCCTGGTTGAATTCGTTCCCCTGGAGTCCGTCATTGTCATCGTAGTTCCTGAATATTTCGCGCCGGGGGTCGAACTGAGAGAGCCCTCTATTGGTGCTCATCCAGAGATTCCCGCGGTCGTCCTCCAGGATGCCGAATATCACGTCGTTTGGAAGGCCTTCTTTCTGGGTGTACCTTTTGAATTTCCTTGTGGCGCGATCCAGCCTGTTCAATCCCCCTGCGGTCCCCACCCAGAGCGTCCCGGCACGGTCTTCATGGATACAGGCGACAACGTCATCGCTCAGACTCCCCGGGTCCGCTTCAAGGTGCCTGAAATGTGTGAACGTTCCAGACTCCCGGTCAAATCGGTCCATCCCGCCGCCGAAGGTTCCCACCCAGAGAACCCCTTCATGGTCCTCACACAGAGCGAATACCCCGGGGGCGCCCAGGCTCCCCGGGATCGAGTCGTTGTGTGCGTAGCACCTGAATGCCCCCGAGGCGCGGTCAAAGCTGTTGAGTCCGCCTCCGTATGTCCCCGCCCAGAGGACACCTGACCGGTCGTCGCAGAGTGCGTAGACCCTGTTGTCGCTCAGACTCTTGGGATTCGATGGATCGTGCCTGAAATGCGTGAATTGACCGCTGTGCGGGTCGAACCGATCAAGACCGCCGGCGAACGTGCCGATCCAGAGGAATCCGGAACGGTCCTCGGCCATGCATTCCACGGTGTTGTCGGTGATCGAGTGAGGATCACGCACGTCGTGCGTAAAGTGCGTGAACGTTTCCGTAGAACGGTTGAGTCTCTCCAGTCCCCCCCGCGTCCCGATCCAGGGTATGCCGGATCTGGTGACAAATGCCGAGACCACATCGTTGTTAATGAGACTGGCCGGGTTCGACGGTGAGTGCACATAGTGGGAGAATGCACCGAGTTCGGGATTGAACCGGTCCACGCCGTGCTCCGCGGTCCCGACCCATATCAGACCGGACCCGTCCTGGTAGAGCGAGTAAAGCCTGTCATTGCTTAAGCTCTTCGGGTCGGATTCCTCATGCCTGAACCTGACAAAGCGTTCCGAGGCACGGTCGAACCTGTTCAATCCGCCGCGGACCGTCCCGACCCAGAGTACCCGCCTCCTGTCCTCAAGAATCGGCCAGACCCAGCTGTCGCTGAGGCTGCCCTGATTCTTCTCATCGTGCACATAGTGAATGAACGTCCCGGAATTCCGGTCGAACCGATCGAGCCCTTCATGCGTTCCGAGCCATATCTCTCCCATGTGGTCGCCGACCACGGAATACACCCTGTCGTCGGCGATGCTCGAGGGATTGGCGGGGTCATGCCTGTAGGTTATGATCCCGCCCGTGCGGGGGTTGCGACGGGTGAGACCGTTGCCGAGCGTTCCCGACCATATCTCGCCGAACGAATCTTCGTAGGAAGGACGAACGGCGCTGATCCGTTCTCCCTTCAGCGTAGCGCTGTCAAGAGAGACACGAGAAAACGTTTCCGTCAGCCTGTCAAACCGGTTGAGCGAGCGGGGATTTCCCACTGTTCCTATCCAGAGCGTGCCGTCGGGAGTTTCCCCGATCGATACGATCCAGCTTTCATCGAGCGAGTTCGGATCCCCGGGATCATGTTTGAACACCCTGAACCCGTAACCGTCATAACGGTTCAGCCCGTCCTGTGTCCCGAACCATATGAAGCCTTTGCTGTCCTGAAGTATGCAGTTGACGTCGGCCTGCGAGAGACCCTGTTTGACGGAAAGATGCTCGAACATCGTATGCCCCTGTGCCCCTGCCATCTGAACCCCGGCAAGGGCAAGGAACGCAATTGACAGGAGACAGGGAAACCCGCGCCCGGAACGCGCGCTCATCAGGCGGGCGCGGCCGCATGTCCGTGGTGTTCTCTGATTCGTGATGTCCATCGGGGTGCATATGGAAAGTGAAAGCCAGGCTCTCCGGGAACCGATCCCGGAGAGCCTGGCACAAGAGTCATCGCAACAGAAGACCAGCTTCCCGATCAGGAGATGCTCACCGGAGCATCATCATCTTCTTACTCTGAACGAAGGTTCCCGCTCTGAGGCGGTAAATGTAGACCCCGCTGCTCACTCCCATCCCGTGATCGTTCGTCCCGTCCCAGCGGACTTCGTAGGAACCCGCCGGCTGGACGTTCTGAACAAGCGACTTGACCACCTGACCGAGGATGTTATAGACCACGAGCGTCACATTCTGCTGTTCAGGAAGCTTGTAGGTGATCGTCGTCGTTGGATTGAACGGATTCGGATAATTCTGGTCCAGTGCGAACGTTGCCGGGACGTCAGGCGTCGCTGCAACCTCTCCACCATCCGCACTCTTCTGAAGGACCCCCGCGAAGGCCGTCCGGAGATTCACCTGCGTCTGGCCACCCACAATGATATCTTTCGCCAGAAATGCGCCGGTCGCTACCGACGCCCCGGTGAGCCAGAGCGTGCCGTTCTTCGCATAGATGTTGGCATACACTGTGCTCTTCGGACCGATTGTTACAGCTTTCGGCAGGCCGAATATGGGACCGTCCGTCCCGGCGACATAGAACATGATCTGCGACGCGTTGATGCCCGAACCTAGCGCCGGAGCGATTGTCGTATTCCAGATAGTCACGATCTGTCCGGCGACCCTCACTTCGCTCTGCGCGGCGAAGAGCATCTTCGTGTTTATTCCCGCGAGGAGATAATTGATGTTGTATGTCCCCCCTTTGAATGTCAGCGTCCCGCCATCAAGGATTGTGACGGTACCATAGCTGCCCGCCGTGATCGTCGTCTGACCATTGGAAGCAACGGTGACCGATTTGGTTCCGGCGGTTCCCGTGTTGAACGCAGGCAGCGATGTGACGACCGGGAGAGCCAGCGACGACGTCTGATTCCCAGTGATCGACGCACCGTTGTTTGTCAACTTATTGAACAGGATGTTGCTCTGTATTTTGTCTCCGGTGCCGAGTATGACCCTGTTTGCTTTCAGATTATACCCGCCGGAGGCGTTGTCGTATTTCCCGAGTGTCAGTTCCGCAGCCGGGTTTCTGGTGTTCGCCGGGAGGGCGTTGTTGACGACGACGCTCCCGGAGTTGATGTTCGTGCTGTCCGCGATCGTTATGCTGTTTGTCGCGAACAGAACCGCATCGGGTTGGAACGGCGCCTGCACGAAGACTGACTGCCGGAACTGCCGGGTGTAGGGAACCTGTGTCCCGGGTATGTTCCCTGTGGCATTCACTATGACCGGATAGGTTCCCGGCGTAGTCTGTATCTTGAACGTCGCGCCATATGCGCCACCTCCCTTTGAGACGACAGGCAAAGTCGTTTGTGTCCCATTGGGGAGAGTGATCGTCGCATTCACTGTCGCATCTGTAATAGCGCCAGCCACGCTCGGAATCGATGCGCCCGCCGCCTGCACGGGCGTGGCCCCCCCGGCCGTCAGCGAGGCCTGAACGAGTATCGAATCGCCGGGGAGGTAGTAGGCCTTGTTGAATGTCACCTTCATCGTCACATCGGCGAACGCGGAAATCGAGAGACCGAGCGTCTCCTGTGTCGGCGAGTTTGTCGTCGTCCCCCCCGGTATCAGGACCCACCGGCCGGGGACCGGGTTCTGAATCTGGTAGAAATTGTACGTCGGGCCCCTGACAAACTGAATGCTGGTGAAGAACTGGTTTGGCACGGGTATGCTCGACAGATTCTCGGGTGTGATCACCGCGAAGCCCGGGGGAATGGTGAAGAGAGTTGTGGTATTCCACGTACCCGGCGCTGGAAGATTAAGGCCGTTCTGAGGGGGGACGAGGGCAAGTTCACCCGTGCTCCCCTGCCACTGGAACCCGGGGAGTATTGTCGTGGTCCCCGGATCCACAAGCCCTCCCTGCCACTGGAAACCTCCCTGCCACTGAAAGCCTCCCTGCCACTGGAATCCACCCTGGTACTGGAATCCGCCCTGCCACTGGAACCCGGGAGAGTTCGATGCAAGTGTCGTATCCGCAAGTATCTGCCCGCCGCTCAGATCTGCCCAGATCTGCTGGACGTCACGGTCGATCGTCGTGCTGTCAGCCAGAAAATACGCCCCTCCCGTTGAGTCGGCAAGGTGGCTCGAAATGTCCTGACCGACACTCCCGGCGAAGCCAAGCGTAAAGACAGGGGTCAGGGACGACCGAAGACCCTGGATCACGGTGGGACTGAGCGCCCCCGGAGAACTTGTCTCTTCCCCTGCACTCAGGAGGATCATGGCCCGTGCCTGGTTCGCAAGGGCCTGTGTGCCCGTCAAGAGTGATGTGCCCGCCTGAAGCCCCTGACCGACAGCGCTCGTCCCACCGATCGCCATCGCTTTGATTTTCGCAATAATGGCTTGCTTTGACGTAGTATCGGTGATCATTGCCAGCTGGGGTCCGACGATGACCGAGGTGGGAAGTTCAATCACGCCGACGCGATCGCCGGGTCTCATCCTGTTTACCAGCTCGGACGCGGCATTGACCGAGGGGGTGAATCCATCGTATGTCGCCGCAAATTGGGATGACCCGTCGACGACAAGGACCAGGTCGACACGGCTAGCGGGGATGTTCCTGTAAGCGTACCCTATCGCCGCGGTGTCGGGGGACTGAAGAATTCTCTTTGTGATCTCATCATAGACAATATACCCGTACATCGTGACGAAATCGTTCCCTGTCCCCATGAACGGTATGTAGGGTGCATAACCGGGGTTATAGATATCACCGAGACCGCTGAAGTGCCCCGCCTCGTGTGTGGTAACGTCCTGTATATCCTTCGGAGCGGTATTAGTGCCCGTCGGCGTGGTCACGTTGGCAAATGTGTAATATTGCGCATTGATTGCCATGTCTGCATCCGTCAACTCGCCGGTCAGAGCATTGTACCGGACGCGGGTGACGGCAATCGCCTGTGAAGGGGCGCCCGTAATTTTCTCCCAGGTGCTGTCCGGGCTTGGTGACCCCGTGATCCAGACGACGTTGTTGATACCGTCCGGATTCCCCCCCCATGTGGACACCGCCTGCGAAGGACCCTGGACTTCGGTGTACGCGATGGGTTTCACGGTCCCCCATGTGGCGAACGAGTTGCGTATGGCCTGGACCAGAGTAGGTGCGTTGGCAATTACGTTGTTGCTTATCTGGAACGATGCCTTCCCTCCGGGCCAGTGAAGCGGGACACCAGAGAGTGTCGTGTTGACGACGTAATGAGGACCGTAGATCTTGGTTTTTGTCCCCGAAATAAGGTCGGGTGAAAATTCCGACGTGTTGTTCCCCGGGTCCGTCGATGTCGCACTGATGTACTGACCCGGCGTGAGAGGCGAGGTCGGCGTGAGAGCGAACACCGCATTGCCGAGCGCGTCCGTCGTCACCGTCGTCGTCCCGATGAGCGTTTGCCCCTGACCGTAGCCTGATGCGTCGCCGGTCGGGTTCGAGAACACCTGAATCGTCAACGGTGTGGCCGGCCAGCTCACGATAGAACCACGTATGATCGTCGATTCGGGGACAGCGACATAGAGCAGAGGATAGTTCTGACCTGCGTATATGGTATCCGGATTCGCAGGAAACGGTTGCGGCGTCGGGTGGGCAGGAACCCTGTTGGGCGTAACCCCGTCTCCGCCCGGGACTCCGTCCGCGCTCCTGTCGATACCGAGCTTCAGGTTTCCAAATATCGAGTTGGAGAGTATCGAATTTCCCAGCGAGGGGGGGAAAGCCGGCTCGTTAGACTCGAGACACACACCTGCCCCGCTGTTGAACGCTATGATGTTCCCCTGACCGGAAACCAGACCACCTATCGGATTGTTGGTTGCCCCGCTTAATTTGATACCGTGACCGCCGTTCCCAAGTGGTGAAACGCCCGTCCTGTCAGAGCCGATATAATTTGACTGTATCGAATTCCCGGTGGGAGAGATCCCTGCGTTCACAATCTCAAGACCCACCCCTCCATTTCCCGATATGATGTTGCCGGCTCCGGGACCTCCGATCTGGTTGCTCTGTGTAGGCGCCGTCACACTACTGTAGACCCCCCCCGCCATCCTGATTCCATCATTTGTATTCGGGATCGCCGCTGTCCCGGCCGCATTCGTGCCTATCAGGTTCCCCTGAATCGTGTTTAACGATGATTGGAACTGGATCCCATTTGTCCCGTTCCCTGAAATGACATTTCCATAACTTCCGGGACCGCCTATCTTGAATTGCCCGCCTCCGAGAAATATGCCGATTCCGGCCTGGACATTGCCAAGCGCAGCTGTACCGGCTGCATTCGTCCCGATGTAGTTCCCATACACCATGCTTCCGGTTGTCTGGTCGAACGTCATGCCATTCCTATGGTTCCCCGAGATGAGGTTCCGGGCCGCTGGTGTGTTCCCGCCGATCAGATTGAAATTCCCTGTGCCGGGAGGAACCCCATTGGCTATGTAGATGCCGTCCACCCCTATCCCTTCAGCCACCATCCCCGTGGGGTCGGTTCCGATGAAGTTTCCCTGAACGGTATCGCTGTTTTGCGTCCTCAACACTATCCCCGAATTTGTGAACCTGTTAATCACCAAACCCCGGACAGTGCTGTTTCCACCCGTAAGGACCAGCCCCTGGTCCACAGCCCCCTGACCGTTGAGCTCGATCACGAGCGCCGCATTGTCTCCAACTGCGAGTGCGTTCGGGCTCGCACCCGGCTGCGTGTAGCCATCGATCAACACCTGATCCGTCACCTGTGGAAGGCGTGAGGAGAGGGCAATGGTCTGCACTCCAGTTCCAGGGATGTTGAACCGTATTAAATCGGGACCGGGATGAGAATTCGCTCTCACGATCGCTTCCCGCAGCGAACCGCTCCCGGCGTCAAGCGTGTTCGTGACAAAGTCCGGGGGAAGGTTTGCTTCGACCTGAACATCAAGATAGGAAGACCCCCCGCGATCACTCCCTCGCACTACGATGAGGTTGTCCCCAGCAATCAGCATGTTGTCTGGAACCGGGAAAACGAAACTTGCGCGGGTCGCGCAATTCTCATGAATTTGAAGCCCGCCGGAGACATCAGCTCCGTTGATAAACACCTGGACGTCATTGTCAATGGCGACGCTTATCGCAAGATTGTTGGCCCCGAAGGGGAGACTGAAGTGCTTCCGCAACAGCATTTGTGTAGACACATCCCAATTCTGCTTAACGAATGTCGGGCTGTTGAGGTCGCAACCTCCAATCGAGCCGAAACCAGCATCTCCGCTTGACCACTGTGAATCATCGAAGCCGGAAGTCTGATAGTTAGCCGGAAACAGAGCCTCGGAAGCAAACTGCCGGTACTTGTATCCAGTTGCCAGGTAAGGTATGACGATGGCATTCTGCCTCCAAATCAAAGAAATACTTCCGAGCGCTGATGGACTCCCTATCGCGACAGAATTGGAAGTAAAAGAGACGATAGAGGGCAGAGTTGCAGGCAGGGCTGTCGAATTGAACACCAAGCCCGAACCGCCTGTGAGATTGAATCCGGCATAACCCGGGCCCGTACCATTAGTCAAAAACGCATCACCGAAGGTTTGATCATTATAATAAACAGTTAGTGTTGAGCTCGGATCTCGATGGTAGACGACGCTTCCCGAGGTTCCCGGGCTGACGACAAGGTCAAAGGTGTAGGAGGGATAATCGGCTCGACTCTGACTTGTTACAATGGGGGCTTGAGAATCATCGTATGTAAGGGTAGCGATAAATGAACTCCCTCCGCCGGTGATCGATCCACTGAAGTGGATGACACGTTGGGTTGCAGTGACCGTTTGAACCAGCAGAACTGCCCCGAGAATTATGGCAGCCCCGATATCCGTATATCGATTCTTCATGATCAATCCCCTGTGTTTGTCAAGAGCTGAGAGTTTCGTGGACGCGTCGTCCGGCTATTTCTGATTTTGATCAATGGCCGCCTTCTGCACGACCGCGGTGATTTCCTGAAGTGTCCGGATTCCGCCGACCATCAGCCGGCCTGAGGCATCGTCTCTCTTGACTGTGTATTTTCCCTGCTGCCCTGCGGAGACGCGGTAGTTCCCCTCCCTGTCCTTTTGCGCGAACACGAGAACGCTCTCATCACTCTGGAATACTGCAGTATGACTGTAGAGTTCGCCGACTCCGTCCACTTCCCCCCCGGGGACAAGCAGTGTGAGCGGTTGCCCTGCACTTCCCCCCTTGATGTACTGATCAACGGAGAGCGTCACCCGCGTGAAAATCCTCGAGTGATCTTCATTCCACTGGGGAACGAGCGAGCTGACCTTCCCCACGGCGACCACCTCCGCCTGGCCTGCCAGTGCTTCGGTCGTAAGCTCCTTTGACTGTGAAAGCGCCCCCGCCCCCGGCAGTGCCAGGAGCAGCGCAAGCGAGATTCCCTTCGTGATGAGACCAGATTGAATCTTCATAGCGTATCCCTCCGTATGTATAAAAATTAGGGGAGGCCTGGATACAGGCGTCCCGTCAGAAACTCTGTTCGAAGGCCGGGAGGGCATACCCGTCCGGGACTTCTCTACGAGCTACAACTTTTTCACATGGAACAGCGGAACAGGAAGATTTCCTGCGTCTGGGCTACTCAATACTGGCGTGCAAGGAATAGGTGTCGAAGGGAATAAAAAAAAGAGCGATGGGGGGTTGCTCTCAAGTACAGCATGAGACGTCATCGGAAACACGGTGCGGGCAAACCAACTGCGCGACACAACGGGGATCAGGTCTACCGGCACGGTTGTGGGCACGCTCGATGCGCTCAGAGAATTTAGAAGAAAGAACAGTGGATTAAAACCTGCTAATCATAAGGAAACCCTTTCGCAATGTCAAGTGCAGAGGGGTGGGACCTCGTTCCGACCGGGACTTCTTTGCGATCCATCGCCGAATGATGCGGGGGGTGTTTTCTTTTTCCTTGCTCCGTCGTATCTTGGTATGATAAGAGAAAACAGGCCGTTTCGCACGACAAGCAACCGAGAAAATCAGGGAGACTCACAATGAATCTGCCGGGCTATGCGTTCATCGACGGGAAGATAGTCCCTTACGCGGAGGCAAAGGTCGGGGTTCTGACACACGGACTCAACTACGGCACGGCCGTCTTCGGGGGGATCAGGGCATACTGGAATGATGATGAAGGGGAACTGTTCGTTTTCCGTCCCGTGGATCATTACCGCCGGTTCATCCAGTCCGCAGGCCTCCTTCGCATGGAGCTCCCTTATACGGCGGAGAGCCTCGCCTCAAGCACGCTCGAGCTCCTCCGGACCGAGGGGCACAGGACTGACTGTTACATCCGCCCTCTTGCATTTTACGGGGACGAGATCATCGGGGTCAGGCTGCACAACCTCACCCCGCGCGTCGCGATCACCTCCGTCCCGTTCGGACTGTACGTGGAGAACGACGAGAATGCCCACTGTACGATCTCTTCATGGCGGCGCGTGGACGACAACATGATCCCCGCCCGGGGGAAGATAGCGGGAGCCTACGTGAACTCCGCGCTGGCGAAATCAGACGCGCAGCTTTCCGGATTTGACGAGGCGATAGTCCTGAGCGCGGACGGCCATGTGTCGGAGGGCTCGGCGGAAAACATATTCCTCGTCCGGAACGGTGTCGTCATCACCCCCTCCATTTCGGAGAACATACTCGAGGGGATCACCCGCCGGACGATCATCAAGCTGCTGAAGGACGAGATGGGGATGGAAGTTGTGGAACGGCCGGTGGACCGGACGGAGCTCTTCCTCGCGGACGAGGTGTTCTTCACCGGCACCGGCGTGCAGGTCATCGCGGTGACGCGGATCGATCACCGTGCGATCGGGACGGGGAAGATGGGGCAGGTGGTCAGGCAGCTGCGGGAGCTGTATTTCAACATAGTGCGCGGACGCGTGGTGCGTTACCGCTCGCACTGCATCCCGGTGTACCGGAACGAAAAAGAGCCCAAGGGGGCGCCCGCAGGGAGGCTCACGGCCCCTCCTCGCCGATGAAGGGGGAGGGTCATCTGTTCTCCTTCCGGTAAGGTCAGGAAGCTTCTACCTGGCCGCGGGACGAATCCCGTACTGGTCCAGGAACTCCCGGATCGTACCATACGCAGCCATCAGTTGATCCCGCGTGAATCCCCCGTGCCCGCCGCCGGGTATGGTGATGAGCCGGTTCGGCACACCGGCAGCCGTGAGGGCCTTGTGCAGGCGGACCGCCTGTGTGTACGGGACGAGCTGGTCGTTGTCCCCGTGGATTGTCAGGACCGGGGGGAGGCCTGCGCGGACGTACGTGAGGGGTGAGACACGCACGGCCACCTTCTCCTTCTCGGGGAGGCTGCCGAACCAGTTGACAGCGTATCCCTGCCGGTTCGGTCCGTCGAGGAGTTCCTTCACGTCGGTGATCCCGAACCAGTTCACGATCGCGGCGACCTTCATCGAGGGGATCGCGTCATCCCATTCCTTCGGAGCGTCAAACCCCGCCCCGGCATCAAGCATCCCGGTCATCAGCGCAAGGTGTCCGCCCGCGGATCCCCCGCTGACCACGATCCGCGTCGTGTCGAACCCGTACTGCTTCGCGTTCTCGTACACCCAGCGGAGCGCCAGGCGGCAATCCTCGACAGCCGCCGGTGGGGGAGAAACCCTTGCGAGACGGTATTCGACATTGATGACGTGAAAGCCCATCTCGAGATACGGGAGGAGTTCGAATATATCACTTTCCTTCGTCCCCGCCACCCAGCCGCCTCCGTGTATGAAGACGAGGGTGGGGGCGACAGTGCCGCGGGGATTCCGGGCGTAGACATCGAGCTTGCAGTTGAAATTGTTCGCAACGGAATATGTCACATTGGGAACCACAGAGTAGTTCAGCTTGAGGTCGACAGCCAAGGCGGCGGTGGCCGCCGGCAACGTCTGGCCCGTCGCGGTCAGGAAGGCGAGGCAAACGAAAAGGGACAAGAGTAAGGAACGGCGCATGGATTTGCTCCCGGTGATATGTACGATTATCAATTATGATGAGAGGCGTGAGAACCTGCAGCAGTGCACGCACTCAACTCACTGCTTCAACAACGATGTCCCCCTGTCGATGAGGCCTGCCGCGTGCTCAAGGACCCCGGAGGCGACAAGGATCTGCTCTCCTGCTTCCTTCCACCTCCTGGTTTCGATCGCCTCGCGCACACCCGGGAGCGTCTTGACGCCGTAACCGGTGTACCGGCCGGGCGCGTAGATCTGATGCACGTACCACGGCCTTCCGGGCAGCCCCTCCTTCGTAATCAGCGAACGCTCGAAATCCATGAAGAGCCTGTCGAGCGACCTGGCGGTTTCCGCCGGGAGAGGTCCCCGCGCGGCACCCGCGGCCTTCCACGCATCGCCGAACCGGGAGGTACTCCCCTTCAGGAGCGCCAGCGCGTTCTGCATCGGGGAGAAATCAAGGAACGGGACGGGCTCCCGGCCTTTCGGTGTGATCCACACCCCGGTGGGATCGGCGGAGAGGTCGAACGACTTCTCCTGAATTTTCCTGTTCATTTCCTCCGTCTCATCGCGCATGTCGTCGGCAAGCTTCATCACTTCCTGGAGGTACAGCGCAATCGTCTCCGTGAAGTTCTCAAAATCGAACGGGAGAACTTCCGCATCCGCAAGACGAAGCACGATCCTCCCGGCGGTCTGCGCCTGTGTCACGCCGTAGACGAACCCCGGATCGCCGAACCGCGTATAATGGTCGAACGAATCGTAGACGGAATGATAGGAACCTCCCCCGTTCTCACCGCCGTAGCCGATATTCAGCGACGCGATCCCGCAATGCTGGAGGAATGGAGTATAATCGGACCCGGATCCGAGCGCGCCGATCCGGAGGTCCGCCCGTTCCCTCAGGACCTTCCTCTCCGGAACCGGAGCATGGAGTATCTCCACGGCCCTGAGCCGTTCCCCGACGCTGACGTGCGTTTCGGGGTCCGTCACATCACGCGCCACCTGGTTCACGAACTTTTCAAGCGTGTGGGACCCTCCGGCAGAGAGGAACCCCCTGCCGTTCCCGTCCGAGTTGATATACGCGGCGGCGTGGCCCGAGAGCTCCCCGGCGTGCGTCTCCACCCATTCGGTCGAGCCCAGGAGGCCCGGTTCCTCGCCATCCCAGGCGCAGTAGACAATGGTTCTTTTCGGATGCCATCCCCGTCCGGCGAGGAGGCCCACCCCCCGCGCTTCCTCCATCATCGACACGAGGCCGCTCCGCGGATCCCCTGCGCCGTAGACCCATGCGTCATGGTGGTTCCCCCGGATGATCCACTCGCCCGGTTCTCCGCTCCCTTTCAGCGTGGCGATGACGTCCCGGATCGGGACCATGTCCCATGAGAACTCCAGTTTCAGGTGAACCGTGGCCGGTCCCGGCCCGAGGTGGTATGTGATCGGGAGGGCGCCCCGCCACTCGACCGGCGCAACGGGTCCGCCCAGCGCACGGAGCAGGGGAAGCGCGTCACCATAGGAGATCGGGAGGACCGGGATGGTGGTCAGCGTCCGCGCCTCTTTCAGCGGCAGGCGTTTTGCGTCCTTCGTGGCCCCCACGAACGGCGTGAGCGGATCGCCCGCATACAGGGGCATGTCGGCAACCGATCCGCGCTGCCCGCCGAACTCGCTCCGGTAGGCTCCCCGGGGATAGACATCCCCTTCAAAATATCCATCGTCCCGCGGATCGGAATAGATGATGCATCCGGCGGCGCCGTGTTCGGCGGCAACCTTGGGCTTGATCCCGCGCCATGAGCCACCATACCGGGCGATGACGATCCTCCCCTTCACATCGATCCCCCGGCGGTCCAGCTCCTCGTAGTCCTTCGGCACGCCGAAGTTGACGTACACAAGTTGTCCCGCGACATCACCGTCACATGAATAGCAATTGTACAGCGGGAGCTGTTCGGCGGTCTGGCCTGATGTGGTGTCTTCAGGAAGGGGAGGTTCCGCCAGGCCCGCCCGGTACGTGACGGGGGAAGTGAGTTCGAGCAGGCACGTCTTCGGCGTCGGGAACAGCACGGTGAACTCCTCGACGCGCGTGTCGTACCCCCAGGAACGGAACAGCGATGCGATGTACGCCGCATTCTCCTCATCGTGCTTCGACCCGACATGATGGGCGTGGGAGGAGAGATTCTTCATCCAGGTCCGCATGTTTTCCGCTTTGATGGCCCCGTCGAACCTCGCTTCTAGAGACCGCTCGCCGGCGGCGTGAGACGTATCGAACCCGGCCATCGGCTGGGCGGCGACGGCGGCACACCCGGAGAAGAGTATGACAATGACGGTCAACCCACGGCGCACTATGGAATTCATCGCAATCCCTGACTGGTTCGAGACATTCCCCGGCGGGAGATCCATGGAAGATACTGATGAAGCCTCCGGAAAGCAAAACACGATAGCAGGCTCGCCACCCGCTTTCTCCTTTCCCAACTATTCTCTATATTGTGCCAGATGGAAACCTCTTCCAGGGCGACATGCGCATGAGATCCGGAGACCGAAAATCGAAACAGACCCCCCCGCCCGCCCGGAAAAAGGGGGAGAAACCGGCCCCGGCTCCCGCCGGCGACAAAATCTTCTGTACTGAATGCGGCGCAACGCTGGAGAATTTCTGTTTTTCAAGCGCCGCAGAGGACCTTGATGCAGTCCGGAAGACGCTCGCCCAGTGCAGGCAGCAGGGTAAGTTTTCGGGAGATTTCTGCTCAAAACTGTTCATTGCCCACCCGGAGGCGCTGTCGGACCCCCAAGAGGGGTCCGACGATGATCCCGGCGCATAATCTAGCGTGACACCCGCTCAAAATCAAATTACACATTTCAGGAGGTCCCCATGTTTCGCTCACTCTCTCTGCTCGTCATCCCCGTCCTGTTCCTTGCGACCGGGGACGCCCGCACACAGGACGAGAAATCGCTGACAAGGGACGAGGTGTCCGTCATCAAGAAGAAACTGGTGGCCGTGCTCGAGGCGCTGGGACAGCCGGCGGGGTACTCTGTCGAGCACGAAGGCTTCAACCTTCCCACCGAGGCATACAAGAACTCGAACAACAGCAAGTACAATCTTATCAGCGCCTCCGCCGACAGGAAGTTCGGAACCGAGAAGAAGACGGAGGACGAGAGCAAGGACATTCAAAAGGAATATCAGAAGAAGGTGGCGGAGGCACAGGCCAAAGGGGATTATGCGGCGATGTCCAAGCTCGCCATGGAGATGCAGCAGAAAGCCGGCGCACTGCAGCTCAAAGCGACGGAGACGCACAAAGAACCAATACAGGTCAACGTCTGGCTCAACAGCAACCCGAACGCAGTCATCGATCCCGACGCAGTGGTGTTCGAACATCCTGGAGTCATCGCGTTGAAATCAAACGCGGAAAACGGGACCGAGCGGATCGCCGTCTATTTTGATCCCGTCTCCCTCAGGGAGACGAAACAACTCTCACGCGTCGATTTGAAACAGCCGGAAGACGGGGTCGCCAGGAGGACGCTTGTGCTGAGCGTTTCCCTCGAGGTCACGGGTCCCGTCCCGGAGATCGAGCCTTGGGTAAAGAAAGTCGACTCGAAAAAAGTCCTCTCCCAGATCGACCCGGGAAAATAACCGCACCTCATGCCGGAGCTCAGACAGAACATCATCACCCGCGAGTGGGTGATCATTGCAACAGAGCGCGCCAGGAGGCCGGACGAGTTTGTCCGGCCGAAAAAGACGATTACTCCCGTTCCGGCATTCGATCCCGGGTGCCCGTTCTGCCCGGGGAACGAATCGATGAGCTCCGCCGAGACGTACAGGATTCCGGAGGGCGAAGGCTGGAAGGTACGGGTCGTGGGGAATAAATTCCCCGCGCTCTCGCGGGAGGGTGACCGGGTCAGGCGGATCGACGGCGTCTACCGCTCGATGTCGGGTGTAGGGTTCCACGAGGTCGTCGTCGAACACAGGCGGCACGATCTGTCCCCGGCGCTCTATTCCGTCGAAGACCTGGCGAAGGTGATCCGCGTCTACCGCCAGCGCTACATGGAGATGAGGAAGGACCCGCGGGTCGAGGCGATCATTGTGTTCAAGAACCACGGCGAATCGGCGGGGACATCGCTCGCCCACCCGCACTCACAGATCACCGCCACCCCCATCGTCCCGACACAGGTGCGTCACAGGATGGATGAGGCTATAAGGTTTTTCGACGAGACCGGCGAATGTGTGTTCTGCACCACGCTCAGGCGTGAGCTCGCCGACGGGATCAGGATCGTCGCCTCCACGGACTCGTTCGTCGCCTTCATTCCGTTCGCCGCCCTCTCGCCGTTCCACCTCTGGATATTTCCCGTCCGCCACTGTTCCTCCTTCGACGAAATCGAGGAGTATGAGATCACGGACCTGGCGGCCACGCTCCGCACCGTGCTCGGGAAGCTCTACCACGGTCTGAACAACCCCGACTACAATTTCTCGATCCGCTCCATCCCCGCGCGGGAGGGACAACGGGAATTTTTCCACTGGTACCTCACCGTCATCCCCCGCATCGTGCGGACAGCCGGTTTTGAGATAGGGAGCGGCATGTACATCAACACAACTCTCCCGGAAGAGAGCGCCCGGTTCCTCCGGGATGTCCTGCCCGAGTGATCATCCACCGTCCCCTGCGGCGGCCAAGAAAAAAGGGCCGCCCGGTCTTCGCCTGGCGGCCCCGTACACGTCCCGCGCACACACACTACCCTCCGATCATCGACATCGCGCTCAGTCCGAATATTCCGAACACGACCGCCGTCAGTAACGCCGTCAGTACAAAATAGACGACGATCAGCACGATGATGGAGACCACCATGTAGACCACCACCTTGTCCCCGGGAGTCTTCATCGTCTGGGGGAACCCCAGGTAGAGGAGATAGAGCCCGTAAATGCTCGCAATGAGTACGAGCACCCCCAGGACCGGGACGATGTTCAGGATCCCCGCGACCCAGGCCGGGGTGTAGGAGTATGCGACAAGCTGCATTGCCCGCCCGAAATTCTTCTGTGATCCGAAGTTGGGCGCAAGCATGTCGATGACGAACGCCGTAAGGTACACGCCCACCACCGCGGCGACGAACGTGATGATCGCCATCGCAATCCCCCAGGTGAACGAAGCGGCCATCCCGCGGCCAATCAGGCCGTAGCCGAGTACCGCGGCAATCGCAGGGATGAGCGCGAGAGGAATCACATACCCGGAGACGATCTGACCCACGTTGGGCTGCTCCGCCGCTATGGCCGGCCACTCGGTCTTTGGCGTCATGATGATGTTCTTCGCCCTGTCTACGATATTCATGCTTCCTCCTGGAGAGTGTGTGAAGTTGAAGGGAACGTACGAGGTCAACCCTGACGCCGGCGAGCAGACCCGGAAGGGATCAGTTCTGCTCCGTGCCGACCGAAGGGAAGATAGAGTATACGGAGAAACGAATCAAGCCCGTTCAGCCGGTGGCGTGCACGCGGGCATGCACCGGCGTTGCATACGTGAAACATGGCCCGGGCCGCGCGACGCGGCCGGTTACTTGGTCTTCTTCCAGTTCTCGGGGCGGAGCGCCCTGACGGCAGCCCCGGCCCGCCACATTTCTGAGTTCCGCCACGCTCCCAGCTCTCCCTCGAGCTTCTCGCGGTAGTCGGGGGCGCTGCACGTATCCAGGACGCGCTGGGACTCCACACCCGCCCGGACGTCCCGGTAGAGCAGCTCGAAGAGGGGCCTTGCGGCTGTCTCGAACCGCTTTGACCAGTCAAGCGCCCCCCGTTGCGCGGTGGTGCTGCAGGAAGCGAACATCCAGTCCATGCCATTCGCACCGATCAGGGGGTAGAGCGATTGCGTCGCCTCTTCCACCGTTTCGTTGAAGGCCTCGCTCGGGGAGTGCCCCATTTCACGGAGAGTTTCGTATTGCGCTTTCATCAGCCCGGCGATCGCCCCCATGAGCACGCCCCGTTCACCCGTGAGGTCGCTCAGGACTTCCTTCTCGAACGTCGTGGGGAAGAGATAGCCTGACCCGATCGCAATCCCGAACGCCACCGCCCTTTCCCCTCCCCTCCCAGTCGCATCCTGGTAGATCGCAAAACTGGAGTTGATGCCGCTCCCGGCAAGGAAGTTCGTCCGCACGGTCCGCCCCGCTCCCTTGGGGGCAACGAGGAACACATCGACGTCTTTGGGCGGGACCACTCCCGTCTGATCCTTGAACACCACGGAAAAGCCGTGCGAGAAACAGAGCGCCTGTCCTTTTCTGAGGTTCTTCAGCACGCGTTGCCACTGGTCTTTCTGCCCCGCATCGGAGAGGAGGTTCTGCACGATCGTACCGCGACGCACGGCTTCTTCGATGTTCTCAAAGAGGTTTTTCCCCTCCTCCCACCCATCGTGCTGAGCATCCTGCCAGCCCTTTCCCCCCTTCCGCTGACCGATCACCACGCTGACCCCGTTGTCCCGGAGGTTCAGCGACTGGCCGTGCCCCTGCGGGCCATAGCCGATGATCGCAACGACCTCGTCCTTCAGCACGTTTCGCGCCTTCGCGAGCGTGAACTCTTCCCGGGTGACAACTTCCTCCTTGACACCGCCGAAATCGATGAGCGCCATGCTGTCGTTCTCCTTGCCTGAGTGTGTGGTTGCAGTTGACGATTCCTACCTGAGTGTGATTCTCTTCACGACGGCTTCGGTGACCTCTTCCGTGCCGTGTGTGCCCCGGATGTCCGCCGTCCGGAAACCGTCGGCGATCGCCCTGTCGACGGCACGCTCGACGGCCTCCGCTTCGTCGCCCAGGTGGAGCGAGTGCCGCAGGAGGAGCGCCGCGCTCAGTATTGCTCCCACCGGGTTCGCGGATCCCTTCCCTGCAATGTCCGGCGCGGACCCGTGAATCGGCTCATAGACACCGGGCCCTCCTTCTCCGATCGACGCCGAAGGGAGAAGGCCCATCGAGCCGGCAAGAACGGACGCCTCGTCCGTCAATATGTCGCCGAACATGTTCTCCGTCACGAGGACGTCGAACGCCGCGGGGGATGAAATCAGCCGCATCGAGGCGGTATCCACAAGCATATGTTCGAGTGTCACATCGGGAAAGCCTTTCGCGACGTCAATGGCAGTCTGGCGCCAGAGGCGTGACGTCTCAAGGATGTTGGCCTTGTCCACCGAAGTGACTTTCTTCCTCCTCCCCCCGGCAAGCTGGAATGCCAGCTCGACCACGCGCTTGATCTCATATTCGTAGTACTCCATCGTGTCGAAGGCCCGGACGAGGCCGTCGACCTCGTCCCGACCCCGCGGCGTGCCGAAATAGAGGCCGCCGGTGAGTTCCCTCACCACCATCACGTCGACGTCTTTCACGTGTGCTGGCTTGAGCGGGGTCGCGTCGAGGAGAAGCGGGTGGGGTTTGACGGGTCTCAGATTTGCGTACAGCGATAGTCCTTTTCTGAGCGCCAGGAGCCCCTGCTCCGGCCTCACGGCTGCCTGCGGGTTGTCCCAGCGCGGACCTCCTACGGCCCCGAGAAGCACGGCATCCGCCTTCTTGCAGGAGTCGAGCACTTCCGGCGTCAGGGCGACCCCGGAAGCGTCGATGGAACAGCCCCCGATGAGCTGTGTCGTGAACGTGAATTCATGCCCTCCCAGCCGGGCGATTTCCGTGAGGACCCTGTGCGCCGCCCGGGCCACTTCCGGGCCGATGCCGTCACCCGGGAGGAGTACAATGCCTGCCTTCATATGCCGCCCCGTTCATGCATTGGAGGTCAGTCCGTATTCGATGCTGTCGGAAAGCGCGCGCCAGCTCGCTTCGATGATGTTTGCGCTCGCTCCCACGGTGCTCCAGCGGCGTGTGCCGTTCCTCGTTTCAATCAGGACACGTGTCGTGGCCGCGGTGCCGTTGGTCCCGTCCAGTATCCTGACCTTGTAGTCGGCAAGCTGGAACGAAGCGAGCTTCGGGTAGACGGGGGTGAGCGCCTTCCTGACCGCCGTATCGAGCGCGTTGACCGGCCCGTTCCCCTCCGCAACAGTGTGGATGACGCTCCCGGCGACACTCAGCTTGACGGTCGCCTCGGCAAAAATACCCCGTCCTTCCCTGTGCTCGACGTTCACCGTCAGATCGATCAGCTCGAACGGCGGGGCATAATTATCCTGCTGGCGTTGCATCATCAGAGCGACAGACGCCTCGGCCGCTTCAAAGGAGAACCCCTTCGCCTCGAGAGCCTTGATCTGGTCGAGGACCTGGCCGATCCGCCCCTTGTCCACGTTCTCAAACCCAAACTCCTCCGATTTGCTGACGAGGTTCGCGCGTCCCGACAGCTCCGATACCACGACGCGCATGACATTCCCCACGAGCGCCGGATCGCAGTGCTGGTAGGAATCGGGGCTGCGCCTGATTGCGGCGACGTGGATCCCCCCTTTGTGGGCGAACGCCGATTTCCCGACGTAGGCGAGGTGGCCGTCGGGGGAGAGATTCGCAATCTCCGCAACGTAGTGGGCGGTGTCCGTGAGCCGCGCGAGGTTCCCCTCGGGGAGGCACTCCCCGTCCAGTTTGAGCGTGAGATCGGCGATCACCGAAATCAGGTTGGCGTTGCCGCAGCGTTCTCCGTACCCGTTGATGGTCCCCTGCACCTGGATACACCCCTCCCGTACGGCGGCAAGGGAGTTCGCCACCGCGCACTCCGCGTCGTTGTGTGTATGTATCCCGAGAGGGACAGGGGTCCCTTCACGGACGACGGCAACGATCTCGGCAATTTCCCATGGCATCGTCCCCCCGTTGGTGTCGCAGAGTACAAGAATCTCCGCCCCACCGGCGGCGGCGGCGCGGAGTGTCTCCAGGGCGTACGCCCTGTCGAGCTTGAACCCGTCAAAAAAGTGTTCCGCATCGTAAAAGACCCTCCGTCCCCGCTGCACGATGTATGCCGTGCTCTCCCGGATGATCCTCAGGTTCTCCTCCGCGTTCGTGCGCAGAACCTCTTTCACATGAAACATCGACGTCTTTCCCACGAGCGTGCAGACGGTCGTCGCCGAATCGACGAGCGCCGCGATGTTGGCGTCGTCGCCGGGGCGTCCCCCGACGCGGCACGTGGAACCGAACGATGTTATCACCGCGTGATTCCACCGGAGGTCCCTCGCCCGGGAGAAGAACTCGACGTCCTTCGGATTCGAGCCCGGCCATCCCCCTTCAATGTACGCCACACCCAGGTCGTCGAGTTTCCTGGCGATCCGGAGCTTGTCATCGCACGAGAGTGAAATCCCTTCTCTCTGCGTGCCGTCGCGCAACGTCGTATCGTACACCTGTACGCGCATGGCTCAACCCCGCGATGTGAACTTTTCGAACGCTTCGATCTCCCGCATGAACCGGAGGAGGTACCCGAGCTCATCCACCCCGTCCAGCAGGCATGTTTTTGCAAAACCGTCGATCGGGAACGACATGGACCTTCCCCCGGGGACGAGCAAAGTCTGGGAGGAGAGGTCGACTGTAAGCTCGGCGGCGGGGTCCGATTTCAGGAGTGCGACGACGTCGCGGTGATCCGCCCCGCTCAGAGCGAGAGGGAGGAGACTGTTCTTCAGTGCGTTGTTTGCGAAAATGTCCGCAAACGACGTGCTGATCACCGTCCGGAAACCGAACCCGGTGAGCGCCCAGGGAGCATGTTCACGCGAAGATCCACACCCGAAATTGTCGCCGGCCAGAAGGATCTGTGCCCCCCGGTGTTCCGGCATGTTCAGGACGAAGTCGCGCCGCGCCGAACCGTCCGCGTTGTACCGCCAGTCCGAAAACAGGTTCTCCCCCAGCCCCAGTTTATCGGTTACTTTGAGGAACCGGGCCGGTATGATCTGATCCGTGTCGACGTTATCGACGAGGAGCGGGACGACCCGGGAGGTGAAACGTGTGAATCCAGGCATGCGCTGTTCCTTATAAAGTCCGGACGTCAGTGATTTTGCCGGTCACCGCACTTGCCGCCGCTGTCAGCGGGGAAGCCAGGAACGTCCGTCCCCCTTTTCCCTGCCGTCCCTCGAAATTCCGGTTGCTCGTACTCACGGCATACTCGCCCGGAGAGAGCTGGTCACCGTTCATTGCGATGCACATCGAACAGCCGGCTTCCCTCCATTCCGCCCCCGCAGACTTGAATACCCGGTCGAGCCCTTCAGCCTCTGCCTGCCGTTTCACCGCCTGCGATCCCGGGACCACCAGGAGACGCACGGTGGGGGCGACCTTCCGCCCGCGGAGGACCGAGGCGGCGAGCCGCAGATCCGAAATCCTTCCGTTCGTACAGCTCCCGATAAAAACGACGTTGACCGGGCGGCCGAGAAGGGGCTGACCCGGCGTGAGGTTCATGTACTCCAGGGCCTTCCTGAGCGCCGAACGCTGGCCCGGATCAGTCACCTCATCCGGAGCAGGGACGGGCGCACCGAGTGCGAGCCCCATCCCGGGATTGGTGCCGAACGTGATCATGGGGGAGAGGTCGGAAATATCCAGCGTCAGGGACATGTCGAAAACGGCCCCATCGTCCGTCGGGAGCTTCCGCCACCGGGCAACGGCGCGGTCCCAGTCCGCACCCCTGGGAGAAAATTCCCTCCCGGCGATGTATTCGAAGGTTGTGTCGTCCGGCGCCATCATGCCGGCCCGCGCGCCGCCCTCGATCGACATGTTGCATATCGTCATCCGTTCTTCCATTGTGAGCGAGCCGACCGCGCTGCCGGTATATTCGAAAACGTGCCCTGTCCCTCCCCCCACCCCGATCCGCGCCAGGAGCGCCAGCACGATGTCCTTCGCCGTGACGCCCGGTCCCGGGGTTCCCTCGATCCGGACTTCACAGACGCCGGGACGGCGCTGGAGGAGGCACTGCGTCGCCAGCACATGTTCCACCTCGCTCGTCCCGATCCCGAAGGCGAGGGCACCGAACGCCCCGTGCGTCGATGTGTGGCTGTCGCCGCACACCACGGTCATGCCCGGTTGCGTGAGACCGAGCTCGGGACCGATGACGTGGACGATCCCGCGCTGCGCGCTGTTCATCCCGAAGAACCGGATCCCCCCCCACCGCGCGTTCTCCTCCATCTGGCCGATCTGCCGCGATGCGAGCGGATCGCTCAGGGGAACAGCGGGATCGCCGGTGGGTATGCTATGGTCCACGGTGGCAAAGGTCCGCCCGGGCTTCCGCACGGGGATTCCCCGGGCCCGGAGCCCTGCGAATGCCTGGGGGGAAGTGACCTCGTGCACCAGGTGAAGGTCGATAGAGAGGACCGCAGGAGAACCCGGCTCCTGCGTCACGACATGCGACGTCCATACCTTCTCAAACAGGGTCTTCGGATTCGGTGCGTTCATCGTCAGCCTCCCGCTTGTGGCGTCATCATCATACGACAGAAGAGGCGAGGGCGATGCTCTCTTTGACACGCCCCTCCCGACGCCTCCGCACGTTCAGTGCCCTGTTCATGGCCTCGAGGTAGGCCCGCGCGCTCCCGGTGATGACGTCGGTGCTCACGGCCCTCCCGTTGTACTGGACGCCGTCGAACTCCACCCGCACAAACACCTCTCCCACGGTATCGTGGCCGATCCTCACGGACTTGAGTGAATATTCCGTGAGTTTCCCCACGATTCCCGTCAGCCGCTCGATGGCCCGGTACATCGCGTCGACAGGACCGTCGCCGGTGGCGGAGTCGAACATCAATTGTTCTCCGAACTTCAGTTCCACGGTGGCCGTCGGACGGATTGTCGTGCCGGTGCTCACATGGAGTCCCACGAGATGGAAGTCCAGCTCCGAGCCGCGCACACTCTCATCGAGTATCGCAATCAATTCTTCGTCGAATATCTCCTTCTTCTGGTCGGCGATTGCGGTGAAGCCCGCGTATGCCCGGTCGAGTTCTGCGTCGGAGAGCTCGAACCCGAGTTCAGCATATCGTTTCCTGAGCGCATGGCGCCCGGAGTGTTTTCCCAGCACCAGCGTGCTGTGCTTGATCCCGACCGACTGCGGGGTCATGATCTCGTATGTGATCGCGCTCTTGAGCATCCCGTCCTGGTGGATGCCGGCCTCGTGCGAAAAGGCATTCGCCCCGACGACGGCCTTGTTTCTTTGCACCTGCATCCCCGTCAGGCTCGACAGGAGCTTGCTCGAGCGGTAGATCTCCTGCGCATCGACGCCCGTCATCACCCCGAGCCGTTCCGCGCGGACTTTGATTGCCAGGACGATCTCCTCGAGCGCGGCGTTCCCGGCCCGCTCCCCGATGCCGTTGACGGTGCACTCGATCTGTCGCGCCCCGTTCTCAACCGCCGCGAGGGAATTCGCCACGGCCATGCCGAGATCGTTGTGGCAGTGGGCGCTGAGGACCACCGACCCGAGGTTGCCGACGCGTTCCCGGATTGCCCTGAACATCGCCCCGTATTCCGCCGGGATCGCGTAGCCGACCGTATCGGGGAAGTTGAGCACCGTGGCACCCGCGGTGATGACCGCCTGTGAGATCTCGCAGAGAAAGCCGATGTCGGTCCTGGAGGCGTCTTCACAGGAGAACTCGACATCGGCGCAGAGGGACCGGGCATATTCCACCGCCAGGACGGCGTCCTTCAGAACCTGATCGCGCGTCTTCTTGAGCTTGTGTGCAAGGTGGATGTCGGATGTCGCGATGAACGTGTGAATGCGGGGTTTTTTCGCCCCGCGGATCGCCTCCCAGGTCCGGTCGATATCTCCCGCCATCGCCCGGGAAAGACCCGCGACCGAGGAGCGCTCGAGAGTCCCCGCGATCATGCGTACCGCTTCAAAATCCCCGGAGGAGGCGACAGGGAAGCCGGCCTCGATGACGTCGACGTTCAGGCGTTCAAGCTGCCGGGCCATGCGCATTTTCTCCTCGACGTTCATGCTGCAACCAGGCGACTGCTCCCCGTCCCGGAGCGTCGTATCGAACACGATGATGCGGTCGTTCATGGATACAATCTCCTTAGAGTGTTCTTCCTTCTACGTCTATCAGTTTCTTTACCCACGTCATGAGGTCTTCGAACTGGGGAGGGGTCAGCGACTGCGCGCCGTCGGAAAATGCCTCCTCGGGTTTGGAATGGACTTCGATGATCAGACCGTCCGCCCCTGCAGCCACAGCGGCTTTCGCCATGGGGGTGACAAGGCTCCGGACGCCGGTGCCGTGGCTCGGATCGACGATGATGGGGAGGTGGCTTGTCTCGTGGACCACCGGCACGGCGGAAAGATCGCATGTGTTACGCGTGTAATCTTCAAACGTCCTTATCCCCCGTTCGCACAGGATCACCTCGTAGTTCCCCTGCGACATGATGTATTCCGCCGAGAGGAGAAGGTCCTTCACCGTGTTGGCCATCCCCCGTTTCAACAGAACGGGCTTGCGGACCTTTCCCACCTCCTTGAGGAGCGCGAAGTTCTGCATGTTACGGGCCCCGATCTGAAGTATGTCCGCATAGTCCGCCACGAGATCGACGTCCGTCGGTGTGATCACCTCGGTGATGATGAAGAGGCCGGTTTTCTCCCGCGCCTCGGCCAGCAGCCTGAGTCCGGCTTCTTCGAGCCCCTGAAAGCTGTAGGGGGAGCTCCGTGGCTTGAACGCCCCGCCGCGAAGGACTTTCGCACCGGCCTTCTTGACCTGTTCGGCAACCGTCAGAATCTGCTCCCGGCTCTCTACCGAACAGGGGCCCGCCATCACGACGAAGTGGTTGCTGCCGATCGTCACCGTGTTCTTCTCCCCCTCCTTTCCCAGGCGGATAGTCGTCCGCCCGGGTTTCCAGTCGGTGCTCGCCAGCTTGTAAGGCTTGAGTATGGGAACGACGCTTTCAACACCCTCCAGGACTTCCAGCGCCTGCAGCCGGTATTTTTCCCTTTCGTCACCGACGCAGGCGATCACCGTCCTCTGCTCGCCGTAAATCGGGTGAACCTGGTAGCCGAGCGTGCGCACCTGTTCGAAGACATGATCGACCTGTTCCCGGGAAGCACCCGGCTGCATGACGATGATCATACCTCTCCCTGGAACTCACGTTTCAGCGCGACGCGTCCCGTACGCGCCATCTCCTTGATCGCGTAGGGTTTCAGCATCTTGATTATCGCATCGACCTTCTGCTGGCTCCCCGTCGCTTCCAGCGTGAGCGTCCTGGGACTGATGTCGACGACCTTGGCACGGAAGATCTCCGCGATCTGCATGATCTCGGGGCGGGTGTCGTTCGTGGCATGCACCTTGACCAGGACAAGCTCCCTGTCGACGAAACTTTCAAACGTCAGGTCGATCACCTTCACGATGTCGATCAGCTTGTTCAGCTGTTTCGTGATCTGCTCGATGATCTGATCGTCCCCGCGCGCCACAATCGTCATGCGCGACACCCCCTCATCCTCGGTCGGGCCGACGCTCAGGCTGTCGATGTTGTACCCTTTCGCGGCGAACATGCCGGCGATCCTGTTGAACGCGCCGAACTTGTTCTGGACGAGGATGGAGATCGTATGCCGCTTCACCTTCTCGTCAGGCACACCGCTCGCCTGCGTATTAAGCATTGCTTGTGACGGGGGCATGGACGCTTACCTTTCTGGCTTTTCCTTTTTCGACCGTTTCGATCCGGCCCCCCGCCGTCTCGTGCCCGCCCGGAGCGGGATCAGGGGTGTCGATCATTTCATTGACCGTCTGTCCCGCGGGAATCATCGGGTAGACGTTGTCCTCTTTTGCGACAACAAACTCCACGAAGACCGGGCCGTCGGTGTGCCCCATCGCTTTCCGGAGGACATCCTCCACCTCCGAAGTGCGCGTGGCGCGGTAGGCCGTGCAGCCGTACGCCTCCGCCAGCCGGACGAAGTCGGGGTTCGCGAGCTCGACCTGCGAGTACCTGCGCCGCCAGAACAGCTCCTGCCATTGACGGACCATGCCGAGGAAACCGTTGTTGATCACGATGATCTTGACCGGGAGGCGGTGCTGGACGATCGTCGCCATCTCCTGGCTGTTCATCTGGAATCCCCCGTCGCCGCTGATTGAAATGACGGGGAGATCCCTGCGGCCGAACACGGCCCCCATGGCGGCGGGGAGGGAGAACCCCATCGTCCCCAGACCCCCGGAGGTGATGTGCGTCCGGGGATGGGAGAAGTTGAAAAACTGAGCCGCCCACATCTGGTGCTGCCCGACATCCGTGACGACAATGGCGTTCCCCTCCGTGATTTCCCCCAGTTTCTGCATAACATATTGCGTGCGGATCTCGTCGCCGTTTCGGTAGCGGAGAGGGTGCTCGTCTTTCCAGGCATCGATGGTCCTGAGCCAGTCCTGCGTCTCGAGGGGGTTGACGAGTTCCAGGAGTGAGGTGAGGACACGTTTCACGTCCCCGACGATCGGGACGTCCACCTTGACGTTCTTGCTGATGGCGGCCGGATCGACGTCGATGTGTATCTTCTTCGCCTCGGCCGCGAACGCCTCAACATTGCCGGTCACACGATCGTCGAACCGGGCTCCGACAGCGATGAGGACGTCACAGAAATGGACCGCCATGTTCGAATACCAGGTCCCGTGCATCCCCAGCATCCCCATGGCGAGGGGGTCGTTCTCCGGATACGAGCCCAGGCCGTGGAGGGTCGTCGTCACCGGGCAGCGAAGTTTCCGGGCAAGCGCCGTGAGCTCGGCCGCAGCGTTGGAGAGTATCGTTCCCCCCCCGACGTAGAGGACCGGGCGGCTCGCCGCATTGATCAATTCCGCCGCCTTTCGTATCTGGCGGATATTCCCGTCGAGGATGGGGGCGTAGTTCCTGAGCGTGACGCTCTGCGGGTACGCAAAGTGCGTTTTCTGGGCCATCACGTCCTTCGGGAGATCGACAAGGACCGGGCCGGGGCGTCCGCTCGTGGCGATGTAGAAGGCCTCCTTGATCGTCTGCGCAAGTTCACGGACGTCCCGGACGAGATAGTTGTGTTTGGTGATGGGACGCGTGATACCAACGATGTCCGCTTCCTGGAATGCATCGTTGCCGATGAGCCGGAGGGGGACCTGGCCGGAGAAGACCACGAGCGGGATCGAATCCATCATTGCGTCCGCGATCCCGGTCACGGTGTTCGTCGCCCCTGGGCCGGAGGTGACGAGGACGACGCCGGGTTTCCCGGTGGCCTTGGAATATCCTTCCGCAGCGTGCGTCGCCCCCTGCTCGTGCCGTGTAAGGACGTGGTTGATATCGGAGATGTCGTGGAGCGCGTCGTAGACACCGATTGTCGCTCCCCCGGGGTAGCCGAAGAGGACTTCAACATTTTCGGCGATGAGACTCCGGACGAAAATCTCCGCTCCGGTCATGAGCCGGCCTCCCGCTGTGGCCGGACCCTCTTCCTCGTGCTCCTGTCGTGACATCGTGAACCCTCCGCTCAGTGGTTGTGAATGCATCAATCCGTGACAGCACCGACACTGCTGCTCGACACCTGGCGCGCGTACTTTGCGAGAACGCCCGTCCTGTACCGGGGCCCGGGCTGGACCCAGGCCTCCTTCCTCCGCCCGAGCTCCCCCTCCGCGACGTCAAGATGAAGCAATCGCTTCCGCGCGTCGATGGTGATCATGTCGTTCTCCTCGACAAGCGCAATTGTCCCCCCCACGAACGCCTCGGGCGCCACGTGGCCGACCACCATACCATACGTGCCGCCTGAAAAGCGGCCGTCGGTGATGAGGCCGACCGAATCCCCGAGTCCCGCACCGATGATAGCAGATGTCGGCGCGAGCATCTCCCTCATCCCCGGACCGCCGCGCGGTCCTTCGTAGCGGATGACGATCACATCCCCTTTCCTGATCCTCCCGGCGAGTACCGCTTCCAGGCAGGCTTCTTCGGAATCGAACACCCGCGCCGGACCCGTAATGACAGGCTGTTTGACACCGGTCACTTTGGCGACGGCTCCTTCAACTGCGAGGTTCCCTTTGAGAATCGCAAGATGCCCCTCCCGGTAGAGCGGTTTCTCCCAGGAACGGATCACTTCTTGCTCCGCGGGAGGGACCGCCGGGACACTCTTCAGGAGTTCTTCGACGGTCTCTCCCGTTATCGTCATCGCCTTTCCGTGTAGCACCCCGTGCGCGAGGAGGATCTTCATCACCTGGGGGACGCCTCCGGCCCTGTGAAAGTCCGTGACGACGAACCGGCCCGAAGGCTTCAGGTCGCAGAGAACGGGGACGCGAGCCCGGACAGTTTCAAAATCGTCGATCGAGAGGGGGACGCCCGAGGCGTGTGCGATCGCGAGAAGGTGGAGGACGGCGTTCGTGGAACCGCCGATCGCCATCACGACAGCGATCGCGTTTTCAAACGCCTCACGCGTGAGGAGCCGCTCAGGGAGGATGCGGTGCCTAATTGCTTCGGCAAGGACTTCGGCAGAACGTGCAGAACTGTCGGATTTTTCCGCATCTTCGGCAGCCATCGTGGATGAGTACATGAGGCTGAGCCCCATCGCCTCGATTGCCGAAGACATCGTGTTGGCGGTGAACATCCCTCCGCAAGAGCCGGCGCCCGGACAACAGCTCCGCTCCACATCCTGGAGCTCGCTTTCGGTGATTTTCTTTGCGCTGTATTCCCCCACCGCCTCGAACGCGCTGACCACGGTGAGGTCCTTCCCGTGAAGGTGTCCCGGCTTGGACGTTCCGCCGTAGACGAATATGGCGGGGATGTTCATGCGCGCGATGGCGATCATCGCTCCGGGGATGTTCTTGTCGCAGCCGCCGACAACGAGGACACCGTCCATGCTCTGGGCGTTGCAGGCGGTTTCGATCGAGTCGGCGATCACCTCACGCGAAACGAGCGAGTACTTCATCCCCTCCGTCCCCATCGAGATACCGTCGCTTACGGTGATGGTCCCGAATATCTGGGGCATGGTGCCGGCGGAACGGAGGGCTTTGACCGCACGGTCGGCCAGATCCCGAAGTCCGATGTTGCATGGGGTGATGGTGCTGTAGGCGCTCGCAACGCCCACGATCGGTTTGCTGAAATCACCGTCGCCGAATCCCACGGCACGCAGCATCGCCCTGTTGGGAGTTCGTTGGACCCCCTGGGTTATCGTCCTGCTCCGGAGGTTTTGTGCTTCCTTGTCGGCCATCTCAGTTCCTCTTGATGAACGAGCAAAATGCTGCACTTGTCCGCCGGAGGGGAACCGCGCTTGACCGCTTGGATGTTGCTAGGGGTATGTGCTGGTTGGCCTCCGGCGTTCGGTTAGCTGTTAATCAACAGCCCCAGAACGGTCGGGAGGCTAATAAGCAGCAGAATGTTAATAATGAGGGAAAGAGACGGAACCGGGCTATGGATCCCGGGGAGGGATCCTGAGGTCGCCGCGATATGTGCGTTCGTTCCCATTGTGGAAGTTGTCTCACAACAAAAATACGAATTCTTCCCACTCTGTCAAGTGGAATCTTTGGAAAAAACAAAAAACTCTGAAAACAGTCGGCAATGGGGGTTTCCCCGATCGTCTGCTCACCGCTTATTTCATTATTACCATCTTGCGGGTCTGCGTGAATTGCCCGGCTGTCAGCCGGTAGAGGTAGACTCCGCTGGCGAGATTTGCCCCTTCAAACCGCACCGCGTAGGTGCCTGCATCTTTTCGCTCATCGACGAGCGTCGCCAGTTCTCTCCCCAGCAAATCGAAAACCCTGAGTGTCACCTGGCCGGCCGCCGGCACCTGATACGCGATTGTCGTGGACGGATTGAACGGGTTGGGGAAGTTCTGCCCCAGCCGGAACACCGCCGGTCCGGAACCCGACGACGCGGCCACACCCATGACGGTCATCTGTGACATCGGGCGCCGCCAGACACCGTGCCCGCTTGTCCCGGCAACCACGAATGTGCCGTTGATGGCGAGCGCGAGGACATCCGTGCTCGGGAGTCCCGTCCCCGTCCATGACACCCCGCCGTCGTTCGAGAGCATCACGCCCGCACCGAGCGTCCCGGCAAACACGCTCGTGCCGGATGCGACAAGAGAGGTCACGCATGTGTCCGTGAGACCTGCCACGGACCAGGTCCTGGCGCTGTCGCGGGAGACATACAGGCCGCCGAGTGGCGTCCCGGTGAACAGGGACGTTCCCGATGTCACGATTGCGTTGACATCCGCCCCGTACGGAGGAATGCCCCCCGGTGCCGGGACCCAGTTCACACCCCCGTCGGCGGATCTGCAGATCCCGCCGCCGTACGTCCCCGCGAAGATCGTTCCCGCACCCGAAGCGAGAGCGTTCACAAAGGGGATAGTGAGCCCCGAGCTTGAGGATGACCAGTGGAGCCCGCCGTCCGTCGAACGGAAGATGCCGCCGCTCGTGCCGGCCAGGAGGACACCTCCAACCGTCAGGAGGGCATTGACGTCGTTGTTGGTGATCCCCGCACCCGCGGGGGACCAGGTGGAACCTGTCTTCGGCATCAGGCATAGACCGCCGTGATACGTCCCCGCATAGAGATTTGTCACGTCGGAGGCCAGGGCAAATACATCAGGTGAAGTCAGCCCGCGATTGAGCGGCACCCAGGTCCCCCCGTTGTCCGTCGACGCGGCCACTCCCGAACCGCTGGTCCCGGCATACAGTGTGGACCCGTCGGCGAGCAGCACATTGACAAATGTGTTCGTCAGCCCCCCGTTGAGAGAAGACCAGCTCGCACCGTTGTCCGGAGAGACGAAGACGCCTCCGTATTCCGTCCCCGCGTAGAGTTTTGACCCGTCCTGGGAAAGCGCGACGACCTTCGTGTCCGTGAGACCCGCATTCACGGCTCCCCAGGTCAGGCACCGGTCAGTCGAGACGAACACCCCTGCGCTGTCGTTCCCGGCAAAGAAGTTTGTGCCGCTCTTCAGGAGGACGCCGACGTGCCGAAGGGGGATGCCCGCACCGAGTGCGGTCCAGGCTGCACCGCTGTTGGAAGAGAAGAACAGGCCGCCGCTCTCTGTTGCGACGAGCAAGTTCGTATCGATTGTTGCGAGCGCATTGACGTTCAGGTCCGTCAGACCCGAATTGACGGCCGTCCAGCTCGTACCGCTGTCGGCGGAAATGAACACTCCGCCGGTGCGTGTCCCGGCGAAAAGAGTTGTCCCGCGCGCAAGAAGGGAATACACGTCCATTGATGTCAACGCCGAATCGACCGCTGTCCAGGCGGCGCCGGCATTTGTCGACAGGAACACTCCCCCTCCCACCGTCCCGGCGTAAAGGCGTGTGCCGATGGTTGCATACGCCCTCACCGACTTCGCACCCAGCCCGGAATCAGATTCGGCCCAGTTGAACCCGCCGTCACTGGAGAGATACATTCCCTCATCTGTGCCGGCGAGTATACCCGCGCCGGAACCGTTGAAGACATAGACAACCCTGCCCGGAATTCCGGAATTCACAGGGGTCCAGGATGTCCCACCATTGCTGGAAACATAGGGACCGCCGGATGTTCCGGCGATAAGGCCCGGGCCGGCGGCATAAATTGAATAGACATGCCCTCCGCCCGGGCCGTTTGTCTGAACCCACTGGGCGGAGACAGACGCCGCACTGAGAGTGCCGAGGAACAGTAGCAGGAAAGCGTATGCCGCATAAGCGTGGAGTGGTCGGTTGGAACCTGGTGTGATCAAAGCATGAGTTGTCGCGGGCCGAATCTGCGATTCCATTCAAATCCTTCAATAAGGGGTGCGATACGGGTCGGGTCTTCGGGAGTAGGAGGCCGTTCTCCCGGGAGCGTATCCCGGAGTACTTAATGTACGAAAGTGGAATGCGAGACTCAAATCATCTTTGAACAGCTCCCACTCCAACGGGTTCCCTTCCCCCCGGGAGTGGGCTTCACCTTTCCTCCGGAATACCCCTCCCCGAGGGGAAGGGACCGAAGTGCAGTGAGCAGATCCCGGGGGTTGTCATGATCGTGTAATCACGACCCTCATGCACCGGGGGTTGCGACCGTATGCGTTCCCCCTGATCGGGCAGTGCGGCGGAGCGTGAGGTTGATGAGGCCGATCACGACCCCGGCCCCGATCACTGTCGCGTCGACCGGGCCGCTGAAGTACCGATCCAGACCCAGGACGCCGTCAAGTGAGAGCGTCCCCGGACCACCGAACGTGAGCGCAAGCGCGGCCGCGACATAGAATGCGTGGAGCTCGTATCCGTTCTTGGATGCGAAGAAGCCGTTCTGGACATGGACGGTGCCGGCGGCGACGATCATCACGAGAACAATTAAGGCCGGGCCGATGGGACCGAAGAGTCCGAGTGCCGTCAGTAAGCCCCCTGCCAGTTCACCGAAGGCTGCAAAGCCTGCGAACAGAACGCCGGGCTTGTAACCCAGCGACTCAAAGAAGCCCCCAGTTCCCTTCAAGCCATGACCCCCGAACCAGCCGAATGCCTTCTGCGAGCCGTGTGCCGCCATGGCTATCCCGACGATGAGGCGGGCGATCAACAATCCGATTGCTGCCATTGTTTCTTCCTTTCTGGTTTGTGCCCCTTTATGACGGAGCGGTTGTACATTAAAGAACAGTACAGAAGTGAATTATATATACAAAAAAAACCGACCGCATTTCCAATGGGATTCAAGCTCCACTCAGGATCTCCAGGAAACGTCTCAGGGAGTTCCTCTGTTCCTCGCTCGAACTGGCAAAGAACTCACGAGTTGTCGATTGTAGCGCTTCCAGTCCGTCTTTATGCATATTCCTCCCTGATTCGGTCAGCTCCATGAGTATGCTGCGCCGGTCCTCCTGATCTGAAACTCGCCTGACAGTCCCTTCTGCCTCCAGCCGATCTGTCAACTGTGTGACGTTCGATTTCACGCAATGCAGGTGTTCCGCGAGTTTACCGAGAGAGACAGGCGATTCCGCCTTCACGATAGCATCGAGCATCCGCCACTTGACAAATGTCAAACCTGCAGACCCGAGAGCCTGATCCAATCTGGATTCTGCCAATCGTCCATTCCTGATGAGGAGAGTCAGAAGGCCCAGTGTACCGTCAGTCGGACAAGCTCCATAGTCATTCATACATGAACTGTACACATATAAATTATAAATGTCAAGTAAAATCTGCTTCTATGTCAATTTTCTTTTGCGTGACCTATACACGGTTCGCCATTCGAAATTCTCCATATTGATGCGCCCCCGGGTCAATACGATCCCTTCCTCCCGCAGAAGGCGTGTCTGTTTTTCTCCTCTCTTCCCCGGAAGCGAGATCATCCCCCTGACATTAACGACCCTGTGCCAGGGGACCCCCGTACCAACGGGGAGATTATGAAGAGCATATCCGGCCAGACGCCCCTGGCGGGGGAACCCGCTCAAAGTCGCGATCGTCCCGTATGATGCGACCTTCCCCCTTGGTATGCGGTACACCGTGCGCCAGATACGGAGGTATGCATCCTTTTCCGATTTCCGTTTCACACTGTGCGTCTATCCATCTCAAGGGACCTCGTGAGGCCATCCTGGAAAAACGTCGTCTCGTCCGCCGTGAGGCCGGGGAGCGCTCCTCCCGCTCCAGGGGGACCTCCGCACACGCCGGGATCGTGCACCCCCGGAGCAGGTCCGGCGGAAGTGGACGGCGTGCAGGAGCCGATGCACGCAGCGACGATGACCAGGACCATGTGTTTGACGCGTCACGACCCGGCATCCGTGAAGCGGGCACTCGGGTACCGGGCGACAAAGGGACTATCGATTCGGTCAACGTGCTTCAGCGGGGGACGCCGGAAGAGATCATAGCCCCGCTTATTGGTTTCATCCGGATTACTTCGTCAGGGGCTGTTCCCCGCGCTCACGGTTGTTATGCTTCAGGCGGTAGATATCCTTGCTGGCTTTGTTCTGGTCCCGTCGCAGCTTCGCCCTCTCCGCAGGCGTCACCTTGCCGTCCGCCTTCGCCATCTGTTTTTCGGCCTGAATCGTCCTTTGTTCCTGCCTCAGGTTCCTCGCCTCCCCTTTCGTCAGTTCCCCGCTACGGACCCCCTGCCTTATGCGCGCCCTCTGGTTCATCTGGCGTTGTTTAATCACCGGGGTTTTTGTGCTCCCGGTCTGAGGTGGGTTCGGGTCCTGGGCCAGCGCTGTGGCAGAACACGCCACAAACAGGAGAAAGAACAGTGTCTTCGGAATCATGGGGGACCTCCGTTATGAGTGAGAGAGTGTGAGCGTGACTTCAGGGGAAGCATCGTCCGGGTCCGGACAAAGCCTGCACCCCGAAGCCCGTAGTAGAGAGACTCCGTTTGCAAATCCAGCGGCATCGAATGCGACCGGGGAATTCCCCGCCGGTTTTTCTTCGTTCACAAGCACCGTCAGCGGCCGGCCCGGAACGTCATACGCTGCCCGGGGGGGGAGCCCCTGATTGTGCTCGTCATGACCAGAGTCAGTCCCTACAAGCCCGAAGCTCTTCTCCGTCTGGCCGGAAAAACAGACTTACTACTTGAGGAGGAGCAACCGGCGGGTCCGGACGTTCTCCCCGGCGGTCAGCCTGCAGAAATACACGCCGCTTGACATCCCTTTTCCGTCCAACGTCAATTCGTAGTACCCGGGATCCATCTCTCCGTTCACAAATTCCGCTGCAGGTTGGCCCAGTGTATTGTAGAGAGTGATTTTCACCGCCGAACGGTGGGGAATTCCGTAACGGATTGTCGTCGTCGGGTTGAAGGGATTGGGATAGTTCTGCAGGAGAACGCACTGATCAGGAGTCTGTCCCTGGAGATCCCTTCCGACATTCGTCGCAAGCTGATAGACCCTGACGTAGTCAACGTACACGGTATCCGGGAATGGGGTTGTGGCATCCGGGTTCCCCGGCCAGCTTCCACCTACCGCAAGATTGAGAATTATGAAGAAGGGAGCATGAAACTCATCCGTGCCGTTGATGTTGTTCGCGATACTCCCTTGCCAGTACTGGCTTCCATCGACAAACCATGTTATCGCGCCCGAATTCCATTCTATGGAATAGACGTGGTATTGCGTCACGTCGCATGAAGTGCTTCCCCCGGACGAGACATGACCGTTGTAGTCCCAGTGCATTGTCCCTTGCACAAGGGGAACGGTGTTGATGTGTTCCATGACATCGATCTCTCCGCACTTCGGCCAACCGACCTGATTTATGCTGCTCCCGAGCATCCAGAAGGCCGGCCATAATCCCTGGGCCGCAGGAAGCCTGAGCCGGGCTTCGATCCTTCCATATGTAAAGGACCGAAGATTCTGAGATTTGAGCCGGGCGGATGTGTAGCTGCTTCCACCGTAGGACTCTTTCCTCGCAACAATCAGGAGCGCCCCATTCTGGAGGGACGCGTTCGCCGCTCGATTTGTGTAGTTCTCCAGTTCACCGTTCCCCCATCCACCGCCTCCGGTGTCATAGGTCCAGTTGGACCCGTTGATGCTCGTACTGTCAAATTCGTCCGACCAGACGAGGTTCCACGCCTGCGCAGGGGAGCTGACATTCAGCGATTGCGACGCGGCAGTCGCGACCAGACCAAGGAGTCCGATGAACCCTCCGACGACATTATTCATTCGGTACACCTCTGCTCCCCTTTGCCGGTATAGGTGTCACATTGGGTTCAAATGATTACCCAGATCATCCATACACAAACCGCACGTAAGTAAGATAGATGGCTGCCCTGACAGAATCAAATGCGTCAGCGCCGGGCGCCTGATTGACAAATCGATTCGAGCGGTCGGATGACATTGTCATGTATTATTCCTATCTTTTTTATTTGACATCAGCGTCGTTGCAGCCAAGGACAGAGGAAAAGCAGCCCGCTGCGACGAATCAGAATTCCCAATGACCGGGAACGCACTGTGGCAAAACGGGAAGACAAAAGACCTCTCACAATCCGATGTCCGAATTGCAGGCAGACGCGCGAGCCGGACTTCAACGAGACCACTCGCAGTTATGTATGCCCCATCTGTTCATCGCCCGTCGACGCCCAGGTGTTCATAGAAAAGAAGAAAAGAGGATTGAAGTAACTTCATGAAGAGGGCGGACACCGGGAATGCATGCGGTGTCCTCACTAGAGTTCGGAGGGCGTGTTGCTTCGCGAGCATCATCCGGCGCGACTGGAAGAATGCCCCCGACACGAAGGACGTGGCGCAAAATTGGAACCAGACCAGGGGAAAATAGCTTATACTCTTTACGAAATCTTTCGAACTGTGTCAAGCGGAAGAGCCCCCACATCCCTCTCCACCCTGGTTGCTGGGATTCCTGTTTCTGAGAGCTTCGTCCCTTTTCTGCCTGCAAGGCCAGTGTGGACATGTTCCACCTGACGAAGAAGGATTTCTGCCCGCAGGTGAATAACAACTGCCGGACGCTTCATTGACATTGGCGGGAGTTTCGCCTATTATTGGGCAATCGAAAAATAACAGAGAGGCGACCACATGTCGAAAGCGAAATCGGCAGCATTGCAAAGGGAAATCGGCCGTCTTGCCGCCGGGATACATCAGAAGAGTTCCAAGATGGGCGATGCGGGAAGGAAAGATCTGTCGTTCATCCATAAACATCTGCGGAAAGCGATGAAGGCGATAGAACGGAATGCCGGGAAGGCGAAGCCCCCCCGCAAAGGAGGAAAGAAAGCACCGACGCCACGCTCAAAAAAACCGCGCCGACCCCGCGCCACACAGGAGGTCGCGGCGAAGACACGTCCACAGGTAAAGGCCCAGGGGCCTGCGTAACTACATCCTGAACTCTTCCTTTCGAACGGTAACCCTCTCCAGTCTCTCCATCATCACATCGACGCCGATGCCAGGCTTCGTAGGCACAGCCATCGTTCCGTCCGCGTCCACCTCGAACGCCGGCTCGACAATATCTTCCCTGTAGTACCGCTTTGTCGCTGAAATATCTCCCGGAAGCATGAAGTTGGAAAGGGAGGCGAGCGCCACATTGCCCGCCCGTCCGATCCCCGATTCATCCATCCCCCCGTGCCACACGGGTACGTTCTGCGACGCGCAAAAGTCGTGAATCTTGATCGACTCCGTGTAGCCCCCGACGCGCCCCGGCTTGATATTGATGATGCGGCAACTCCCCAGCGCAAGCGCCGCACGCGTATCGGAGAGATTGTAGATGCTCTCGTCGAGGCAGATCGGCGTCCTCATCTGCCTCTGCAGGAGGGAATGATCGTAGATGTCATCGTAGCCAAGGGGTTGTTCGACGAGCTGGAGGCTGTAATCATCCAGCGAGCGGAGCATATCACTATCGTTCAGCGTGAACGCTGAGTTTGCATCTACCTGGAGTTGGATATCCGGGAATTCTTTCCGGACCGCCTGCACGAGGGCGATATCCCTTCCCGGCGCAATCTTGATCTTGATCCGCTTGTATCCGTCCGCCAGGTAGCCTCCGATCACGCGAAGGAGCTCCGCCGGCGTCGCTTGGAGACCGACACTGACGCCGACGGGTATGCGCACACGCGTCCCGCCGAGGAACGCCGAAAGGGAGACCCCTCGGGCCCTGGCGAAGGCATCCGACAGAGCCGCCTCGAGTCCCGCCCGCGCCATCCGGTGCCCCCTGACCCAGGCGTTCAGCGCAAGCGCGTCCCCCACGCCGGTGATCTCTTTTCCCAGGATTCCCGGGATGAGGAAATCTTTCAATATATGCCAGGCGGTCTGCAGCGTCTCGTAAGAATACGAGGGTGTCGGTTCCACGACGCATTCCCCCCAACCGGTGACGCCGTCCCCGTCCACGCGCACGATGATATGTTCCTCGAAGAGTTCCACACCCAGGGAGGTTTCAAACGGGGACACCAGCTCCATTTTCGTGTGTCGCAATTCAATTCTCTTAATGCGCATCGGATTCTCCTCCTATGCATTGCCGCCTGCTCACGGGATCCTGAGTATCGGATACTCCCTCCCCTGGAGCAGTGAACTGAAGCCGTCGTACTTGACGAGCCCCCACATCGATTCGGGCTCCAGGAGAATCCCCAGGAAGAGCGAACGGGTTTGATCCGTACGCACGACGATATCTCCCGTACGCAGAACCCTTTTGACTTTTTCGGCCCGGAGTGACGGCCTGGGATGCCACTCCCCCTCCAGGGTGTCGGGTTGCACGCTCTCGATTATGTAGGCGACGGCATCCACCCGCCGCGAACCGACAACGATCTCCCGCTGCACGTGGTGGCGGTCGAGAATCTCCCTGATGCCGGTGAGTTCTCCCGGAATGATGTAGCCGGACGGGAGGGAGCGCGTGCAGAGGGGCTTCACCTGGTCGTGAAGCGGATGCACCTGCCAGAGCGTATCCCGTCCCGAGGGTACGCGCCGGACGGGGATGATCATCTTCCTCCCCCCGACGAAATGGTCCATGCAGAGAACGACCGGCAGTCCCCGACCCGCGACCAGCGCCCGGCGTTCACGGGCTACGAGAGTGCGGATCTCCGCGGACCGGCCGGCACAGAAAGCCAGCAGCGCCTCGATGGAAGCACACTGTGACCTGGCGCGCCGTTCCAGACCATCCTCAAGCTCCGTGCCGCCGCGTCCTTCCTGAATGAACGAGAGCGTGTTCAGTATCCCGAAACTCTGCCGCCCGTCATTGGGCTCCGTCGTGCTGTAACGGATGAAATCCTCCGGCGAGCCGACAATGTATTCATGGAACGAGTAGCCGCACTTCTGCATCGTCGAATCGACAAAGGGGAAGGCCGAACCCCTCTCATACACGCGGAGCGCCCCGGACGAGTTGAGATTGGTCAGCATGCCAAGCTGGACGTCGACGGACTTCACGAAACCGGAATCGCTCCAGGCCCGGCTGTTCGGCCCGTACTCATGAATGTCCATCGTCACCTCGGGCCACCAGGTGTCAAAGAGATCGTGGAGCCCGCGTGTTTCAGGCGAAGTCAGCAGGAGATGATTGCGGTTGAGGTCGACGTCATCCGCGGTGCGCCGCTGGCGGAGTTCCGAACCGTCGGGGTTCATCTGGGGGACGATGATCAGGTCAATCCGCGAGAGAATCCGGTCCAGGTCGAGCCCGGCAATCCGTGCAAGGAGGAGTGTCAGTGCTTCTTTTCCCGAGGGCTCGTCCCCATGCTGCTGTGCGAAGAGCATCACGCGCAGCTTCAACGTATCCTCGCCGAAACGGGGGGAGGAAGTGACGAGAACTGACGACACACTCCGCCCCTTGTGCGTCTGCGCAATACGCCTGACCGTGCAATGTCCCCTCCCGTCCAGGGTTTCCAGAAACGCCTGCAGCGTGTCGTAGGAGGTCAGCCGTTCGAAACCGGAACGTTCGACGGGGGATTGTAATCGTGGTTGCGGGCGAACTGGAAGCGCGAGAAGCAACAGGAGTGCGCAGAGACCTGTGGATCGGACGACGGACCGTGCGGGAGCTTTCATCGGATCAGGACGAGTTTTCGGGTTTGTGCGAAAGGCGGAGAGAGGAGCCGGCAGAAATACACGCCGCTGGCGAGTCCGCTCCCGTCGAAGGTCACAGTGTACGTCCCGGGATCCACCGGTCCATCCAGGAGCGTCGCGATCTCCTTCCCTGTGAGGTCGTAGACGATCAGGCGAACCGGTTGATGCCGTGCGATGCGGAACTGGAGACGGGTCGCCGGGTTAAAGGGATTCGGATAACTCTGCGAGAGGAAGAAATCCTCCGGAGGGGCCGGCCGGACAGTGCGCACGCCGAGGATTTCGCCGGAGGCGAGATCGAATGTCTGCGCGTCGCGGACGACATGGATCACGGCGCCTACCAGCGCGGCACCCACACGTGGATTGGACCTCACATTGGCGCGGAATGATGGAAAGTCGAGCGAGGTGACCCCGCGGGCGTCGACCACGATTGCCGGGGTCGTCCCGGAGATGCTCAGAAGCCCTGCAGAGCTTACCTGTGCTGAAGTTCCCCCGTCCAGGAGGAGGCCGTACGCCGCTCTCGACCTCCCCATTCCCCAGAAAAGACCGCTGAAGCGATTGTCGATCGAGTCCGCGTCATCATAGAGACGCGGCATGATTTCAATTCCTCGGGCGATGCCGAGCCCCTTCAGGCGTGTCAGTGTGCCGTAGTAGGCGCCATCGGCATCTGCCCCGATACTCCCGACGGCGCTGTCTGCGGCCAGAGCACAGTCGCCGGAGAGCATCAGGGCCGGGGAGTTGTTCTGGAGTTGGGCCGCGAACGAAGCACCCAGAAGCGTCGACGTGAAGAAACCCGCAAGACTCTCCGCACTGTTGCTGACGAAGACGAACCCCCTGCACCCGTGGCACAGCGCGGCCAGGGCAGGGTCGTTCTTCGTCCCGTCGCTGACACCGAGTGCGCGCCAGGCGACCCCCCTCGCATCCAGAAAAGCGCCAACGCTCGCCGAGCCTGATGTGGACCCGGCCCGGGAGATCACCCCGACGGTATCCGCCGGCGATGAGAGCGCCGCTACGAAATGATTCAGACTCCCTGTCGCGCCTGTCCAGAGTGCCGCCGATCCGCTCCCGTCCAGTATAAGTGGCGAGGCAACGCAGTGCACCTCGTTCGGTGAGAATGGAAGCGCACCTGAGGGAGGCCGGATCTCGCCGCTGGAAAGATTGATCTGGTAGCCGGGCGTCAGCATGTCCATCCGAAGATTCGACATGGCCAACGGGTTGCCGGGCGCGATCGAGTAGGTTGTCCCGGCAGTCCCGCGCAAAACTGTCACCGTCCCGGCCCCCATGACCCGGGCATCCCCGCTCATGTCGATCGCAAGCGCTGTGCTGTAATCGACTCCGACACCGGTGATCCACCGGCCGTTGCGCTCCCTGTAGACGGAGAGCATTGCCATCAGCCTGCCCAGGCGCCCGCGCTCAAAGAAATGCGTGTCGCCAAGGACCCCGGGGACAAACCCGAGGAAGTTCTCTGTAAATGTGATCCCCGAGGAAAGAGGATCTCTCAGCGCGTCGCGTGGATCGACGGAGGTGTTGCGCGCGTCAAAAATCACCTGGCTCAGAACGGCCATCCCCGCGCTGGTCCCTCCGATCACACCTCCCCGCTGGAAGACCTGCCGGAGTGCCGTCTCGGCGAGCGTCCCCCTCCAGAGTGAGATATACTGCCACTGGTCCCCTCCGCGCAGGAAGATCCCGTCGCAGGCGAGAATCGCGTTCGCGGTGTTCGTATCATTCGCCGTGGCGGCCGACGGGATGATGAGGTTTGTCGCCGAGGTCGCCCCCAGCCACTGGAAATACGCGGGGAGAAAAGTCGAGGCGGTGGAGTAATGGAGAACGAGGATATGACCGTTAGGCGCGTGCTGCACAAGCCAGCGATACGGGGCATCCGACCAGTCGTTGTAATTCTCGCTTCCGCCGCCGACCAGAAGCACGGATCCCTGGCCAAAGCCCGGGCGCACGAAGAGTGCCAGGGCCGCCGCAACACGTAAGGCGGTGCGCATCAGAACGCCATGCCGACCGAGATCCGGCTGATGTTGGGAAGCAGGTTGTACATCGCATAGGCGTAGTCGACGGTCAGGTTGAGGCCGCCGAGCGGGAGAGCCACGCCGGCACCGAACGTTGCCTTCTCGATGTCGTACCCGAACCGGTACCCCCCGCGGAGGAAGAACTGGCGGAGAATGGTCAACTCCGTCCCGACATTCACCTCCTCCTGGTTGTCGTTCGGGTGCGCAACATCGACCGCAAGCAGCATCGAAAAGTTCTCGCTGGTATACGGAGACATCGAAACCCCGACCTGGAAATGAAGGGGGAGTGGATAGTCATCCGGGGCAAGATTGGCCGGTGCAAGACGCACGCCGGCATTGTTCGGGTCCACGGTGTATTTGACCCCGAGGTCCGGACCGGCGTACGTCATGTTGCCGCCGAAATTCATCATGCTCATGCCGATGGTCAGATCCCGGAACCCGATGCGGTACTGGGTCCCGATATCAAACGCGATGGCGCTCGCCGATTCGTTCCAGATCCGCTGCTGCACGTACTTCGCAGTGATGCCGACGCTGAATTCATTTGTCAGCCTCCGGGCATAGCTGACGCCGATCATCACGTCCTGTGCGTCGAATGACTGGCCGGTCCCCTCAGGTTGATCTTCGGTCGTGACCTCCATTTCGCCCATCGAAAGCACCGTGACGGAGACGCCGAATGAGCCGATGTCCTCGAACGACTCCACAAGCGCGGCGTGGTTCAGCTTGATCGTTTCCCACCAGTCGGTATGCGCGGCAAACAGCGCGCCGGATTTCACGCCGACGATCCCGGCCGGGTTCCAGAAGAGTGAAGACGCGTCATCGGTGTTGGACACGAACGCGCCGGCCATGGCCGCCGCCCGGGGACCGACCGGGATTTTCAGGAACTGTGCTCCTGCTGTCCCGATATTCGGATTCTGCGCTCTCGTTTGAACCTGGCAGAGTGCGATCGCGAGGGCAAGAAGAATCACTCTCTTCATGGCCATCCTCCTATTTGATCACCGCAAAGCGGCCGGTCTTCTCGGCTGTATCCGTCTTCACGAGGTAGATGTACACCCCGGGGGCGATCTCACGGTTCCCCGCCGTGCGCATGTCCCATGTTTCCGTGCCATTGTCGCTGTAGTGCTCAATGGTCTGGACCTTGTCGCCTGCCAGGGAGAAGATATAGATCGTGCATTTCGCCGGCAGGTTGTTGAACTTGAGTTGCCGGAGCGGCTCTTTGCGAAGAATCCCAAATTCCTGCTCGTACCGGGAAGACACGATGTACGGGTTCGGCACCACCTTGATTTTCCCCAGGTCGTCAGTGGTCGCGGCGGGACTCAGCGCGGCTGCGGTTGTCGTGAAGCTGTAACGGTCCCGGTACGTGATCCGGCTTTGCGCGAACGTGTCGGCCGGCGTGATCGAGAACACCACGCCGTTGGACGTGGCATAGGCGGTCCCGTACTCAAACGGCTGCAGCGGCAGGACATTCTGCTGCCCCGTGACGTCGACCTTCACGCCGGGGCACACCACGAGCGAATCCCCCTGTTTGGGAAGATCCGCCGGGGACGCGGAGGCCACCGTCACGGTCAGACGGATCCCTTCAAAGAGGATTGGCGCACCCGATGTCAATGTGCCGGACGCGATGAGGACCGTCTTCTCGGTCAGATTTCGCAGCACGAACTGCGTCGGCGAGGCAAACGCGAGGCTGTATGTCTCCGAGGTCCGCAACCCGACGGAATCGATGCCGACCTGCACCGTCATCCGCGGGTTGCCTTGCTCCAGGGTTGCAGCGGGCGCGAAGCTTACGTCGTACGTGAGTCCGCCTGCCGGAGGGATATCAAGCGCAGTGACGCGGAAGAGGACGTTTGCCGTTCCGGTCCCGGTCTTCTGCACCGGGGTCGTCCCGACAGGTGTTCGGGCTGTTGCCGTGGATCGGGGGACCGCGACTCCCACATTGTTATCCCCCGCGCGTCCAAGGGGAGTTTCCAGGACAGCATTGTCTGCATCCGGCACCGTGTATCCCGTTACCGAATACCAGTATTCAAATCCGTTCGTCACATTCGAATCGATGAAGCTGTACTGGAGGCCGGTCTCCTTTCCCATGCCGTCGATTTTGTCAAAGGATGCAAGCGGAACAGGGTCCGGACCGATTGCCACGGAGTTCCGATCGATCTGATCCCAGTGCTGCCCCTTGTCGACGCTCTTGTACAGGTGGTACCCTTCGAAGTTGACCGCGTTCGTGAAAATGTCACGCGAGCTCTCCGCCGTGTTGTCCCACGTCAGGAGGACCTTCCTGTCCCCGGGAACAGCCGTCACCTTCGGAGCCCCGGGGGGTTTCGAAGTGACGAACTCCTGCGCCAGCAGTTTGTACGCATTGGAGGTAATCTGGTCCATATCGGACGCCGTTCCCGCCGCCACCCACGCAGTGATGAACCTGAGCGTATCACCGGGTGCAAGCCTGTACGGACCCGATCCCATCGTGGAAACGATATCATCGCCGTCCGCCGGGATCGTCGCCGGGTCGTCATAGTGAAGATCGGGGGCGTTCGCCCCGGGGTGGAAGAACTTCGGGCCGAGTATGTCTGTAAAAAGGGCCGGCGAACTGGAGAGTGTACCGTACTGCACCCAGTCCTGGTCCTGATCATCCGCATAGTGATTATAATGCCAGTCGGTGATACCGAGTTGTGTGCCGTTGACCTTTGGCGTTTGCATCAGAATCACTCCGAAGTAGCCGCTCGGCGCGCCATTCCACTGAAACGAGACACCGCTGGGCTTGTACAGGTAGAGCCGGTTCAGCGACTTATCGAACACCATCCGGCGGTGCCCGTAATCCTGCACCTTGTCGGATCCACCGCAGGAGATATCGGCATAGACGCCGAAGTAGACACTGTCGTAGGTCCGGGTCGACCGGTTCGTGACATCGAAAATGTAGATGACCATGTCACGAACGTTCTTCTGGCTGAAGGCATAGCCGGTCTGGTTTATCTGAAGGTTGAGTATCCCCACGGTGTTCAGCGAATCGTTGTACACGCAGTAGCTGTCCTGGTTCGAGACAAAAACAGGCTTCCCGGACGCGTCCTTCACCGGCCATCCGCCTGCCGGCCACGTGTAGGGCCTGTCGCTGAATGCCGGTTGTGCGCTATCGCGGTTGTTGTATCCGGCCGCCGCCTCCCATTCCGAGTGGCTGTAGAACCTACCCTGGACCACGTTGCCCGGAATGCCGACGTAGGGGTTCGCCCGGTAGACGAACTCATGCGTGGATCCGATCGGCCACTCGAACGTCGGACCCTGCGAGTAGTCCGATGCGTAGAGTTTTCCCCTGTTCACGAAATAGGAGCCGATGTTGCTCTTCGTATGCGCCCCGCCTGCGCGGTCGAGTATGTCGGAGGACTTCTGCACCGTCAGGGGCCTCTCGTCCTCCTTCCTGTTTTTCTTCTCCTGTGCGTCTGCGCGCCCCGGAGTGAAGGCCAGGCACCACACGAGACACAGGGCGCAGCGTGCGATCGCGGCACTGGATCTTCCGTGAGAGCTCATTGTCATGATTGATTGTCCTTTCGCGCCTGGGGATGAAGCCGCTGACGGTCGAACACCGCGTGCGTGGCTCACAGCGTCAGCCGTGCGCCGATCCGGATTCGCCGCGGGGGCCCGTAGTTACTCGGGTCCTGGAGGTATTCTGTCGAGTGGGCGGTATCAAATGTGACGTCGGGTTCGCCGGTGTCCGGCCAGACATACAGGACATTTTTGTGGTCCGTAAGGTTGAGAATTTCCACGAACGGTTCGAACCCAAACTGGCCGAACTTCCACGATTTTCCGAATTCGAGATCGATGGAGTACGTCGTCGGCATGCGGGCGGAATTGATCGGGATGAAGCTGCTGCGTCTGCTCGATGGCGTGTACGGCGCCCCGCTGTTGACGCGGATGATCACGTTCCAGTACGTGTTTTCCAGAGGATACGATCCGAACATGGAAGGGCCGTCGTCGGCGGGGAACATCACGCTGACGTTGGCGTTCAGGAGATGCGTCCTGTCCTGATTCAGCGGGTACAGAAGCGTGGATTGCGTCGTACTGGGATAGTTCTCCAGCTCGGACGATGCGCTCCCTTTCGCCACCGAGTAGGTATACGTGAGCGATCCCGCCAGATACTTCGACCTTCGCATGGTCAGGCGGGTCTCAAAACCCTTGTCGTTGGCATATGCCTCATTGACGTACAGGTAGTAGCCGACATATCTCCCATCCTGGAACGGCGGGTAATACATCGTTCCTATGAGGCCGGTAATATCCTTGTAATAGGCGGTAAAAGAGGCGGTAAATGTCGGGCTGAACTGATGCGTGATGCCCACCTCGTATTCCGTCGTCCTCTCGGCATTGAGATCCGGCTGGCCGAAGATCGGCTGGTTGACGTGGACGTCATACTGCGAATTTTCATACAGGCGCTCGTAGTCGGGATTCTGAAAGAAATGTCCGTACGAGAAGTGGAGTGCCGTCCGGTCGCTTATCGGGTGGGCGACGCCGAGACGCGGACTCCACTGTGTCTTCGCCTTCGAGGGGACGATCGATGCGGGGTCGAGAGGGTTGCTCCGGAAGGGCGCCCTTTGATCGGCATAATCGAACCGGAGCCCGAGGCTGACGACGAGCGAGCTCATTTCGATCTTGTCCTGGATGTAGGCCGCCCCCTCGACCGGGTGTTTGTCGAAATCCGTGACATACGGAGCGACCCGCTTGGGATCGTAGACGTCGAAATAGGAAAGGTTGTGTTTCTTGAAGTCGAAACCCGTGCGTACCTCGTTATTGCGCCCGATCTGCCAGGTGAGGTCTCCCCGGACGTTGAACGTCTCCGTCCGGTTATCGGTGACTTCAACCGGATCCGCCAGGGAATAGAACTCGGTCCCCAGCCCGGCGTTCCGGAAGTACTGCCGGCTCCCCGTGGAGAGATACTGCGAGGTATCCTTGTCGATCCCCGAATAGTACGACTGGTTAAAATACGACAACCGCACGTCGTAGAAAAGATTCGGAAGAACCGTGTGTGTGACAGTGAGGAGAGTCTGCCTGCTCTTTTCCCGGACCTTCAGGTATTGATTGCCGATGTATTTCCAGCTCTGATCGTACGGCCGGTTGTCGTTCGCGCTGTACCTCCCCGTCAGGGTTGTCTTAAACCCGGGAATGAGTGTTCCGCTGACTTTCCCGATGAAGGAGAGTGTCCGGTCGTAGCCGAAGGGGAGCCAGCTTCCCCGGGCGTCCCGTTCGCCGCTTGCAAAGAAGTTCAGGTTATCACCCGCAATCGGGCCGCTGATCAATGCCGCGACCCGGTCCTCCCGGTATTGATTGTAAGGACTGATGCCGAATTCACTCGTGCGGCCTTCGAGCAACCCTGTAAAGTCCTTCCCCCCCTCCTTCGTCACGATGTTGACAACTCCGCTGAGCGCATTCCCGTACTCGGCATTGAACGACCCGTCGAGAAACACCAGCTCCGAAATGGCTTCGTTGTGGATCCTCGTCCCCGAAGTCCCCAGGACCGGGTCCTTGACGTACATGCCGTCGATGAGATAGGCAACTTCGTTCGAGCGGCCCCCCCGCACATAGAGGTTCCTGCCGTCAGCCACCACACCCGACTGCATCTGGAGCACCTCCACGAAGTCCTTCACCGGCATCATCTTGATCTGTTCGCTGTTGATGACGGCGATTGTGGCCGTCGCGTCCTTCTGTACCATCGGCCGCTCGGCCTGGATCACCACCTCCGCCAGTCCCACCGCTGCAACCTCGAGCTTCGCGTCAAGTGTCGTCGTCTGGTCGGCCACGATCCGCACACCCTTGATCAGCGTGGGGCCGTAGCCCACGAGCGTCACCCGCAGATCGTACGTTCCCGGCGGGATGTTCAGTATGACATAGGTCCCGTCGGTGCCCGTCGACGCCCCGAGCGGCGCGCCGACGAGGGCCATGTTTGCACCGACAAGTGATTCACCGCTTCCTGCGTCCGTGATGTGACCGCTGATCTTCCCTGTTGTTCCCGCAATCAGCGTGCCGGCCCCCGCGAGGAGGACCAGGAAAAGGCAAAGGGTTGGTTTCATGGCGATTCCTCTACCCTGCGTAGTAGTGTCCCGTTCGTTCGAGCAGTCTCTCGCACTCCCTCAGGTTCTTCAATGCTTTCGCCTTGTTCAGGAGAGCGACCTCCGTGGTGAGGGCATTAATTATAACGGAAATGGCGGAGAAAGAATTTGTGAACAGCATGTTCTGGCTGACGACAGGGAGCACGCGTGCGGCGTACACGCTCACAGGGGATGTCACCCTGTCGGTTACCGCGACGATCGTTGTTTTCCTCTTTGCGGCCGCCCTGGCAACCTCGATCGTCTCCTTCGAATACGGAGGGAACGAGAACGCGATGATCAGATCCGAGCGGTCGAACTGGTGGATCTGTTCGATGAAGGTCTCATAGTCATGCACGAGCGACGTCGACCGGATCGCCACCTGGCTGAGCGAGTACGCGAGGATCCTGGCCATGAGCGAGGAGATTCCCAGGCCGAGCGTATACACGCGCGCGGCACTGAGAATCATCCGTGCAACGTCCGCGAAGACCTTCCGGTCCAGCTGGTTGATCGTCTCGTTGATGTTCCTGACATCCTGGTCGGCGACCGCCGTGAGCGTTTCCTCTCGGCTCGTCCGCGGGAGCAGGGGAAACATCTCCGTAATCCGCATCTGGGACTGAACGCGTTTTATAAGCTTCCCGCGCATTTCGAGGAAGCCCGAGAACCCGAGGCTCTGGGCCAGCCTGACGACAGTCGCCTTGCTGGCCCCGCTTCGGTCTTCGATCTCCATGACGGAGAGAAACGGCGCCTCGCGGATATGCTGGACGAGAAAATCAGCCACTTTGCGCTGGTTCTCCGGAAGCTCGGGGTACTTCCGCTGGATGAGTGCTTCCAGGTCCGGCGATCCGCGCCGCTCCTCTGCCCCGTTCCCGCCTGCCCGTTTCATCGGTTATTTCACGAGCAACATGCGCTTCGAGTCGGTGAATGAACCTGCGACGAGCCTGTAGTAGTAGATGCCGCTTGCAAGCTGGCGCCCGTCGAAGGGGACGCGGTACGTCCCTGCATTCAGCGTGCCGTTCGCAAGCACGGCGACTTCCCGCCCGAGGACGTCATAGACTCTCAACGACACTTCCCCTGCGTGATGGAGCTGGAACTCAATCAGGGTCGCCGGGTTGAAGGGATTCGGGTAGTTCTGAAGGAGCGATGTCCTCTGAGGAACGGCCTGAGATGTCTGCAGGATCGATGTGAACACCTTCTTGTAGCGCGCATCGGCCGAATCAGCCGCGGCCTGCATGGCGCTCAACGTGGTCCCCCAGACGTAGGCGACGCTGAACGTCGAGGAGTCACCGTGGGCGATCGTCACCGCGCCGACGTTCAGATTGTAGATCGATCCGTTCGCGCCGACCGTGAGCGAATTATCGAATCCGGGAAGCGCTGTCATATTGTATCGTGTCGAATCGTCGGCGGCGTCGGAACTTGGATCTGACGGCGAATACACGCCATAGTCAAGCACGTGGAAAGAATAGGGTGAACCGCTCACCAGCTTGACCCCCATGTACATCGCGGTCCCCGACACGAAGAAGTAAGCGACTTTTTTTGTGGCGTCATAAGTCACGGTCTCGCCGCCGTATGTCCCGCCGGGCTCGGGCGACACCGCAAGCCCCAGGTAGAGGGGATAGCTGATTGTCGTATCATTGATAACGGTGTAGCGGGCGATCAGAAACGCATCGTTCGGCCATGTGTAGGTCGACAGGCGGACCTTGGCCTTTGGCTGCTGGAGATTGTACGAATTGTCGAACAGGACCGTCGCAGTCCGGGGGCTGGGACCGTCGGCTGTGATTGCCGGTCCGGACACGGCGTTGGCATCTTCCGTATAATCGCCCACGTTCGTCTTGCTGAGCGCCAGAAGAATGGACGCCCGGTTCAATTGGGTGGTCCCGTTCGTGTCTGGCGTATAGATGCGGACACGTCCGTATTTGTTCAGGCTGTAGCCGAACCCGTTTCCCTGGCCGTACACCTGCGCATGCGCGTAGTCGCATGAGAGCAGCGCCAGGACAACCGCCGCGGTAGCAATGAATCGTTTCATAACACCTCCTTGCGGGAGTGATTGGAGAAATGGTGAGCTAGTGGTAATGAAACAGAAAGGGTGGTATCAACAACACAAGCGCGAGAACGAAAAAATACACCTGCACCGGGAGCATCCATCTGAACCAGCGGTCCCAGGAGATCCCCGCAAGCCCGAGCACGCCCATCGTGACGCCGGAGGTGGGGAGAATGGGATTGATCCATCCCTCCCCGAACTGAAATGCCAGGACCGCCGTCTGCCGGGAGATCCCCACGACGTCCGCCAGCGGAGCCATCACAGGCATCGTCAGGGCCGCCTGGCCCGACCCGGAATGGACGAAAAAGTTGATAACCCCCTGCGCGACGAACATGGCCTGCGACGCGAGGATGGGGTGAAGGCCGGCGATGGTGCTCGCAACCGAGTAGAGGAGCACATCAATGATCCTGCCGTCGCCGGCAACGACGAGAATTGCGCGCGCGCACCCGATAATAAGAGCGACCCCCGTCATGTCGCGGGCACCCTCCTTGAAAGCATCCGCCGATTTTGCCAGAGACAGGCCGCCGAGCGGACCGGCGAAAAGCCCGAGCCCGAGGAACAGTGCACCAATCTCCGTGATGTACCAGCCGTGGCGGAGGACGCCGTAAACGAGGAGGACGAGCGTCAGCATGAACGCTCCCAGGACAAGCTTGTGCCCCGGTGTCATCTGCTGGTCATCCCGGGCTTCAAGCTCGAGCGTCCGCCTCCGTTCCTGATCCAGATCAAAAACCGGGCTCCGCTCCGGCTGCTTCCTGACCCTGGCTGCATGCAGCATCACGAATGTGACCATGGAGACCGTACTGATCACCCAGATGACGATCCGGTATTCGTACCCCGAATAGAGGGGGAGCTCGGCGATGTGCTGGGCGATGCCGACGGTGAAGGGATTGAAGACTGACCCGGCAAACCCTGCGGCGGCCCCCAGAAACGGAATCGCCGTGCCGACAAGTGAATCGTAACCGAGGGAGAGAGAAAGCGGTATGAATATCAGCACGAACGGCATGGTCTCCTCGCACATGCCGAAAAGTCCCCCTGCCAGCGCAAATATCACCATGGTCACGGGGATGAAGTATTTCTGAAGGTGCGGCTTCCGGGCGAACACAAGGGCCATGCGATGAAGCGACACCGTGATCGCCCCGGTCCTCTGGATCACCATGAAAGATCCGCCAATGACGAACAGAAATGCGATAATGTTTGCGGCCTCGACGAATCCCCTGAGCGGCGCCGCAAGCACCGCGCCAGGCCCCTGGGGCCGGCTCTCGCCGTAGACAAATGATCCGGGCACGACAAGAGTCTTCCCGTCTTTGACTTCCCGACGGTATTCACCCCCGGGCACGATCCATGTCGCCAGCGCGACGAGCAGGACGACACCATAGACGATCAGGAGCGTGTTGAATGAAAGCCGCGCCTTCATCGGGCATCCTCCGCAGGGCGAACGGTGTGCGAATTCATCTCATACGAATCCCCCGCGGTAAGTATATGCATCGAGAGGCCCTCCGCCGACAGATTTCCCCGGCTGTCGGTCCTGATCCCCGTTGCACGGGTCGCGTCGTACACCACAACGCTTCCGCGGCCGATCACGTCAAAGAGTTCGCCTTCACGAACGACGATCGCTGTGGCTTCGTCGATTCCGACGCCGATGAGGTCCGGGTGCTCCAGGACCACGCTGATCAGCCGGTTGTGCCGTTTCCGCCTGACAAAATGCTGATCGATGATCGCGTTCGTCAGGAAACCCATCCCCTCGACCGTAACAACGTTGTCCTTCTTTATAAAGACGAATGCATTGACCGTATCCTTGTTGAGTTTCTCATCCCCCGTTATCATCACCTTGCTCATCAGGGCGGCGCCGGCACTCGTTCCCCCCATCACTGCTCCCGCCCGATACAACTCCAGCAGCTTCCTGTGCACCGGTGTTCCGACCAGTGCCCTGGTCACGAGCACCTGGTCCCCGCCGGTAAAGTAGACCCCGGTCGCCCCGTCAAGCTGCCCGGCAGAGCGGGGATCCGACGCTTGTTCGTGCGTCAGCAGACAACAGTCCACGGTCCTGACGCCGAGCGCACGGAACTCTTCTGCCATGTCCCGGCAGGATGTGTCACCGTCAGCCGAGGCGTTCGGAATCACGACCAGTCTCGCCTTCCCGGGTCCACCTGCCAGGTCCACAAACTGGCGCATCATCTCGGTGGTGCGGTGTCCGCCGCCGATGATAAAGAGTGTACCCCGGGGCGTCTGTGCGGCAGCGGTGCACGCTGTCACAGCAACAGCCATCACGGCGAAGCAGAGCCGGTGCGAAGCGCAGGGGGCGTTCATCCGATGCTCCGTGCGATCAATGCTTCCGCAATCTCCACGGTCTTGGCCAGGTCTTCCAGAAGGATGAACTCATCGTTGCCGTGCGGGTTCTGCGCGCCGATGCCTATGTTGATCGCTGGAATCCCTTTGGCATTAAGCATATTCGCATCGCTCCCCCCGAGGTACTGAATCGGGTTCGGACTAAGGCCAACGGACGCCAGCGTCTCCGTCATTGTGCGGAAGGCCTCACTGTCGGGGTCCAGGACGAACGGCGGAAAATCAATCTGCGATTCAAATGTGAGAGACCCGCCGTTGTCAGTCGCGACGCGGGAGAATTTCTCCTCCACCTCCGCGAGATACTCATCGATCGAGCGCTGGTTGAACTCCCGGACTTCCCCATCCACCCTGCACCGGTCAGGGACGACGTTCGTCGCCTCGCCGCCGGCGATCATCCCGATATTTGCGGTCATCGTCGGACTCAGCCGTCCCACCGCAAGCGCACCCAGCGCCCGAGCAGCGATCTGTATTGCGTTCACTCCCTTTTCAGGAGCCACGCCTGCATGCGACGATTTGCCGTGGAATACCGCCGTATAGAGTGAACTGCCGACCGCGGACTGAATGAACGTCCCGGGCCGTTTCGAACAGTCAAACACAAAACACATTTTGACGTTGTACGGCTGCAGGTCCACGTGTTTCGAGCCGTACATGCCGATCTCCTCGCCGAACGTGAAGACGACGATAAAATTCCCGCTCAGCCCTTTGCGGACATGTTCGGAGAGGACATGGAGAAGAACCGAGACGCCGGCACGGTTATCGACACCCAGAGTCGTGGTGCCGTCGCTCGAGATCCGGGACTCGCTCAGGACCGGACGGACATTCGCCGTCGATCGCGGCGTGTCCATGTGCGCCAGAAGCGCGACCGCCGGCCGTGCGGGATCAAACGTTGGAGGGATGCAGAAGATGTTCCCGGTCTCCCCGCCGGCAACCGGACCTGTTCCGTCCTGCACGATCCGGACGGGAAGGCCGGACAATTTCTCGCGGATGAACCGGACGACGGGCGCTTCGTGCAACGAGACCGCGTCGATGGCGACCGCTTCAAGGAAGAGATCGACGAGTGGAGTTGTCATCGATGAAAAAAGGTTCCCATGGCGTGGGGGGGATGAGAAAACCTTCTCGCGGCTAGTATACCTTGCGTCAATGTGAATGTCAAGAGGTGACCGGGTATCGGGCGGATAATTATTCGATGCCTTCCGACCGCCGGGGGGTGGCACAAAAATCTGTTAGTTGGGCCAATTTAACCGGCCTCCTTGATTACCGGCCTTCCCTCCAGTAGATTGCGCAGTCGTTGTCCCTTCATACCATCAGGCGGGTGTCCCTCCATGAGAAGCATGTCCGTTGCGATCCTGGCCGGTTCGATATTGTTCTGGGCGGCCTGCGGCCGGGAGAGGCCCAGGCAGGAGGAACGTCCTCCCTCCGCCGCCATCGGCGCTCGTCCCCTTTCCGCGGATCAATCCTCCTGGCTTTCCCATGCGCTCCGGCACGCAAAGGAGGGGTGGGTCTACCTCCACTGCGAGGGGACGCCACGGGCGAGAGGATTCCAGCACGGCTACCTCATGGCACCCGAGATCAGGGAATCCCTCCGGATCACCCGGGGGGTGTGGGAGTACCAGAGCGGCATGGAATGGTCCTGGCTCATTGCAAAGGCCGTGCCGATGTTACTCCCCGGTATCGATGGAGAACTTCTCGAAGAGATTCGCGGAATCGCCGAGGGACTTGATGCGGCGGGCGTGACGACATCACCCGAAGAGATGATCACCTACAACGCCTATATTGAGCTCTCGGGATACTGGTGGCCGGAGCAGAAGAAGAAACTCGACCTCCACTCCCCCGACACCAAAAAACAGTCGTGCAGCAGCTTCATCGCCACAGGGCACATGACCGCGGACAGCGGGATCGTGCTCGGCCACAACACCATGTGCTCGTACGTGGTGGCGGACCCGTATGTCATACTTGACATCGTCCCCGAGAAGGGATACCGGATACTGATGCAAACGAGCCCCGGCTGGATCCACAGCGGCACTGACTTCTTCATCACCGCCGGAGGGATCGTCGGCGCCGAGACGACGATCGGGGACTTCAGCGGATTCGACGAGGGGGGAATTCCGGAATTCGTCAGGATGCGGCGGGCCGCGCAGGACGCGTCGACGATCGAAGCGTGGTGCGAGATCATGCGGAGCGGGAACAACGGGGGGTACGCCAACGCATGGCTCGTCGGGGATGTAAAGACGAACGAAATTGCGCGGCTGGAGCTCGGATTGAAGCACGTCGGTCTTGAAAGGACGCACGACGGGTACTACAGCGGATCCAACGTAGCGGAGAACACGAAGATCCTGCGCCTGGAGACCGAGCAGCACGAGACCGACATCCGGGTATCGGGAGTTTCACGCCGCGTGCGTTGGAAGCAACTGATGAGGGAGTATGCGGGGAAGATCACGATCGGATTGGCAAAAGAGTTCGAGGCCGACCACTACGACTGCTATCTCCGGAGAAACAGCCTCGGCTGGCGCGGGCTCTGCGCACACGGCGACTTTGACTCGCTGGACACGGGCCTCCCCTTTGACCCGGGGGGAACGGTGGACGCAAAAGTCGTCGACGCAACGATGGCGAAGAACATGTCCTTTGCCGCCCGCTGGGGATCAGCGTGCGGGAGGCCGTTCAACGCCGGGACATTTCTTGCAGAGCACCCTCAGTTCGATTGGATGAACGGGCTCCTGAAGGATAGAGGATCCTACAAGTGGGCTGATTTTGCCGCCGGGGAACATTGACGCTCTCCTGCCCCCCTCATTCTGGAGTCAGATATCCCCGACGCTGGCGACGAGACGGGCCCACAGATCGTCTCCCCTGATGCCATTGGTCATAATAACGATGCCGCTTCCCCGGCTGGGAGAAAACTGGGAGAAGCACCGGAACCCGGACCTGTTGGCACCGCTGTGGTGAACAATGTCCCCCCTCCCCGTCGTAGTAATCGACCAACCGAGACCCCAGTACACGCCGAGGCCTTTTGCCTCTCCGGGCCGTCCGACAGGCGCTCGAGCATCGACGGCGACCTGGTGCTTGAGCATCACCCCGAGCGATTCATGGGAGAGCGAATGCGGCGCGGATCTGTCCCTTTTTAGGATTTCGACGATGAACGCCGCATACTCCCTGGCGGTCGTGTAGAGCGTGTACGCGGCGTTTGCGTGCGTGTACTTTGTCTTTTTCAGGTATGTCCCGTCCGCCTCGTGGCCCGAGGCGAGGAGGCTGTCCAGAGGGGCTGTCCAGACGTAACTTGTGTGCGTCAGACCTATGGGATCGAAAAGCGTCCTTTTCGCGAGCTGGGCGATGGGCTCGCCCGTGATCTTCTCGACAGCCCGCTGCAGAAAGAATATCCCCTCCCCCGAGTAACTGAACCGCGAGCCCGGTCGGTAGAGGACCGGCAGCGGGCCATCCCTTTCCTCCTCCCCTTTCCGCCAGTTCGGGAACCCCGCCGTGTGCGACAGGACCATGCGCGCCGTAATCAGGGATCGCGACGGCTGATCGGGAAGAACGCGCTCCTTCAGATACCCCGTCAAGGGGCGATCAAGTTCGAGCTTTCCCTGTTCGACGAGTTTCATGACGATATAGGCAAACACCGGCTTGGACATCGACGCAGCTTCGAAGAGCGTCTCACGTGTTACAGGTGCGTGCCGGCTGACATCGGCGATCCCGTATTCCCCCGACCAGACGATGCCCCGGCGATGAATCACCGCAATGGAAACCCCGGGGACATGGAGCTCACCCATCAGAGCAGGAGTCAGGCTGTCGACCGCTGCAACTACCACCCGCCAATCCGGCGTTCGTGACCGCCGCCCGGGATCGATTGCATCGAGAGACATGTCCGCACCCCGGCGGACATCCTCGTCCCTGTCATGGAGGCACCGGATGAGCGCCGGAATCGCATCGCGGGCGCGTGTCCGCATCCCGCCGAGCGCAACGACGGCAGACCAGCGCACGTTGTCGTCCGTGTCGCAAAGTGCTCTGGCAAGCATTGGTACCGCTTCCCGGGCATCGCCCCCGATTTTCCCCAGGGCAATCGCGGCGCACCAGCGGACGTTGGTCTCCCCGTCCCTCAAAGCGCTGATGAGGTGCGGGACGCTTCCTTTTCCAATCCTGCTCAGCGCATCGGCCGCCTTTCCGCACACAAACGGGTCCTTATCCGAAAGGAGCATAATCAAATCAGGAATTGCCGGTTCCGCCGCCGGGCCCCATCTCCCGAGGGCCTCTGCGGCATTTTCCCGGACCACCTCATCGCTGTCCGCAAGTGCCCTGATGAGTAACGGGATATCCCCCCTCTCTCCTCCCCCGGACTGCGCCGGGACTTCGGGAACAAGCGACAAGAGAGCGAACAATAATGTCACGACAGCGCGGGGGCCGGAGAGTCTCATTCGGATTCCCTCCGCGTCGTGGACGAAATTGTCGTCAAACGGGCGAGATCCCGAAGGCTCCGCTCGAATGCAAAAAGGATCGGCAACCCTCCCGTGTGTACGAACACTGTCGGGAGAGCCGGATTGAGAATTCGGCGGCGCGCGAGGTCCAGCAATCCTGCCATTGATTTTCCCGTGTAGACCGGGTCGAGCAGTATCCCTTCCAGACGCGCACAGGAGAGGATCGCCTCCCTGCCGGAATCTGTCGGCACGCCGTATTCCTGATGGTAACAGTCATACGATTCTATTTCCGCAGCTGTCAGTGTGAAGTCGCATTGGAGGATTCCCGCACTTTCTGTAACGATCTCCAGGGTCCGGCGTGCGATCTCGGTTGAGGAGCGGGAGACACTTATCCCAATGACGCGGGCCTCAGGCATGTAGAGCCGCGCGCCGAGGATGGCACCGGCGAATGTTCCACAAGAGCCGACGGCAAGAACGATTTGCGATGGCCCGGGACGGATCTGGGCTGCGAGCTCGCGCATCGCGCGAACATACCCGAGAGCGCCTATCCCTGTCGACCCTCCCACCGGCAGCGTATAGGGACGTCGACCTTCACGCCGCAATTCCTCCGCCCACTCCTCCATTGCGGAGGCAAGGTCTTCATTCCGGTCGTTGTTCTTCAGATACCGGATCTCGGCCCCCAGAAGCAGATCAAGAAGGAGGTTCCCCTGATATTCGGTGAAGCCCGGGCCCCCCAGCACAATCTTGACATCCAGACCCTTCCTTCGCGCCGCGGCCGCAGTCATAACCGCATGGTTGGACTGTGTGCCTCCGACCGTGAGGACGACGTCGGATCCCTGCTTCAGTATCTCTGCAAAGTCATACTCGAGCTTCCTCGCCTTGTTCCCTCCCATGGCGAGACCGGTCTGATCATCCCGTTTGATGAAGAGGCTGGTGAGTCCGACCGTTCGGGCAAGCCGCGGGACTTCCTGTACCGGCGTTGGAATATCCGCCAGCAGGACGCGGGGGATCCGGTCGAGAGGTTCGTGCGGGGAGGAAACGGAATCCACGTGGCTGTTCATGCAGGGTTTAGGATAAGACTCCTTTCCTGTGGAAGGTAGAGCCTTGTGCCACAACAGTCAAGGGTTGAATCCTCGCGTCATTCTTCCTATATTGGTGGGTGATTACCGACCCTCCATATTTCTCTGCGTTTAAGAGACTGGACTTTGCAAAGGACCACCTCAGTCTCGGTGAAAAATACAGCATCCTCGAATCTCTTTACGACGAAGCCCGCATGCTCGGGGGTTTCCGGCATAATGACATTCTCCTTGGTCTTGAAGATGACATTCGACTCGCCGCTGCTTTGAATTCGCATGTTTCAAGAACTCCTCGCTAGGGTCGTCCGCGCGATCTCGATGATATCCGCGGAGTCCTTGCCCGACACCCCTCTCTTGATGAAACGTATCTCATTACGTGGGTGTTTACCTTCGATAATGTCGTGAACAGGGATTTAGGAGCTGAATAACGCGACCTGAAGCTCGCCCGGGATTCTGACAAGGGCTGGAAACAGTAGCTCAGGAACGACCCCGCGCCGGTTCCCCATCTCGATCTCTCACTCTTCCGTGAAATGCAGAGAGAACGACTTCAATCAGAAATGCCATTCCAATCAACTACTTTGCCAACAATCCGCCGAGGTCGGAATGCCTGAAGAGATGGAAGTCCCAACCGAGCACCTGCATGAGGATATCGAACACGCGGCTCATCATAGCGGCGAGACCTGGATACTGTTTGTCGCCCTGAGTTCGGCTCTGCTTGCGGTTCTCGCTGCCGCCTGCTCGCTCCTTGCCGGGCATCGTGCAAACGAAGCAATGATCGAACAAATACAAGCATCAGACCAGTGGGCATATTACCAGGCGAAAGGCGTCAAGTCGGCCGTTCTCGAAAGCAAAATGGAGTTGCTGCGTGCTCTCGGAAAGGAACCGGAGGCAAAAGACGAAGAGAAGGCTACTGAATACAAGAATCAGCAAAAAGAGATCGAGGAAAAAGCCCGCGAAAAAGAGCACTCCTCGGAACAGAACCTTGCGTCGCACCAGATCCTCGCCAAAGGCGTCACGGTATTCCAGATTGCCATTGCGCTTGGCGCGATCTCTGCGCTCACGAGGAAGAAATGGCTCTGGTTCGTCAGCCTAGCGCTGGGGGCACTAGGGATGGTCTTCTTTCTACAGGGCATACTCTAGTCATTCACTCGGAGGCGGGAGGGGGGGGAGACGTTCTCACCCCCCTTCCGGCACTTGAGATTTAGAGGAGTAATCCGTATATAGAGATGAGTTAAACTCAAAGCATCGACCCCACTCTCTCAGAGGAATCCGCCCCGCCCGTACTTCTACAAAATTCGCATTACGCTGTACCACGTGATCATTCCTTGCTTGAAGAAGAAATCGTTGCACTCCCGGTTTGCAGGCGCACTGGTTGCCTCATTCTGCCTCGTTGCGGTTCTCCCGTGGCTCATGGGGAGTGACTTCTCTACGCGCAGGTTTGCGCAGAGACCATTCGACCCTCCCTTTCACCTCCTGAAACCTTCCGGAAGCATCCGACATCTCTATCGCATTGCGGCCAGCGTGATGATTCCGGCGGGGGTCATCATCTCCCGATTATGCTCACCCTGTTTGTCGTTTTCCCTGTCCACGTTGCAACCGCTTATCTGTTTGGCCAAATGTGGGGCGGCGGGATGATTGCACGCAGCGTAGCGCTGATACTTGCTGCTCTCGTTCCTCTTCGTGCAGAGGCCCAAATCTCCCCCGGCAAACTCGCCCGCGCGCATCACGACCTTGAAGGAATCGGCAAATGCACCTCATGCCATCCGTACGGGAAAACTCTCTCGAACGACAAGTGTCTCGATTGCCACAAGGAGATCAAAGCAGCCTTGGACTCCACGCGGGGATTCCACGCACATATCGCAGGCAAACGGTGCGCCGAGTGTCATAGCGATCACAACGGCGAAGAATTTCAAATCGTGCGACTCGATACAACAAAGTTTGATCATCGCACGACGGCCGGTTTCCCGCTGAATGGCAAGCATGCCGACATCGTTTGCGATTCCTGCCATTCGTGGAGCCGCGTGGCAGCACCCGATGTGAGGATGCTTCAGGGGAAGCGCAGTCAGACTCTTCTCGGTCTGTCTCCCTCCTGTGTGTCTTGTCACCCGGACATCCACCGCAATCAGTTCTCCATTCCATGTTCCTCGTGCCACGACACGAAAGGATGGAAGCCGGTGCGCCTCTTTTCGCATGATCATACCCGCTACCCTTTGACCGGAAAGCACAGGCAGGTCGAGTGTGCTGGGTGCCACCATGCCACCGTGGACCATTCCAAAGCCGTTCTCTATCGAGGCATGGAGTTTTCGACCTGCGCATCGTGCCACCCTGATCCTCACATGAAAAAGTTCACCCGCCGTTGCGACGAGTGCCATTCCACCGGGGACTGGAAGACGTCGAAGGGGGGCGCGTTCGACCACCAGCGGACGGATTTTCCGCTCAATGGAAAGCACGCGAACGTCACATGCCTGGCATGCCACGCCCCTGCTCCCCGCGCGGTGAATGCCAGCGGTGAAAAAGGGTTTCACATTTCACGGTTTCACCTCTGTGCAGAATGCCACGAGGATGCCCATGGCGGACAGTTTGCCGCGCGTTCGGACGGAGGGAAATGCGAGGCGTGCCATACGGACAAGGACTTTACGCTCATTTTCTACACGGTCGAAAGCCATCTGCAGAGCAGGTATCCCCTGACAGGTGCACACATTGCGACAAATTGCATCGCCTGTCACAAGCCCGACATCATCAAGGCGAAAAGCACGAGACAATTTCGTTGGGAAAAGAACCTCACATGCAGCACGTGTCACCCGGACCCGCACAAGGATCAATTCACAAGAGAGAACAAGAATTGCGAGTCATGCCATCTCACCGAATCATGGTCTTCACTTCTCTTTGATCACAGCAAATCCGCATTCCCGCTTGAAGGAAGGCACTCCACCGTGCAATGCGTGAAATGTCACGGAAAGGGCGATCCCGTGCAGTATGCAGGCCTTACGACCGTGTGCGCACCCTGCCACAAGGATCCGCACTTCGGCCAATTCGTCAAAGGGGGAGCAACACGGTGTGAACCTTGCCATAACGCACAATCCTGGAAGCGCATTACTTTCGATCACAGCACCGGCTCGAGATTTGCTCTGAGAGGGGCCCATGCTGACGTCAAGTGCGCGAAATGTCACCCGACAGAATCACGGGATGCCAGACAAGTGGTCCGTTACAAGCCCCTGAGAGTCGCCTGCGAAGACTGTCACAAACCCAATCTCCATGAAACGACACACTGACCAGCTTCAAAGAGCGCTGCTCCTGTCACGGAGAACAATCCAGCTCATTGTGATTCTCGCCGGTATTGCCGCGGCGCAGGATTCACCGCACGGCCCCCTCCTCTTGCGATGCACCGATTGCCATGGAAGCGAATCCTGGACGACTCTGAATCCCGTCCTCCAGTTCGATCATGACACGACGACGTTCCCGCTTCGCGGACAACACCGTGAGGCTTCATGCCGGCTCTGTCATACGACACTCCGCTTCGCAGGGACCACCTCAGACTGCTTCGGGTGCCACCGGCGAGATTTCGAATCCGCCATTGCGGTCAACCATACCGTGGCGGGCTTTTCAACCCGGTGCACGGAGTGCCACGATGAATCGGCATCCTCATGGCTTTCGTCGTTCGATCACGACAACACCAATTTCCCGACCCGGGGAATCCATGCGTCGCTCCCCTGCACGACGTGTCACACCCGGAATCGATTCCGTGGGACGAGCGTCGAATGCGTGTCGTGCCATCTTCGCGAATACACCAGAACCACCAATCCCAATCATGTGGCGGCGAAATTTAACACCGATTGCGCGACATGTCATCGGGCTCTCACCTGGCAACCCGCATCATTGTTTCCCCATGACCAATGGTTCCCCATCGGTGCGGGAAGTCATCACAGTCCCGGCCGGTGGAATTCCTGTTCCGACTGCCACGGGAACCAGGCCAACTACGGCGCGTTTGAATGCATCAACTGCCATGAACACAACAAGGCGAGCACCGACAACACTCATTCGGGGCGGAGTGGATACCAGTACATCAGCTCGGCGTGCTACCGATGCCATCCGCAGGGATAAACGCCGGGACTATGGCATGATCAGGTCTTCTCTATTGGCGGGAATGATGTTTTTCGTTGCAATCTCTGCCAGCGACGGCGGACAGATGCACCCCATTCGCTGCCGTGTCACCTATTGTACATCTGCGCAAGTATATTTCGATGGAGGGAGGGAAGAAGGACTGTCCATCGGCGACACCATGGTGATCGCCAGGGGTGATTCAATTGTGGGGTCGGCCGTAATCACCGCGATCTCATCGCATTCCTCCGTGAGTCGCCCCTTTCTCTCCCTGCTTCCACCGCGCGTCGGGGATACCGGAACCCTTATGAAAGAAGGAAATTTGCCTCCGCTTCCGCCGGCAGCCGGTGATTCGGCAACGGTGGCTTCCCCCCTTCCTGCTCAGGTACCGCCTGACGTCGAAAGGAAGCCCGGAGAAAACGTGCTTGCCGGAAGGGTGGCATTCCAGTACAACGGTCAATCTGCCGAGGACTCCCGGCTCAACATCAGCCAACCGTCACTCTACGCGCACATGAGGCTGGAGAATCTGGGGGGAACGGGAATGACGCTCTCCCTCTACGGCCGGGAGTACTATGACGCAGGTGGTCCGTATCTCCGCTACGGCGATTCGACGCATTCCCGATTCGATCTCTCGGAGTTGTCACTCGGTCTCGACCGCCAGATGTCGGCATTCGGATTCAGTGCCGGTCGATTCATCTCCCGATATGTCACCGGCGTGGGCGCGCTTGATGGCGGTGAATTGTTCCTGCGACAGGGTCAATTTACCGCAGGGGCCCTTGCCGGCACAGGGGTCCAGTCACGCGTAATGGGAATTGGCGGAAACCAGAGAAGTGTGGGAGGGTTTCTGGCGTATCATCAAGGCGAGTCCTTTTTCGACTCGTATGATGCAAGCGCTGCCTATGTTCGCCAGACCGTTGATGGAAACCTCGACAGGGAATTCCTCTCGGTCCAGAATATCCTCGCGATCGGGACGAATTTCAGCGCCTACGGAAGTGCCGACGTGGAACTGAAGAGGATGACCCACGGCGTCATCTCCGCGCACCCTTTCGTATCGAGTACCCTGGTATTCGTCAACTACCTACCTACGCCCTGGCTGTCGACGAATTTCGGCTATGATGGTACGCGGAGCGTGTATCTCTTTGAATCCATGAAGAGCGTTTCCGACTCTCTTTTTCACGAGGCGCTGAGCCACGGATTTCGTCTCAACGGGACCGTTCGCCTGGGGACCAGGTACACGCTGACCACTGAAGCGAGTGTCAGATCCAATGCAGTCGACGGCGGATCATCACACACGCTTGGGGGGGGAATCCGTATTACGGACATCCTTTCTTCGCGTGTGTTCGGAAGTTTCCGGTATCGCACTGTGGGAGGGTCGTTTCTCAGCGGATCCCAATCGACAATCGAATTGGGGAGGAGTTTTTCCCAGCGTGTGGATATCCTGCTCCACTACGACTCTCGTTCGTACACCGTCGACCGGCTGAAGCAGACATATACGACACAGACGTTCAGCGGCAATGCCGATCTCTGGATATCGCGCCATCTGTACGGGGCGCTCGGTGCCGACTACGTGCTCGATAACACCATGAACGGATTCCACTATTTTCTGGAATGCGGATTCCGTTTCTAACAATAGAGTTCCATCGGTCTTCGAGCCAGGCCCAACGCAGTTCAGGCGCGAAAGAGCCCCTGCCGGTTTGAGTGCTTCAGGCTCAGGGAATGGAGTAATCGGGTGCGACGAACAGGCAACGAAACTGTCGAGAATTCGTTATTTCACCTGCCTCGCGGGGCCAGGGGATACCGATGATGGAGAAGACCATCCGCGCAACTACTTCGCGGAATGAAGCCGAGCCTCAAGGAGTTCCAGGTAACGGTGTACAAGCGCTGGCCCCCCCCCTGTACTGAACGCCCCGCTCAAAATCCGGTCGTGGAGGAGCATCGCAAGGGGTCCGTTGTGGGGATCGGGGATGTCCGTGATTTTCCCTTCCCGCATCTCCTGCAACCTGCCCACGGCTTCCATGTAGGACTCGGCCACGCCGCGGGCCCGGGAAGGCGACTCGAGATCAATGATGAAGAGCGTGCACCCACCTTCATATCGCGCGGTGAATGCCGAATGAAGAATCCTGTAACCGAGGAAATTCTCCGCGATGTAGCCTTCCGTGTTGGGGAGCCTCTGCTCCGCGGGAAGAAGCGCCAGCGCGGCGGGCCATCCGGGTTCCTGCCCCAGATGTTCGGCGACCCGGCGTCCGATCAACTGCATCGCGTTGATTCCTTCACTTCCCTCCCGGTGACTCGAGATTTTCACGTAAAAGACGCCGCAGAGGAAATTCAACACCTTATCCTCGACATAGCCCTGTGTGCCGATATCAATGAAGTGAGCGCCGGGGTTTCTTTCCTGGCTGTAGATGCCGAACGCGTTCGTCCTTGAATCATGACGGTAGAGTTCCACACGGACATCCGTCCCGGCCGTATCGGTGTACTCCATGATGCGCAGATCCACAAGCCCGTAACTGAGGAAGAGCTCCGCCGCTCCGTCGATGATGTCCCAGAGATTATCGGGCCTATAGACGCTGTCTCCCGGGGGGGGCGCGATTCTCCATCCGGCGACCGTCGGGAAGACCGACCCTTCACCCCTTTGTGCGAAGGAGGCTCCCCCACCCGAGATGAGGAAAAAAAGAACCGGAGCGAGGATGAGTCTCACAGGCACTCAGAGGAGAAACTCTGCCGGGACGGACGTCAGCCTGGTAATGTCCCGTACCCGCCGGGGAACATCAAATCCCCTTGGACACCCGACGGTGCATTCCTCACACTCACCGCATGGATCACCTGCGATCCGAAGACCCGCGAGGAGGTCCTGCGCCATTCGTGCATCCCGGTACCCGTACGTGTACATGTACGCCCTCATGATGTCGGGAACCGGGAGTCCTTTCGTGCACCGCTCCGTGCAGCCGGAACATCCCGGGCAGTAGAGCCCTCCCTCCGACTTTCCGGGAACCAGCGACGATTTCTCCTCCTCCGTCATCGCGAGATCATGGTTGACGCCGGCATTTTCCGTGAGCTGATCAAATGCCGTGATTCCCGGAATCGCCGTCGTGACGTTCGGATCCTGAAGGACCCACTTCAGTGCGGCCTTGCAGTTGATGGGTTTCGTTCTCTCTTTGTCGTGGAACGCCCCGGCCATCGTCTTCATTGCCACGATGCCGACCCCGGCAGCAGCAGCCTCCGCGATTGCCTTTTTCACATCGGGATAGTGGTCCTGCTTGAAATTGACCGATGTAAGGACGACCTCGTACACGCCGCTCCGGATCGCAGCGCGGATCACCTCCGGCTCATTCCTGTGCGTGGAAACGCCGATGTGACGCGCCTTCCCGCTCTCGCGTGCCACTCTGAGTGCATCGAGGGTCGATGGGGACAGAACATCATCACCCGCTGTGAGCCCGTGGACATAGAGTATATCAACATATTCCATACGCAGGCGCTCGAGGCTCAGATCAAGGTTCGCGAGGAAAGCGTCCTTCGCATCGGGAGGGACTTTGGTCGATATCACGAATGAATCCCGGGGATAATCCTTCAGCAGCTCACCGAGCATCGTCTCGTTGTTCCCCTTCTGGTAGCCGTGTGCTGTGTCCAGGTGTTTCATTCCCGATTCGAGCGCAGCGCGCACGAGTGCGGGGTTGTCCGCCCTCATGACTCCCATGCTGACCACCGGGAGTTCGATGCCTGTCCTTCCGAGTGGGCGCGTGATGACCTTCCCCTGCGCTCCCGGAGAAGGGCCGGCCTGGCGAGTGATTGCCGTCAGCGGCGATGAGGAGAGGAGGGAGAGGGATGCACCCATCACGGAGCTTTTCATGAAATGCCTGCGGTCCATCGTGTCCATGCGTTATCCTCCAATAAAAAAAACCTCTTACGCCGCTCCGTGAAGGTGCGGGACAAAAGAGGTGGTTCCGAAAGAACTTGGTGACGACAATGTACAGGAGCCCGGCCGGAAAATCAAGGGAAGAATGCCGGGAAATCAGTTCGAACGGCGTGTTGCCGCCTCGGCGGCTCCCGGGTGGCCGTCATCATTGCAGCGCTGTCTGTGAGCGCGATGACGAAGGACGGGGGGGGAGAGATCAAAATCTATGATTGACTGGCTGCGCGGCCTTTCGCCGATTGATCCTGGAGGAGAAAATGAACGGGTCTCTTCCGGATTATTTCAGATGCCGATCCATCCATTGTAGCGTTTTCTCCCACATCTCCGGGAGGTAGATGTGTCCGATGCCCGGGTAGATCACGCTGATCAGGTCAGTCTCTTTTCCGTACAGGCCATACACCGGCCGGACACTGGCTTCGATGCTCCGGATTCCGTCCACAGGCGAACCACCGTCCTGGTCGCCGGTCATGAAGAGGAGCGGGCGGGGCGCGGCAAGTGCAATCACGGCCTCGGTGTCAAAATGGTTCAAAAAGCCGGGCACATAGTAGTATATGCCGTGGTATTTGAGGCCGCCATGCTCTATCAGATTGCGGTAACGAGTGAGGCAGGCAACAGCGACGCCGGTGCTGGGCCGGTCGTCCAGAGCCATAATCCACCAGGTGCGCGTCGCGCCCATGCTGATACCCGTTACGCCTATCCGTTGCGGATCCACTTCGGGCCTGGAGACGAGATAGTCCAGAGCCATCAGGTCGTCACGGACGATCATTCCCCAGAGTGTGCGCCCGAGCCAGAGGTTGAACTTGCTTGCCGTTAGCTCGCCCGCCTGACCCGTCTCGTCCGGGCCACCCGGCCCTTTACCATTTCGCTCTCCAAAGCAATAGCTATCGATGGCCAGGACCACGTACCCGCGTCTGGCGAGCGTCGGCCCGGGGGGCGCGGGTACCGCGTTGGTGCCGAATAGCTCCTCTTTCCCGACATCGTACTGGCCGCCATGCCAGTGGCAGTAAAGGATGCCCGGAAGCTTTTCACGTCGGATCAACGGAACCAGGAGATAGCCCGGCACAGTTGCGCCAGCCCCGTTGTCAAACTCGAATTTCTCCAGCGTGTAACCGTCGCGCTCCTCATGGGAGAGCGTCCGGACGATGGGCTTTTTTGGCCGGGGGGGCATCGAGCCCAGAAGCTGCCATAGCTCCCGGCGCATGCCGGCACGGCGCTGTTCCCAGATTTCGCGCTTCACCGGGGCGGCGAATTCCGGGATCGCCGGGGCCATTGACAGCCAGGATTCGGCCTGGACCCGGACGGAGTCGGCCGCAGTGAGCTTTGCGGCGCTATCCCCGATGGCTGACGGCTGATTCGGCACTGTTTGCATTGGGTTGGCTGATGTCGGTTGGGCAAAAGTCAATTGCAAAGCCGCAAACGAAGCGGCTACGAGGATTTCAGATTTGTGTTTCATTCGACGAGAAGCCTTCCTGGTTAGCAACCGCTGGTCATGTGGTCATCGGGAAGCGTGAAGTTGCCGCATGAAGCTTCACTCCGATCAACCGGCAGAAAAATACCGCAGAGGAAGTTGATAGTCAAACTGAGGGTCTGACGTCCGGAGCGGTCTGGTACAGTCGAAAGAGCCCGACAAGTCGGGCTCTTTCGTAACCACATGTTCCCTGCTCAATGAGTTAGCGGGGCGGACGGCGCAACACACCGGTGCTGTCACCCCCTGCAAAGAGATATGTCCCTTTTACGGCAAGCGCCCGGATTTTCGTGCGCGTCAACCCCGCGTTGACTGCAGTCCAGCTTGTCACTTTGTTGGCGGAGATGTAGATACCGCCGCCATATGTTCCCGCAAAGAGATTTGTGCCGCTTGCGGCAAGCGCAAGGATTTGGTAGTAGACTACCCCGTTCTTGGATAGTCCATTGCTGGCGGCTGTCCGGTTTGCTCTGTTGTTCGTGGAGAGAAACACGCCGGTTTCATACGAGCCGCAACTCGTCAATGGGTCTTCCGCATCCCGCCGCGGAGATTTCATGAATCGTCATTTCTTGAAGGATCTGATTTGCCCTCCATAGTTTATGCGCAGAAGTGGCGCAACACCCGCAGCGCACGACCGCTCCGACGGTCGTTCTTTGATTATCTGCCCATTTTTTGTTAGAATAGAGTATATTCAGCCTCTTCCTTGAGGGCTCTACGCCCGGTGAAGTAACACAATTGCTCCTCACTGTTCGGGCAGGTGACCAGTCCGCCCTGAACAAGCTCCTTCCTCTCGTGTACGACGAGCTCAGGAAGATCGCCTCGTCGTATCTCTCCCAGGAACGCTCGGGACACACCATTCAGACCTCGGATCTCGTCCACGAGGCCTACCTCAGGCTTGCTGACGCGGACATCTCCTGGCAGAATCGAGCCCACTTCTTCGGGATCGCAGCCCGATCCATGCGTCAGATTCTGGTGGATTACGCCCGGAGGCGGAATGCGGGAAAACGCGGGGGAGGCATGACCCGGGTATCGTTGAGCGAGAGCGTTCTCGTGCTGGACGAGGACTTCAGCCGGCTGCTGATGCTCGACGACGCCCTCCGGCGGCTCGAGCAGGTCGATGCACGGCTCTGCAAGGTCGTCGAACTGCGTTACTTCAGCGGTCTCACGGTCGGGGAGACGGCGGAGGTTCTCTCCGTGTCGACACGCACCGTGGAGAATGATTGGAACCTCGCGAAGGCGTGGCTGTTCCGAACCATGAGCAGTTAACCCTCCCGGCCAACTCCCTTCATCCATCCGTCCGGCCAATGAACCAGGAATTGTGGCGCAGAGTGCGTGACGTGTTCGGGGAAGCACACCGGCTTCCCGCCATCGATCGCACGGCCTATCTGGAGAAGGCGTGCGGCAGCGACGGCGAACTCCGCAGTGAGGTCGCATCGCTTCTTGCCGCATTCGAAAAAGCCGACGGCCTTTTTCAGCCCCTCCCTCAAGGACTCATTTCAACCGCGACGCACGCCGTGTCGCCGGACAGGCGGATAGGGGCACCGCTCGGGAGCTATCGCATCGTCCGACAGATCGATTCCGGGGGAATGGGGGAAGTGTACGAGGCGGTGCGCGATGACGGGAAGTTCCAACGGCGGGTTGCGGTAAAATTTGTCCGTTCCACCCTCTCGCAGGCGGAAATGAACCGGCGGTTCGAGGCAGAGCGATCGGTCCAGGCATCGCTGCAGCACCCCAACATCGCGCAGCTTATCGACGCGGGCACCACCGACGACGCCATTCCCTACCTCATCATGGAATTCGTCGACGGGAAGCGCATCGATGAATACTGCGACGAGCATCAACTCTCCATAGCCGAACGGCTCCGTCTTTTTCAGGTCGTCTGCGCCGCGGTCCGGTTTGCCCACCAGCACCTTGTGGTCCACCGCGACATCAAGCCCGGGAATATCCTCGTCGGCGCCGGCGGAACGCCGAAACTCCTTGACTTCGGGATCGCGAAGCTCCTCAGCGAGGAGGGAACACCCGACGAGCGCACGCGCACAGGGCTCGGATTCATGACCCCCGACTATGCCAGTCCTGAACAGCTGCGCGGGGAAAAGGCGACGACGGTGAGCGATGTCTACGCACTGGGGATGCTCCTCTACAAATTGCTGACCGGACAGAAGCCGTACGAATTCCGGAGTCCGCTTCCGTTCGACGTGTCCCAGACGATCCTGAACACGGAACCGACCAAGCCGAGCGGGAAGGCCGTCGCCATCACTGTCGCGGGGACATCGGCCGTCAAGATCCGAAGGACACTGAACGGCGACATCGACGCGATCGTCCTCATGGCACTGCGGAAAGAGCCGGAGCGCCGGTACCAGTCCGTACAGGACCTCTCCGACGATATCGGACGGTATCTGGCACACCGCCCCGTGGCGGCACGCAGGGGCGAGGTGCGCTACCGGGCAGGCAAATTCATCCGCCGCAATCGCACCGCGAGCATCGCGTTTGTCATTGTGACCCTGGCACTGATCGGGGGAATCGGAGGAGTCGTCTGGCAGGCGAAGCGGGCCCAGGACGAGCGGGACTTCGCGCGCCTCGAGGAGAAGAAAGCGAAGCGCATCAATGAGTTCCTCCAGCAGATGATCGCAGAAAGCGACGTCAACTGGTACAACCATGGCACGGGACCGGAAGCTACCGCCGTCGGCATCCTCAACGCCGCGTCAGACCGGCTCGAGAGCGACCTGCAGGAGGAGCCCGCGGTGAAAGCCGAGCTTCACCGCACCATCGGGAACACCTACCTCGCCCTTGGACGGGCGGACAAGGCGGTACATCATTTTATTGCCTCGCTGCAGCTGAGGCGGCAGTCATTTGCGGCCGACAACCACGCCCTGATGGAAAGCGAGTACTATCTCGCCGGCGCATACTCGCATCTCGCTTCCTCTGACACGTCTGCCGCGGACAGCGCTGAGACCTACTACAAGAGGGTGATCGCCAACCTCAGCAGGCCGACAGAGCGCGGCGACATTTACCTGCCGTATGCGTATCAGGACTACGCGGGAGTGCTGGTTCGGGAGGGGAGACTGGCCGAGGCGGAGAGCTCCATCGTGCACGCGCTCCCTTTGTTTCTCGAGAGGTACGGGGAGGCTCATACTGCGACCGCTTCCTGTTACGCTATCCTCGGTCATATCGCGGAACAGTCCGACGACTCCGTCCGCGCCGAGCAGCAATACCGCCGGGCTTTCAACGATATAATGACGTTTGCTGACAGGTCGGAGTCAAATGTGCTCGAATCTCTGGAACCGCTGGAACGATCCCTCATCAATCGCGGAAGACTTGACGAAGCAGAGGCGCTGATCAACGACTGCGTTGCTCCCGGTGGTAACCTTGCGCCGTATGATCGAATCCTCCTCGGCCGACTCCTCTGCTGCAAGGCACGGATCCAGACGCTTCGTGGAGATTTGAGAGGGGCAGATCAGACCCTGGCCTCTGCACAGGCGGAGCTCGAGGGAGGTCCCGAGAAAGAGATCGAGAGACTCAACGCCCGCGAACTCATCGCAGTAGAAGAGGGGAGAGTGCTGATTGGTCGCAAAGCCTACTCCGAAGCGAGGAAAGTACTGCTCAAAGTGCGATCTAAAGTGAATGGAAACCGGGACACGTACGATCGTGTTTCCGCGTCATGTGAGATTCTCCTCGCAGCCATTCCGCGTGTTGCGCAGAGAACGACGCGCGTCTCGACAAACCGATAAGGGGACCTTTCGATTTCAAAGGTTCCGACTACACCTTGTTTCCGGCATTAGCATCTTTGCATACGAGGTGGTCATGCCCGTCACCTCAGCGCAATAGAGTTTTCAGTGGGCCAGGCCAGGTCTAGTCGAAAATCGTGGCACCATCATAACTGCGAAGGTTGTTTGCTCGCCGGCAATCTACAAAGATGATGAACTACAGGCAATCTGGAAAAACGTCGACGGCCACTGGGTAGACGCGCTCAAATTCATCTTTCTTACCGGCCTGCGGAAGGCAGAATTGCCGTTTGCGTCGTAGCTGTATATGTTAGCAGCGCCGTGAGAACTGTACCATTCGATGCTCTGCGGACTTGTGGCTCCCAAGGCCCCAACACTTATACAGGAGCTGTCTGCCGGGTGACCATCGGGCGTCCCCAACGACCGGGGGCGTGCCGTCGGTCAACCGTACCGCCGGCATCTATTTCAACGTGAGTTTGATTATCAAATCCGGTTCGGATTGCCTGTCGGCGATATTCACCAACGAAATTCCTGCATCTGACTGCACAAAAGTAGCTTTGCTATTGTCCCGCAAGTACCTCGCAGAAGTGACTTGTTGAGAGATTGGCGGCAAGCTCACCGCCTTCTCCGGGGGAACATTCACGATGTGCACGTATACTGCCCGCTCAGTGATCGTCGATCCGCCCCACCGGGCATCATAAATCCCGCCGCGGGTATTGTATATGCTCTCCCCGTACTTCAGGAGAAAATCGCCGATTTCCTTCAGCCGGTGCACCTGTGCCGGCTCTATGGAACCGTCAGGTCGCGGGCCGACATTCAAAAGCAGATTGCCATCCTGGCTGACGACCCGCACAAGCAATGCAATACAGCTATCCAGACTCATTGCCTGCGCAGCCGCGGACGGCGTCCAGCCCCAGGCCGTGCCGCCGAGATTGGTGCAGAGTTCCCACGGCCTGTTTTCTGTAGGTTCCCTGAGCCGCACTTCCTGAGTTTCAAAATCCCCCATCCATCCGCTGCGCTGGCTAATAACGATCGCCGGCTGAAGTTCGCGCACCATTGTGTTCAACTTGATCGGCCCCCAGCTGAACTTGCCGGTGTATGGCTTCTCGAACCCGCGCGTGTGCCAGCCGCTCACACCATCCCACTTCAGGCCTCCGAATCCAAGCCAATTGTCCTCGCCTCCGTCATACCACAGGATGTCGATCTTCCCATACTGTGTCAGCAATTCGCGAACCTGGGCGTAGGTTTGCTTCTTCATCTCTTCTGCGTTCGTGCGATAGAGCTCGGGAAAGAAGAATCCAGGGTATCGCCAATCAAGAGGTGAATAATAGATGCCAGTCCTCATCCCGGCTTTGTGCGCCGCGTCCACATACTCACCGATCAGGTCTCTTTTCGCCGCACTGTGCCTGGCATCATAGTCGCCAAAATGTGTATCGAACAGGCAGAAACCGTCGTGATGCCGTGCTGTAACAACCATGTACTTGCAGCCGGCATGCTTGGCGATATCCACCCACTGGGCGGCGTCGAATTTCTCGCACGTGAACTTGTCTCGCAACTTTGAGTACTCGGCCGTATCGATCTGTTCCTCCCACATCACCCACTCTCCCCTGCCGGGAATCGCATATAGCCCAAAGTGTATGAACAGCCCGAATTTCGCATCGCGCCACCACTGCATATCATTCTTCGACAAGGACAACGTCGTATCAACAACAGACTGGCTATGCGAAGTATTGGCCAGTGCAGACAGCAAAACTACTGCGATGAACAGTCTCCTCATAGCGATTTCCCTTCCATAATGCTTGCACTGTTTCTTCCCGGCAAAAGGGTTACCAGGTTTCGCTACTACCGTTTCTCTTGAATCGCCCAATTTGATTCCTTCCATCCCAACTCCAGGAACAATAACTCATGGTCCTCCTCCCTCCCGTTGGACCGGTTGGGTTGAATGTTCGCAAGTTGAGAGCAAGAAGCTGGCCGCAACAACCAATGCAGCTGGAACCGCTCGCATGATTCTTTTCATCAAATCCTCCCACGGTTCCGATTTGTCATAAAGAGGCGTGCATCTCATTTTCAGACACGGAGACATGCGGGGTGTAGTGTCTTCATTTCACCACCGTCATCCTTTTCACTTCCGTGAAGTTGCCGCTTGTCAATCTGTACGCATAGACTCCCGAAGCAAGATTCGTTGCATTGAACCGGACTTCATGCAAGCCCATTGTTGTATAGCCATTCACGAGAGTCGCTACTTCGCGCCCCAGCAGGTCAAACACCATCAAGCTGGCACTCCCCGAACGGTGCAAAGAGAAACGAATTGTCGTGCTCGGATTAAAAGGATTCGGATAGTTTTGAGTGAGAGTGAATCCTGTGGGAATGGCATTACCGTTGCTAACACCTGTTGTATGTCCTGATTGCAATGCGGCTTCAAGTGCAGTGTATTCTGCATCTCTTTGAGCAAGCCATGCACCCTTCCGGGACGGGAACCAGTTTACGTCACCAACGGGGAACCCACCCGAAGCGCCTGTCATTAATGCTGCATTGGTGTAAGAAAGGTCAACCGGGATTGGCCAGTCGGGATTGATATACTTGCTTGATCCAGTATTGACCGAACGCCAGTCGGGTAACATATCCGGGCTGTTCGTATCAACGATAGCGACAGCGAGTTTCTTCACAATGCCAAGCTGTGCTCCCATCAGGTCTTTGGGATCAGTGAAACTGGGCCTTTCCGTATAGGTCTTACCTTCGGTCAGGTAGGGGTATTTCGCATCGTCGTCAAACATAGCCTTCGTTCGCGCATTCATAAGAATCATCTGTGACTGCCAGGCGGATATTCCATCTACTTTCAACTGATTGACTGTGTCAACAACGTTGCTCAGGGAGGGGTCCCAGTAGAGAAGATTATTGTCCACCAGAAATCTCCGAGGTGCGTTGTTTGCCACATCCGCGCTATCAGGATACACATTCACAAGTCCCATGGGCAGCCAATCCGGATCCTGTTCACCCTGATCGATGGAATGAATAGCCGGGTACGGCTGGACATTGCAATTGACAAAGAGATTATTCGTCAGACTGACATTGCTTTGATATCCATTATTCATGAACACCGAACCCGCACAGTCAATGAACGTGTTATGATTGAAAACAATCCGTTTGAATTGCCAGCCAAACCTGAACCTATACATGGTGCCCTGAGCATTAATGTGGGTACAGTTCTCGACAAGCAGTGTGTCCAGATCTGCGAAACAATCGAAGAGACCTCCATTACGCCTGCATGGCTGACCGTTCATATTCACAAAGTAACAGTTTCGCAAGGTCACATTGCAGTTTTCATGATAGACGTCCACAAATACCCATCGTACATGTTCAAATATGCAGTTGTCATACACCAAGTGGAGGTCAGGAGCAGCTGGACCCGTAAAAGCCCAGCCCAAAGAGAGGTCGGTTGCACCGGGGGTAAGAGAACAATTTTTGATTGTCAAATCACCATTCGCAGAGATATACCCAGTGTTTACAAGCATCCCTGCATAACCCGAAATCAACGGGGGAGCCGATGATGTATTCTTATTGTTCACCACCATTGCAGGATCAGATCCTACAATCACCGTGGAGTGTTTTGCAGACGTTGAAGGGTTATTCTGCAGAGGGTACCATCCGCCTGCCCGCAACTCATAGACGCGTCCAGGAGGAACATTGCTCGTATCCAGAATCAGAGCTTCATACAAAGAGTTTGGTTTGTCCCCCATGTCTGCGTAATCTTTGATCCCCAGTGTATCTCCGCGCTGCCAAAGAAGATAATCCACCAACGTCTGGGGATACATTGTCGATTTCGAGATAAGGAGCACCAAAACAAGAAGCACGGGTATCTTTTTCATCGTGAGCCTCTTGAAGTTGTTCCACAACAAGAACGCGCCCATCTCCGTAACGAGATCCATCGACCGGTATCAATTCGAGGATTGACTGATCCATACGGTGCGGCTCAGGTACAAAATCGACCAGTTCGAGGTTTCCTTCGCAAAGGTGTGTCGGCCCGGCCCGGTGGAACGCGAGATGCCGCCTCCTGGGGTGCTGGCGAAGAGTGCCGCGTCAGCTTTCAGTAGTGATCTCACGGAGCCTGACGCCCCCGAGGGGCCGAGTTGGACCCACTGCGCTTGTGTGGTAACCGCAAGCAGCGAAATGAAGCCCAAGAAGGCGATGAGGCGAATGTGAGTACACACGGAATGAGCCTGATGAGGATGTGCCGAGAACAGGCTACTGAAACCGTTATGAATTATTCGGAAATTCTGATAAACAATCAAGCATAACAGACCCCCGGGGTATCTACTAGACAGAAAAACGTGAACCAGGGATGTCCGGTTGAACTCCCCGAGGACACGGTCTCTCCCCTGTGCGTCATTCATCCGGGCCAGAACCTCCTCATCCATTACCTCCCTCTTCCGACGGCCTCTGTGGCGTGTTCAACACCGCGGAATCCCAGTCCGGCGGACCAGAGCAGGCTTCCAGTGCAACCCGGTTGGTATTCTCTGTGTTTTCTCAGTCATCCTGGTTCCTCTTTTCATGCGGTAAAGGTGGGGCTTTGGGGCCTTTCGAAATCAAACTGAGACATGGGGACGATCCACTATCGATAAGTTCACACCAATTGCTGAGTACCCCAAGACGATTCTCTCTTAACAGGAACATTTCCATAAGAAAGTGACGCCCGGATTTACCGTAGCGTCGCTGCCAGGGCTTTGAGCAGCTTCTCCGCTGTGTACGGCTTCGTCAAGAATGCCTGCACGTTGGAATCTAACGGAGGCGTAATTTGGCCCTTAGAAGTCATTCCGCTGGTTGCTATGATCTTCACATCTGGATTTATCTTTCGCAGCGCGAGAATTGCGGCCGTGCCATCCATTACAGGCATCATGATGTCAGTGATCACAGCCTTGATTTTCTTCTTGTTTTCAGCAAAGGCCGCAACCCCTTCCGCGCCGTCACTTGCTGATAGGACCTTGTAGCCATACGATTCAAGCGTTTCCCTAGTAATCTCACGGATCGCCGATTCATCATCGATAACCAGAATCAGCTCACCATTTCCCATTGGGAGATCAGTTTCTTCAATTGCTGCTGCCACGCTTGAAGCCGTTCCTGTTGCGGGGATATATACACTGAACGTCGTCCCATGCCCCAGTTCACTCTCCAGGTTGATAAACCCTGCATGGCTTTTTACAATAGCAAGCGTGGTTGAAAGGCCAAGCCCCGTTCCCATGCCGATTTCCTTTGTCGTGAAAAATGGCTCAAAAATCTTCTCCCGGATATCTGTGGGAATTCCCGTTCCCGTATCAGTGATCACTATGGACACATGCGCCCCTGGTTTCGCTTCCGGATGCATGGGCGAGTAACTTTCATCTAGTTTGATATTCTCTGCCGATATTGTAAGAGTGCCTCCTTTGGGCATGGCATCACGTGCATTTACAAGCAAATTCAGGAGTACCTGATGCATCTGTGTCGGGTCGGCCGAGACTGTCCATAGATCCCGCGGAATATCTGTCTTGATCTCGATCGATTTTGGGAATGTCTCGCCGGCGATTTTGACAACTTCGTTGATCACGTGTTTGAGTTGCACGAGAATGCGGTCACCTTTGACTCCTCGTCCGAATGCCAGCACTTGCCTGACAATGTCTGCGCCGCGCTTTGCCGATGTCTCAATCGTCGTGAGGATTCTCTGCCCGCCCGGATCGGATATTTTGCTCCGCAGGACCTCGATCGCCATCATGATCGGTGCAAGGACGTTATTGAGATCATGGGCAATGCCCCCGGCGAGTGTGCCGATGCTTTCCATGCGCTGTGCCCGCAGAAACTGTGCCGCAAGCCTCTTCTCCTCGGTCACATCCCTGGAGACAATGATGACGCGGGAAATCCTGCCCTCACTGTCTCTGATCACGCTTCCCTTCGAGTCAATGCTGCGAACGGATCCATTGTTGAGCAGGAACCGGTATTCAATCCGTTGTCCGATGCCTGTTCTGACGGTTTCTTGAAACACCTGCTTTACCCTCTCCCTGTCCTGCGGATGGATCTCCTGAAATCCATCTGTCGCCTTCAATGACTCCGGGTCCCCCAGTATGCTCTCGTACGAAGGGCTGTTATAGATCCTTCTGCCGTCCAGGTCCACCACCGCAATCATGTCCGCGACATTCTCCGCGATCAAACGAAATTGTTCTTCACTGTCCCTGAGGTGCTCTTCCACCTCCTTGCGATCACTAATATTCCGTGCCACTCCTACCAGCGCCACGGGGACTCCCGCCTCATCTTTTACAACTGAGGTCCAGAGCTCTACAGGAAAATCACTCCCGTCCTTTCGTCGATTCATGAGCTCGCCGTGCCAGCCCCCGCCCAGAGTGTCGAGGAAGATTCGATCGATAATCGCCGCCGGCGTGTGCGATGGTCTCAAAATAGAAACATCTTTTCCCAACAACTCCTCTGAAGTGTATCCATAGGTATTTCGAAATGCGTCATTGACAAAGAGGAGTCTGTTCCCAAGATCCGTTACAGAGATACAGTCTTGTGCTGAGGCGACCGTTTGCGCCATGAGTCGGAGCTCCTGCTCCGCGTTCTTGCGTTCCGTTATGTCCTGCACTGCGGAACGAATACCAACGATTTCCCCCGCCTCATTCCGGAGTGCCCGGTCCTTGATGAGTACGTTGACCGTTGTCGCGTCTCTCCTCCGAAACGTGCGTTCATATGCGTGATCTGATGGCATGGACCCTGCGAGCTTGGCTGCAATCGCTTCCCGGGAGATTTCACTTTCGACGATGAACTCCCATGCGGCGTGGCGCAGCATCTCTTCTGCCTTGTAGCCCAGCATCTCCAGCTCCGTGCGGTTTATCTCAACAATGCGACCCTGAATGTCAAGCTCGTGAAAACCAACCGGGGCCTCATCAAACAACTGGTGAAATCTCCGCTCACTCTCAGACAACGCCTCCTGCACCCGCTTGCGTTCGGCCTCATGTTGATTGGATTCCATCGCAAACGAAATGTCCATCGCTAGCTCATTGAGCAACCTGATTTCGTCTTCATCAAAGAAACCGACCTCAGCGGCATACAAACTAAACGTGCCGCGAGTTTCTCCAAACACTTTCAATGGAAAAGAGGCCGACGATCGAAAACCGAGTCTCAAAGCATTTTCCCGCCAAGGAAGCATGCTTGCATCTTGCTCGATGTCATTTGAGATAGCATGGATTCCCGTCAAGATTGCTTTTCCTGTCGGTCCGCTGTTTCGCTGATCATCGTTGAGCTCGAGTGCAGTCTTGTCCAGAGAGTCATCTGTTGCTCCATGCAAAGCGACCACCTCGACTTTCCGGGCTCCCGGATTGACCATCCCAATCCACGCAAGCTTGAATTGTCCGTCGTCGACTGCAATCCGGCATGCATCTTCTAACAACCTTTGAGGGTCGTCGATCCGTACGATAGCCTGATTGATATTACTCAGGACAGCATACACGCGATTGAGCCTTTTAACTTGCTCCTCCGCACGCTTTCGTTCGGTGATGTTGTCAAAAACTGCAGCGAAGTATCCTTGATGCATAGTGTAAACAGAGATAGAAAACCATGTCTCCAAGGGATTAACATACACATCGAATCGTTCTGGCAGGCCTGTTTTTGCCACCCTGCCATAAATCTTAAACAGCTCCGGATTTGACTCCTTTATGCCAGGGATAGCCTCTGTGACCCTTTTCCCGACAACATCCTTCAACCCAGTTATCTTCTCAAAGGCATTGTTGACCTCGAGATACTCGAAATCTGCCGGTTTGTCATCCTCAAACAGCATCCGGCAATATGCAAATCCCTCAAGCATGTTTTCAAACAACGAGAGGTGACGTATTTCGCTTTCCTGTATAACTTTGCCTGCCTCCTCTGGTTCGGTGATGTCTTGTACAATCACCAAGTAGGCTTTGCGTCCGTGGTACGTTAGTGGGTGCGAAGTGCTCTCTACGTCAATGATGCGACCGTTTCTCACGATATGGCGCCGCCGCCCGGAATGTTGCAATGCCAATTGCCGCTCCGCCACATCATCGAGCAAGTGTGTTCGATCTTCGGAAGGACGAATATCCTTTAGCGTCATTCTGAGGAATTCCTCCCGCGCGTAACTGTATTTCTTGACAGCCGCGTGGTTCACCTCGAGAAAGGCGAGTGTCTCGAGATCGTACACCCACATGGGGAGGGGGTGATCGCGGAAAAGGAGGTGAAAGATTTCCTCGCTCGCCTCGAATTGCGGTTCCGATTTTCGAAAAGCTTTCCGTGGTTTCATGGCTGTTTCCTGAGATCTTCGATTAAAGGTCAAATTCGCTAAGCGTTGAAAGCGGTAGGCCGGAGCTCCGACAAGCAGCGCCATAGAGTGTTTTTTGGTCCTTTGTTTTGCCCCTGGAAATCGTTCATGGTCAAACAGCTTTTGTATTGCGTCGATTCATGGAGACAGCTTTCTCCTTTTATATATATCCATGTCGGATTCAAAACGGAAATTGCAGGCTGAGCATGAAATCAGAAAACGGCACGGTCGGAGGGAATTTGGGGCAGAGGTTGATTTGCGTTGCGAGATTTTTCTGATGTCGGTGGCGCGCTGCCCATCTGGGTGTGCTACGCCTGAATAAGAGGCCGTTCGGTCATCTGGGGATGAGATTCACGGATTCTTGAACCATAGTGGATATTGATGTATCATAGATAACTTGACGAGGGAACATCAGAACCGTGCTTCTAAAGCCCGACCCAGATTACCTGCTTTTACAAACAGACCCGAAAGGCTTGGTCCTGGCGTATCAGGGCATGGTTGAAACAATCGTCCGAAAGTATGTTCGGAGCGGCATGTTCTCAAATGAATCCCGTTCTGACGTTGTCCAAACGGTCAACGCTGAGCTCCTAGAGCGGATCCATAGAGTTCAAGTGAATTACAACGGGTCAACGCTCCTTAGAACGTACATGTCGGCCGTAATCCGTAACATCTGCTTGAAACTGCATAAGCAGGGAATGTACGGGAATCCGGTTGATCCGCCTGTTACAGAGAAGCTTCTTGTCCCCGTTGATATGGTTGACAGGTATTCTATCGGGCAGGCGAAAAGAGCCTACTGGGCCATTATGCAGGAATACTTCCGGGACCTTCCCAAATTGACAATCTGCCTTAAACTTCGATATCACATAAAAATTGAACGCAAGGACATCCTTCGTTGGTATCCAGAGTGCAGGCCCGTCATCGTAGCTCAACTCATTGCTCATTTTGGGCCTCACCCTGTCCACCTGACCGAAAAAGACACGTTCGCATTCGTTACACCGATCTTCAATGCGGCCGAAAACAAGAACAATTCCCCCGATACATTAAGGAAATGGACAGCATCCAAAATCTTGGAAATTCTGAACCTCTTGAATAGCAGCATCCCCCACGCGGCCTTTGACGAGGAGTCGTTCAGGATCCTCGTCGAGGATTACTTTTCTCCATTCCTTCTTAAGGATTGATATATACATGTTGAGAGACCACTCATAGGAAGGACCAAGATTATGGAGTTGATGAAGAGATTTTTCGGCGAAGGAGGACACCTGAACGACGATGGAGTTGCGCTCTATGTTGACGCGCTAAAGCTCAACACCCTCGAGCAGCTGCCCCCAGCAGTCAGAGATCATGTAGCCGACTGTCACGAGTGCAAAAAGAANNAAGAATGTTACCGAGCTTTTCGCCTTGCTCGACGACGTGGACTACAGCGATGTGCGATCTCACCCTTTGTTTAGGCTTACTCGTAGAAGCGTTTGGCGTGTACCTCTTCTGATGAAGATAGCGGCAGTTGTTGCGGGTGTGGCCAGCCTCGCCACGCTCACGTATTATATAGGTCCATTCAGACAAGTTCAGACATCGAAACTTGCGTCGCAAGGGGAGCTGGGCCGGAGGGTGGACTCGGTTCAGAAGGGTCAAGACACAGGTTCAATATTTCAGATGGCGACGAAAGAGGAGTTCGCAGCCAACTTCAAGGTGGATCCTGAGCTTGAAAATCTGGTGAACCGCCAACCCCGATCAGAGGCGTTGAGCGTGATGTCGCCCACGAATGGATCAGTGCTGGGTCCCGGCGCGGTATTCAGCTGGAAGGGGGAGGGGAGGAGACCACTAGCGCTGAGCCTTATGAATAACAACGGGGACACCGTTCTTACCGAGAATTGCCCACACTCTCAATTTGTCCTCAAGCGAAGACTGAGTGCCGGGCTTTACTACTGGAGGATCGAAAGCGAATCTGAGTTGTTGTACGTGGGAAAGTTCTTTGTGAAATAAGGGAGCAACGACAAACTGCAGACTCCTTACTGCCGAGGAGGTTGCCAATAGGCGACGCCGGCCGCTTCACTCACCAATGAGCTCGAACCCCGCCCACTTGAACGGATGGGCGGTTGCCTCATTCTTGATCATCTCAAGCTTTGCCTCCCTCAGTGCAGATGAGAACCCTCTTCCCTCGAGCACATGCCGATAGAATCTACGCATGAGCTGGTCGGCCTGATTGTCATATACCTTCCAAAGCGAGCAAACCACATTTCTCGCACCTGCATAGAAAAAACCTCTCGTCATCGCCATCAATCCTTCTCCCCGCACAAACTTACCCACACCACTTTCGCAGCTGCTTAAAGTCACAAGGTCCGCATTTAGTCGAAGGTTGTATATCTCCCCCGAATAGAGGAGTGCGTCCTCGCCTGTCGTGGAATCAGAGCTCGGAGCGAAGAGGAGAGCGGATAAACCCGGATGGTCTTCGTCAATAATACCATGGGTCGCAATGTGAATGATGGAATGACCAGGAGCGTGAGCCTTGAATTCTCCTTTGGTTGCCCTAGAGCCAACAGCGTATGTCCCAATTCTCCCAGACGCGTTGAAGGCTGTGGCGACGCTCCTCACCTCATCCTCCGAATACGGAAGCGCGCTACATCGGGATCCGGAGAAGGAAATTGATTTGAGTTCGCCATGGCCCACCTTGCCGAAATGAATTTTCTCCGCGACAGAAACGTTTTCATACACTGCTCGTGAGACTGGTGCGAACCCAGCAAATGACATCGATCCACTATGATTGATTTCCATGTTCGATTGTGCTTCGCAAAAGAGCGTTCCCGAAAGAGCATAGCAGATCTCGAATCTATTCAGAAGATAGGGCAAATGTCGGAAATCAATCCTGCCATGATCCTTGGAGGCGCGGTGAATATCGGTGGAAAGGAGCACCTCGAACGGCAGGTAGTACAAGTCACCATCGGGAATGATCACCAAGCGTCTTGCACCCGACAGGTATTTCTCAATGGGTTGGATCAGGTCGGAATAGAGTTCTCTGGCAGCGGAGAGATAACTCGGGTCGTTCATCGTTCTTAAAGCGTGCCGCAGGCTCTTGGCGAGAGAGTCCAGATTTCTTGGTCTGTCCAATTTCACGAGATCAAAGGAATGTTTGCGAACTACTAACGAATAAAGTGACGTACGACCGATGCTGTACTCAACAAGACAGGTACCGGAGTCCAATACACTTTGTACTTCTGAAGACGACGTCAGGCGACTTCGATAGGACAGGTTATAGAACTGCGGATTGAAATTAGCCAAGGAATCCTCAAGCTGGTCGATCTTCCAATTCTTGTCTAGAATCGCCCTTCGTAATGCAGAGGATGAAGCACTGTCTGCACGTCGCTGAATCCATTCAGACTTGTTGAGTAAACTTGTAAGATCCTTCTGAAGACGCTTTTCATCGTCCAGGAGTCGATCGGGAATTCCGGCAAAGTGTCTTACTCTGGCATTTTCCAGTGCCTCATGTAGGATCAATGCTTTGCCGCGTTCGGAGAATGAAAACGCGCTTTCCTTTGCACTGGGTTCACCTGCTCTCTGTGCAATAAGGAAAGCAACGGACATGCCGGCGCTATAAATTGACGATCCTTCCTCTTGTAGAATCAACTTCGAGCCTTCTGATCGGTATGAGTTCAGCAACCGTTTGAGAGCATCAGAGGCCAGAGCATAGGCTCTGAGGGCAGCCTTCAGGTTCAATAGTGTGGGATTGGCTCTCCCCTTCCGATCCAGCAAGGCAGTGGCCTTCCCAGCCAAAAGTCTGACATAGTCCCTGCAGCAAATGGTATTTGGGACTTCCGGGTTCATGAGGATAGATGTGTCACTGAATTCGGGACAGAGCGCGATCAATGCTTGTTGGTACCACCGAACGGATCTAAGAAAATCCCCTCTCCTTTTGCAGACTTCAGCGAGTGACTCGTATGTTGAGCTCCTCAACGCTGGATTGCTCAAAGAAGCGGAATCCTGCTGGGAAAGAGATAGCCGGAGGAGTGTTTCTGCACTATCAATTTCTCCAATTGAGATATATGCCCGCCCCTCGTCATGCAGAAGCCCTGCGATGTCCAACCGGGCCTCTGAACTGTGAACCTCCCTTCGTAGCTTCAAGGCAATAGAATAGAACTTGAAGGCCTTTTTCAAATCACCCTTCTTCCGATAGATTTCTGCGATTTCGTGGTAAAGGTATCCCAACTCCGGGTTTTCGGAACCAAAATCGCGTGCGTGGTGAGAAGCCACTCGTAGATCGATCTTCAACGCATTCTCAAAATCATTCCGAGTCGCATAGAGGCCAGCAATCTTCCTATTGACCTCATCCATGCTTGAGTGGTTCGGGCCGAGCAGGCCAGAAACGATCGAGCGTGATTCCTGGTAACACTTGAGGGCCCTATCAAAATCTCCGGTCAAGACCAAGTGATCACCTAGTTGGGCCAAACTCGCGGCCGTAGCTAGATGGTTTTCGCCATAGACTGTCCGATAGATTTCCAGCGCCTGCTTTTCGTAGTCTACCGATTTCGACAATTGGCCCAGGCTCTTGAAGCAGACTGCAAGAAAGTGATAGCAAATAGCGGCGGCCGGAGATGCGCCGAGGTTTGACTTGGAAAGCAGTGCAGAGGCATTCGAATATGCTTCTATTGCCTTCGAAGGCTCACTATTCATATCGAACACATGACCAATAGCCACGAGTGTGTTAGCCAGGTCGACTTGTGCTGTATCGGGTCTCAACTGCTGAATCGCTTGAGCTTTTGACAGATCCCGAAGAGCCAAAGGGAATTCACCATTCCTCATGGAAACCAACCCCAGACCGTAATAGAGTGCGGCGACATGGAGATCGTCTGACGCATAGATTCTCTCACGGATTTCGAGTGCACGGTTGTAGTAGTTCTTGGCCTCGGTGAATCGATCCTGATATGTCCTGAGATAACCGAGAAGGCTGTATATCTCGGCTGTTACCCTGTGGCTTTCTCCAAGCTCTCGCCTGGCGTCATTTTCTGCAAGGCGTAGGAG
>PMJR01000093.1 GCA_003158475.1 Ignavibacteriota bacterium | reverse complement strand
CGGGCGGTCCATCGCCGGATGGTGTTCGTCGGTCTTTCCGAATCCGTACGGGGCTCTCCTCCTGTTCGCCTGTTCCCTCGGCGTTCTCCGATCGGGCATGACGCTTCCTCTTGCGTGGTATTCCGGTTTCCACCTTGAACACCGGTTCGCCCTGTCGAATCAAACGGCGGGAGAGTGGGCGTGGGAGAGGATCAAGGGATTCTCACTGGGAGCGCCGCTGGCGGGTGGTGTATTCTGTTTCCTGTATTTTTGTCTCGGGAGGTTCGGTGCCCTCTGGTGGCTCCCCGTGGGGGTCGCACTGACACTGATCTCGGTCGTCCTTGTGCGCATCGCGCCTGTCCTCATTATGCCGCTTTTCTATCGTTTCACACCCATCGCCGACGGCACACTGAAGGAACGGATCGCGCACCTCTGCAAGACGGCCGGCGTTCATGTCGAAGGGATCTTTTCTTTCAATCTGAGCAAGAACACCCGGAAGGCAAATGCCGCGTTCACGGGGATCGGCCGATCGCGCCGAATCATCCTGGGTGATACGCTTGTGAGCAACTTCTCGGAGGAAGAGATCGAAACGGTGTTTGCCCACGAACTCGGACACTACCGGTTCTCCCACATCCGCACGGGGATCATCATCGGGACGGTGTCGACGTTCGCCGGTCTGTACCTCGCTGCCCGGCTGTACGAATGGTCGGTGGCGGCGTTTCATTACTCCGCCATGACCGATCTCGCCGCGTTGCCCCTGCTGGCGATCTGGCTGTCGCTGTTCGGGCTTCTGACGTCCCCCCTCGGCAACATGATCTCGCGATATCACGAGCGGCAGGCCGATTCCTATGCCGTGCGCACAACGGGGAAGCACGATGCGTTCGTCGCGGCGCTGCGGAAACTGTCGGATATGAATCTGGCAGACCCGGAGCCCCATCCGCTCGTGGAGTTTATGTTTTACAGTCATCCCCCGATCGCAAAGCGCATACGGGCCCTCGAGCATGGCCAGTCCTGAAAGGCGGCGACGTGGGCGCGATCCGGTTCTTTTCCGCCGCTCTCATCTCGATCGCAAGCGCGATCGCGGAGCTCCTTCTCATCTGGGTGGACCGGAAGCAGGGACGGGTGTTTCATGCGATCGCCCGGGGATGGGCGCGGACGGTGCTTGCTGTCTGCAGCGTACGCGTGACCGTGCGCGGACTCGACAAGGTGGACCTCTCGCGGAATTATGTGTACGTGTCGAACCACGCCAGCATGTTCGACATCCCGGTCATACTCGCGGGCATCCCGGACCAGATACGTATCATGTACAAGAAGGAGCTTGACATCATTCCCTTCTTCGGCTGGGGACTCAGGTACGGTTCGTACATCGGGATCGACAGGGGACGCGGGGGCAAGGCCGTTAGGAGCCTGGAGGAGGCGGTGGAGAAAATCCGCGGCGGAGCGTCGGTTCTCATGTATGCGGAGGGAACCCGGACGATTGACGGGAAACTCCAGCCGTTCAAGCGGGGGGCGTTCAACCTGGCACTGAAGGCGGGGATACCGGTCGTCCCGCTCACGGTGAACGGGAGTTTCTCCATTCTCCCCAAGCATTCTGTGAGTGTCCGGCCCGGGACGGTTGAGCTGGTGCTTGACGCCCCCATTCCCGTGCCCGGGGGGGCGGGCAAGGACGCCGAGTTGCAGCTTATGCAGGATGTCCACGCAGTGATCGCCCGGCACTATATCGATCAGGGATGACGTATGGCAATTTCGATACAGGACGTTGAGCATGTTGCCTCTCTTGCGAAGCTTTCTTTCACGGAGGAGGAGAAACAAAAACTCGCGTCGGAGCTCAACGAGATCCTGACGTACATGGAGCAGCTCAATTCGCTCGACACGGAGAGCGTTGAACCGCTTTCACACGTGATCGAACTGGGGAACGTGTTCCGGGGAGACAACCTCCGGGCCGGACTCGATCGTGAGGACGCTCTGAAGAACGCTCCTGCGAAAACAGAGAAATTCTTCCGGGTCCCCAAGGTGATCGGCGACAGATGAGCCGCCCGGCCGGGACACGGACTGTTGCGATCATCCCCGCACGGTACGGCTCGCAGCGCTTCCCCGGCAAGCCGCTTGCGCTTATCGCGGGGAAGCCGATGATCGTGCACGTGATGGAACGCGCCGCCGGGGCACGTCTCGTCGACAGAGTGATCGTGGCAACCGACGATGAGCGGATCGCTGAGGCAGTGCGGTCGCATGGCGGAGAAGCCGTCATGACCCCGACGGACGTCAGGAGCGGGTCGGACAGGATCGCACTGGCGGCACGCCCGCTGGCCGGGACGGAGATAATCGTGAATGTGCAGGGGGATGAACCGCTGATCCCTCCGCCAATGATTGACGAAGCGATCAGGCCTCTCCTCGAGGATCCCTCGATCGAAGCCGGAACGCTCGTCCGGCGGATCCGCTCTGCGGCGGAACTGCGCAATCCCAATCTTCCGAAGGTTCTGCTCGACCGGTCGGGCAGATGCCTGTATTTTTCGCGTGCGGCGGTCCCGTTCGGCCGGGGGATGACGCCGGAGGAGCTCATCGCGACGTTCCCGGTGTACGGGCATGTCGGCCTGTACGTTTTCCGGCGGGAGTTTCTCCTGGCCTTTGCGGCAATGACGCAGACGCCTCTCGAGATGGCGGAACAACTGGAACAACTGAGGATCCTCGAACACGGCCACGCTCTTCATGCTGTCGTCACCGAGCACGTGAGCATTGCCGTGGACACCCCCGGGGATCTCGAGAGGGTCCGGGCCGCCTTCGCAGCAGAGGTCCTGCGCGCGCAGGAGGGAAAACCGAACAAATGAAAGGAGACCAGGATCCAGCCGTATGAATGACGTACGCAAGACATCCTTCGGCCATATCAGAACCACGTTCCTGAGGGGCATCGCCGTCATCGTCCCGCTCGGCCTGACCTACTGGTTTTTCCAGGCCCTTCTGAACGCAGTCGACGGCATATTCTCTCCACTCCTCACGAACTGGCTCGGCCGGGAGATCCCCGGGCTCGGTTTCCTGACCATGCTCGTCCTTATTCTCACCGTGGGTCTGCTCACGCGCAACCTGGTGGGACGCCTGATGTTCGCATGGTTCGAGAATCTTCTCCGGTCGATCCCTTTCGTGCGTTCGGTCTACAGCGGCATCAAGGACCTCGTCAACGCGTTCAACATCGGGGGGAACAGCAGGACGTTCCGCCTCGTCGTGATGCTCGAGTGGCCCCGGAAAGGGGTCTTCTGCATCGGTTTCGTGACCAATGAGTCCGTTTTCGCGGGCCCGGATCCGCCCGCAACCGAATTCTACCACGTCTATATCCCCAACCCGCCGAACCCCACTTCCGGGTTCCTCGCGCTTATCCCCAGGGCGGAGGCAATCCCCCTGGCGCTCAGCGTCGAGGAGGGACTCAAGCTCGTTCTGTCCGGCGGCATCGTCACCCCCGCCGTACTGCATCGTTTGCAGATCGCACATTCGTAAGGAGCCTCCGTGGCACGCCGACACCAGGTAAAATACATTTTCGTTACAGGGGGGGTTGTTTCGTCCCTGGGCAAAGGAATTGCCTCCGCTTCGATCGGGTTGCTCCTGAAGTCGCGGGGCCTCCGCGTGACAATCCAGAAATTCGACCCGTACCTGAACGTCGACCCGGGAACGATGAACCCGTTCCAGCACGGCGAGGTGTATGTCACGGATGACGGTGCGGAGACCGACCTCGATCTGGGCCACTACGAGCGATTCCTGGATATCACGACGAGCCGGCGCAACAACTCGACGACCGGCCAGATCTACCACGAGGTGATCAGCAAAGAGCGGCGCGGAGACTACCTCGGCGCAACAGTGCAGGTGATCCCCCACATCACCGACGAGATCAAACGGCGCTTCGAGGCGCTCGGAGAAACCGGCGAATATGATGTCGTTATCACCGAGGTGGGCGGGACCGTCGGCGATATTGAGAGTCTTCCGTTCCTTGAGGCGATGCGTCAATTCATGTTCCGGTGCGGCAACAAGAATGCGATGGCGATCCACGTGACGCTTGTCCCCTACATCACCTCCGCGGGAGAGACAAAGACCAAGCCGACGCAGCACAGCGTGAAGGCCCTCCTCGAACTCGGGATCCAGCCGGACATGCTGATCTGCCGGTCGGACCGGCCGATCTCCCATGAGGTACGGGAGAAAATCGCGCTCTTCACCAACGTGCAGCCCGAATGTGTGATAGATGGCCGGGATGTCCCGACTATCTATGAGGTTCCTCTGGTGTTCGCCGAACAGGAGGTCGACGAGATCATACTTGAAAAGCTCGACCTCACGTGCCCCCGGCCGAACCTCCGCGACTGGAAGAAATTTGTGGACCGGGTCAAGAACCCCGCGGGGAAGATCACCATCGGCATCTGCGGAAAATACACGGAGCATAAAGACGCGTACAAGAGCATTGCGGAGGCTTTTGTGCACGCCGGCGCGGCCAACAACGTGGAAGTGGAACTCCGGTGGATCAGGGCGGAGGATATCGAACGCGAGGGCCCCGAGAAGCATCTTCAGGGGATTGCGGGACTGCTCGTCGCCCCCGGCTTCGGCGAGCGGGGCATAGAAGGGAAGATTCGGTCCGTCCAGTATGTCAGGACACGCAAGATACCGTTCCTGGGCATCTGCCTCGGACTCCAGTGCGCCGTCATCGAGTTCGCACGGAACATGTGCGGTCTCGATCACGCCAACAGCATGGAGTTCCGGCCGACGGATCAGAATGTGATCGACATGATGCTGGAACAAAAGAAGGTCAAAGAGTACGGGGGAACCATGAGACTCGGTTCGTTTCCGTGCAAGCTGGTGAAGGGAACCCGCGCATATAAGGCGTACAGGAGCGAACTGATCCACGAGAGGCACCGCCACAGGTACGAAGTGAACGACGCCTTTAAATCAACGCTGACGTCCCACGGGATGATTTTCAGCGGCATCTGTCCCGACAACGGACTCGTGGAGATGATAGAGCTCGGCGATCATCCCTGGTTTGTGGCGGGACAGTTTCATCCCGAGTTGAGATCGCGGGCGACCAACGCACACCCCCTGTTCCGTGATTTTGTGAAGGCGTCCCTGGACTATGTGGAATCGATCCATCAGAGAGATTAGACTGAGCCGCAAGCCGCAGGGGCGTCCCCGGGTTCCCGCACTCTTTCTCCTGCTTTTCTTTATCCCATCCTTCGCGTCCCCGCAGACCGCCGATGACCCCCTGCGGATAAGCGGCCTCCGTGTCTTGTTCTTCGGACCCAGCCGGGCCGAGCGCGATTCTCTCGCCCGGGGAGAAGGACTGGAGATCGACGATGTCATGGACGATTTCAATTACTATGCCGGGAAGGCCGCGGTGTTTCTCAGCCGGGCCGGGATCCCCGCGGAATTCACGGAAAGCCGCGTGGTGATCGTCAAGACCGGCACGGCGAAGTTCCGGACGTTTGACCGCAGGTCGATCCAGGAACCGGTGGGGATGATTCTCACGGACGGAGTCCATGAGCCTCGGCTCGTCCCCGGACGGGGGACGGACCGGGATCTCATACTGGAGATCAGCGAGTATTTTCACCTCGCAACGGCTCGTTGATTTTCATTTCTCAATTCGGTACACTGTTTCAGTCAATCCCATTCCGCCTCCTGCAACGTCCCCATGCAACTTCAATTCCAGGGAGCCGCGCGCACTGTCACCGGTTCCATGCATGTGCTTACCGTCGGCATCCCCACCCCCGGCGACGAAGCATCGCTTGTGTGAAGGACCCGATGGAACGGATCCCCCAGATCTCATTGGTTCTGATCCTCGGAGCCTTTACGGTGCGTACCGTGCACGGCCAGGAGACCTACCGGGGTGGGGATTTCCCGTCCATTCCCGCCGACAGCACGCAACGGGCCAACACCGCAAGCATCCTGTTCGACCGCAACCTGAATACGTATAACTGGATAGGACGTGCGGCGATCGATACGGTGGCGCAGGGGATTCGCATCGGTATCCTTCAGCAATATGCGTCCAACGTGATCGTGTTTCAGCCGGGATCCGGTCCCGCGACGCCGAAATTACAGAGCGGCCAGGAGAATCTTTCCGTCCTGGTTCGCGCCCCGCCGGCAGGCGGTTTCTCGCCTCAGATCCAGTCGTCCTCCTTCGTCTACTTCGACAACAAGGGGACGGGTCTGAACAATGCCTCCAGCGAGAGCGTTCTGGGGGGGGCGGAATACATCCCGTTCTCCTCGATCTCCGTAACTCCCATGGCGGGATACCGGTGGGATGCACAGGCGGGAATCAGGGACCGGGGGATGACGTACCTGCTCGGAGCCCGGATCCCCGGGTTCGAGGCCGATGGATACCTTGTGAGCGGAAATGCGCAGTACCGGGAAGACTTCCTCGCTCCCCGAAGGCTCGAGGCGGATTTCGCCCGATTCAGCGTGGAGAAAGTCTTTTCCCCCTACGCACGTGACAGCCTGAATGTCGGCGTGAACCGGAACCGTCACGACCTATACTCTCCGGCGGACAGTACAATCGAGAGCAGAACAGAACAGGTGCTGACGTTCGCCGACAAGCTGGACTATGATATCGACCCTGCACTGGCGTCGACGTTCTTCGTCTCCATCAACGGGCGGGGCCTGGAAAAGGACGTGAAAAACTGGAACGCCGTCGCCCCCCAGAATATCCAGTTCAACACACAGATCAACGAATTCCGCCTGGACACCTACATGCAGACCTCGTACCGGACTCCGGAGGGACGAACTGCTGCCTGGCTGAGACTCAATTACAGTGAACGCTCGGAGACCCACTCGGCACAGCGCCCGGGGACGACATCGCCGTCCATCGACAGCCTGTTTTCACAGAGCAATACGCAGGAGCACATCAGCGACAATACCGCCCGGCGGACGCAGCTCAGCGGTATGGTCGATGTGCCGGTTTCAACGTCCGACAGGATCACATTTTCGGGCTCGATCGGGATTCTCCGGTACGACACGCCGAGCGATCAAAACCTCGAAGACAGGGACGAACTTCTCGTGGCGCTTACCCTGTCGACGTCGCACAGGGTCAGCCGCTCCCTGGAACTGGGCGTGGTGCTTGATGGTACCATCGATCACCTCGTGTATCTTCTGAGGGAGCGGAGCGCCAACAACAATTATAATCGCGTGCTCCGGCTCTCTCCCCGGACGATGTACAGGCCGGCACCCTGGATCAACAGCCTGAACGCGTTTGAGGTCCTGGCCAACTATACGGTGTACGATTTCGAACAACAACTTCCCTCGGTCAAGAGTTTTTCGTATCGCCAGCTCGGGTGGCTGGATTCAACATCGGTTGACCTGACGCACCGCATTGGATTTGATTTTTTCGCATATTGGAAAGTCTATGAGCGGGGACAGTTGGAATGGAGCCAGTTCAAGGAAAGGTTGGAAAGCGCGGCAACGGAACTTACCTACGCTGTCCAGTGCAGGGTACGTCCCACGGCACGGACGCTCTTTGCGGTCGGGGTCCGTTATTTCGGGCAAACGCGGTACACATATGCTGAAGGGGTAAGACAGGTGGATTCGTTTTTGAATAGCGTCGGCCCGACATGCAGCATTTCCTGGGAACCGGGGCCACATTCCAGAATCCAGTTTCAGGGATGGTATGAGCGACAGCGGCAACCCGACGGAGTGCCACGAACGCTTGCCAGCATGACGATGAATATCTACGTCAATCTTTGAGGGGGGAGGCCGGTGGTATCAAAGCACATGGTATTCAGGTTGACGCTTTCCAGCAACCCAAAGAACATCGGGAAAATCGAGGGATTCCTCAAGACCATCGGGAAAACCGTGCGCCTTGATGAAATCCAGTTTCACAAGCTGATGGTCTCCCTGACGGAAGCCGTCAACAATGCCATCGTGCACGGGAACCGGTCGCTCCCGGGCAAGAAAGTCCAGGTGATGTGCGAACTTCTCCCCGGCTGGATACTGATCATGATCCATGACGAAGGGAGGGGGTTCAAGCCCGAAAAGGTGGGAAACCCGCTTGCCAAGGAAAACCTCCTTCGCGAAAGCGGCCGGGGTATATTCCTCATGCGTACGCTGATGGACAAAGTGGAATTTGAGGTGGAAAAATCGGGTACGCTGGTGCGTCTCTGGCTGGACACCAATAAGTGATCCTGCCTTCGCTTTCAGTGCTTTGCCAGGGAGGCGAGATATCTGAGGAAGCCGTTCGCAATCGGCGTTGATTCTTCGCGGACGAGGAGAACAGCAGGGGGGACATCCGAGATGACAATCGAATACTCGACATCGGATGACGAGAGCGAAACTCCGTACCCATGAAAGACGGTCCGCACGCCGTTCAGAGCCGCAGTAAAGTACCCCTGGTCCCCCGTCACCGTCCCCCGGAGCACATCAGTCCCACCCGAATCGACCGTTCCGACCGCCCACGTTCCGTTCGTGGGAAGCGATAACGCGGCAATCCGGTCCCAGGCCGGGGCAAGATGCACCCCCTCCCTGCGGCCGACGACACTTGCGATGAATCCGTACTGGTAGATGTCGCCGGAAGGGAGGAACTGAAAGTGGAGTGTGTCTGATTTCGCGGGAGATGTTCCCGGATCCGGATATTCTGCGATCGATGAAACGTTCGAGGCTCCGGCGAATGTGTCGCTCACCGCATACACCCTCCAGACGGGACTTGTATGGGAGGAGGTGATGGTGTACCCGGATGGATCAAGGCCCCATGATTCGAAGACGAGCGAGTCTCCCACCGCGAACACGAGTCCGGAGACCGTTTGCGGAGATCCCGAGGAGGGTCCCGTCCCGTTGTCGCGGCACCCTTCCACCTGAGCGAGGAATACAAAAAGGAGAGCGCTGGCGCAAACCCCCGCGTGAGGGAGCAAACGCAAGGCTCTCCGGCCACCGGACGACATTGTTCAGATCTTCAGTTTCGCTATCGAGCCTTTTACGTCCTCGGCCGATTTTGCAAGCGCCGCCTGCTCATCCGGATTCAGCTTGATCTGGATTATCTCCTCCATCCCCTTCTTCCCGAGCTTGACCGGTACGCCCACAAATGTGTCCCTGAGGCCGTATTCGCCCTGCAACCAGGTTGCGCAGGGGAGAATCCTTTTCTTGTCCCTGACGATCGATTCGACCATGGCGGCGGTTGATGACGAGGGGGCATAGTACGCGCTTCCCGTTTTCAGATGGTTGACGATCTCGATCCCGCCATCCCTCGTTCGTTTCACAAGACGGTCCACGGTCGCCTGGCTGAGAAGCTCCGTGATCGGGATGCCCGCCACCGTCGAGTAGCGCGGGAGCGGCACCATCGAGTCCCCGTGGCCGCCGAGCACAAAAGCATTCACATCCTCGACCGACACGTTCAGCTCCGCCGCGATGAAGGAACGGAACCGGGCGGCGTCGAGAACCCCCGCCATGCCTATCACCCGGTGCCGCTCGAAACCGCTCACTTTCATCGCCACGTACGTCATCACGTCGAGCGGATTGGAGACAACGATGATGATTGCTCCGGGCGATTTTGCCACGGCCGACTCGGTGCAGCTCTTGACGATGCCGCTGTTGGTGTTCATCAGGTCGTCGCGGCTCATTCCCGGCTTGCGGGCGATGCCCGCAGTGATGATGACGATGTCGGAGTTCGCGGTCTCGTTGTACGCGTTCGAGCCCACAACCCTGACGTCGGTCTTCTCCACCGGCGTGGCCTCATAGATGTCCAGCGCCTTCCCCTGTGGTATGCCTTCAATGACATCCACCAGGACTACTTCGTTGGCCAGCTGTTTGTCGACAAGCCGCTGGGCGGTGGTCGCTCCGACGTTTCCTGCGCCGATAACGGTAATCTTCATGCGGGTTCCTCCGAGTTCATCGTGCGAGTAGGGGCTCCGGCCGGATACATGACGGATTGGATTAGGGCTTCAGCGCGGCCGGCGTCCGGTAGCCGCGCGATGGATCAACTGAATCAATGGAAGAGAGCGGGGAGATGCGCGGCTACGGCTTCGGGTGAACGCTGACGACCTTCTTGGCCTTGCTGTATTTCTTGAATTGCACGATGCCGTCGATCTTTGCAAACAGGGTGTCGTCGCCGCCGATACCGACGTTTGCTCCGGGCGTGAAGCGGGTGCCCCTCTGGCGAACCAGGATGCTTCCCGAAGGCACGGCTTCGCCGCCAAAACGTTTCACACCCAGACGCTGTGCGTTGCTGTCGCGTCCGTTCCTGGAACTTCCAACGCCTTTTTTGTGCGCCATAACAGATGCCCCTATATCGCGATGTTTGTTATCTTCACTTCGGTGTACGCCTGGCGGTGCCCGCGTTTAAGGCGGTAGCCTTTTCGTTTCTTTTTCTTAAATACTATGACTTTGTCGGATTTCCCGCCTCCGAGAACCGTTGCCTCGACGTTCGCGCCGCTCACGAGGGGATGACCTACCGTGACCTGTTTCTCGCTTCCGATCAGCAATACCCGGTCGAACTTAACGTTCGTGCCCGCCTTCTCGTCCAGCGTGGGGACCTGGATCGTGTCATTCTGTTGCACTTTATACTGCCTGCCGGCGATCTGAACGACTGCATACATCCGCGTGGTCCTCTCTAGAAGGGGCTGAGCCTGCTCGAAACCTCAAGGGTTTTAAATGTACCGATTTTCCCGAAGAATGTCAACGCGACCCGGGATGCCGTCAGGCGGGCTACTCTACGGGAAAACGCGATTCCATCGTCGAGAGACGGTTGTTGCTGGAGCGGTACAACAGGGGGGCGGTGAGGACGCACAGGAGCATGAACACGGCACCGCCGAGCAGATCCACCACATAGTGGTACCGCTCATAGACCGTGGCCATGATGAGGAGCGTGCCCGTGACGATGATGAACCCACGGAGGCGGATCCGGAAACGCAGGCTCAGGTACATCAGAACCAGAGTCATCATCGTGTGACCGCTCGGGAACACATCCCGCTGCGTCCCGGCAATTGCCACCCCGTTGGCCACTCCCATGGGGACGGAACCGCCGAAGTTGACAAATTCGCGCAGGTACGGTGTCAGAAAGATCCCCGGAAGGTCCCCGTTCAGGGCGGAGAAATCGTGGAGCGTGAACCGCGGGCCGACCGCGGGAAGGAAGAAGTACCCGATGTACGAAAGGTAGAAACCGTAGACGCAGGTGAACATGAAGAAGTGGAACGGGTCTTTGTCGTTCCGACGGTACAGTTCGATTCCGATCAGAAGGAACAGGGCGTAGAAAAGCGTGTAGGCAATCTGCAGGATCTCGGTGAGCCACGGCGTGCTGAACTGCATGAGCCAGTGCGTCGGATCAACACCGAACAGCCACCGGTCCGCCGCGATCAGGACGTCGTCATAGTCCCTCCCGAGGTGGATCGGCTTGATCATGAAGTAGAGCTCTTTGAATGTGAAGAAGACCGTCGGCGCAACGTGCCAATCGTGAATGACCGCGAGCGCCCTCGATCCGGTTGTGTGCCGCGCCCATCCGAGGAGGCAGATCGCGGCCACGACGGCCGCGTTGATGAGGATCATCAGCCACCAGTAAGGGATCCGGAAGGAGAAGATGATATTGACGACGGAGAGGAAAGCAAAAAAGCCGATGATGAGCACATCGGCAGAGTTGAGGTGAACGGTGAACCTGCGGAGGTTCATACGAGGTCAGGCTCCGCGTTTTGTGCCGGCGCGTATTGAAAGAGGGTGTTGCTCAGCTCTACCAGTTCACGGGGAGAGAGTTCCTCGGGACGCCGCTGCAGCAACGGAAGCTCCGGAAGAGCAATTCCTCTGGGGACCGTGAAGTACCGGAGGGAGTTACGAAGCGTTTTTCGGCGCTTGCCGAACACCGAGCGGACCATCTCCCGGAAAAACTCTTCATCGCGTGCAGGGTGGACGGGCCGTCCGCGCATCTTCAGCTGCATGACAATCGACGTCACACCCGGTTTCGGGAAGAAAGCGCTCGGCGAGATCTCGAACAGAGCCTGGACATCCGCATAATAACTGCAGAAGACCGAGAGTATTCCGTAGTCGCCCGTCCCCGGCCCCGCCAGCATCCTCCGCCCAACCTCTTTTTGCACCGTGATCGTCAGGTCACACACCGGGCGCCGGTTGTCGAGAACGTGAAAGAGGATCGGGGTGGTGATGTAATACGGGATGTTGCCGACGACCCGGAAACGGCCGGGATGGGTGGCGGCGAACGCCTGGAGGTCGGTCGCAAGAAAATCTCCGTGGACGACCTCGACGCTGCCGTCGGAGAACATGGATTTCATCGCCGCCACCACCCGTTCGTCCACATCCACCACTGTCAGCGTGCGGCACCGCCCGGCAAGGTGACGCGTGAGCGCTCCCTCGCCGGGACCGATTTCCAGCACACAATCTTCCTCCTGCGGGTCGATCGCCGCGACAATTTTCCTCGCGATGTTGTCATCGCGCAGGAAGTTCTGTCCGAGTGACTTTCGCGGACCAAGACGCACGGGGGGGACTCTCCTCACGCGAAGGGGCGTCCCCGACCCGGCCATTGCGGGAAGCCCTCTTCCTGCCGGACGTGTTCCGACGCCGCTCTCATGGGGCACATGGGTGGGAATGGACCGCCGGGTTGCATAAGAAACTCAGTCGTATCGGAGAAACAAAAAATATAGAGAACGTGGGGCCGAATGTCAACGAACGGCTTCGTTGATTTTCTATACGGAAATGGTTAGTATTCTGTATTATCGAGTTTCAGCCACACGCCAGTTCTACCTGGACCTCACACCGATGACCGACCAGACACCCGAATCTCCGGAGCCCCAGCAACGACCCGAGGTTCCCCCGGCACCCGCGCAGCAACAGAACCAGCAACCGCGCCCGCATCAGCAACGTCCCCCGCAGCCGCGGAACATCCAGCCCCAGTGGCCCGACCTGAGCGTCGTCATCCCCCTCTACAATGAGGAGGGGTCGCTCAAGGAACTCCATCAGCAGCTCCGCTCGACTCTCAGCCGGATGAACCTCCGGTACGAAATCCTTTTCATCGACGACGGGAGCACGGACCGGTCCTTCCAGGTCCTTCGTGACCTGAAACGGACCGACAAACACATCAAGGTCATCCGTTTTCGCAGGAATTACGGGAAGTCCGCCGCCCTTTCCGTTGGATTCGAGAAAGCGCAGGGAAATATCGTCGTGACGCTCGATGCAGATCTCCAGGATGATCCGGCGGAAATACCTTCACTGAAGAAGAGGATCGACGACGGACTCGATCTCGTCTCGGGCTGGAAGAAGAAACGAAAGGACCCGATTTCAAAGACGATTCCCTCCCGGTTCTTCAATTTTGTGACGGCGCGTTTGACGGGTATCCGGATCCATGATTTTAACTGCGGCATGAAAGCGTACCGCCGTGAGGTCATCAAAACGGTGAAGGTGTACGGCGAGCTTCACCGGTACGTTCCGGTCCTCGCTCACTGGGAAGGGTTCAAGGTCGGAGAGGTCGTGGTACAGCACCGGCCACGGAAGTTCGGCAAGAGCAAGTTCGGCGTGGGGAGATTCTGGCGGGGATTCCTCGATCTGCTGACTGCATTGTTCACAACCCGGTACCTCCGCAGCCCGCTCCACCTGTTCGGGTTCTGGGGGCTGGTCGCGGTGGGTGCCGGCGTGATGATCGACGGCTGGCTTGCGATCGAATGGTACCTCGGACGCACGTCCCTCGGCAACCGTCCTCTCTTTCTCGGGGGTATTCTCTGTATCATCGTGGGGATCCAGTTCATTTCCATCGGGCTGCTGGGGGAAATGATCACCAAGACGCGAGCCGCTGAAACTGAATACCAGATCCGCGATTTCATCAAGTAGGACGTGATGGGGAGCGTTTTCGAGTCCTGTACCCGCCTCCTCCGGTCGTAACTCCACTACCATGGCACGACATCGCCCCATAGAGAAGACCGCCCGGAGAGACGGCGTGGCCGCGGCTCTCCGTGATTGGAGGGCGGTCGCCCTGTTTACCGGGATGACCGTTCTGTTCTTCCACAGGATCCTCCTCGGAGAGGCCTGGCTGTGGGAGGATATGCTGTATTTCAGCTACCCGGTCCGGGTTTTTGCAGCCACCTCGATGGCCATGGGGCACCTCCCGTTGTGGAACCCCTACACATTTTCGGGCATGCCGTTCCTGGCCGATATTCAGACGACGGTTCTCTATCTCCCGTGTGTCGCTCTCGCCCTGTTCGTCAGAGACGGAGGGTTGAATTTCTACTGGCTCGAGATCATGGTCATCGCCCACTACGTTCTTGCAGGATGGGCAATGTACCTGCTGGCGTCCTCCCTGGATCTGAAACGCGCCCCCGCCCTTTTCGCCGGCGCGGCATACATGCTCTCCGGTTTCATGATCACGCACGCAATCCACCAGCAGATTATCACCATGGTGGCCTGGTTTCCGCTTATCACGATGCTTTTCCGAATCTCCCTCACCCAGGCAGGCTGGCGTCCGGCGTTTCTCTGCGCTTTGTTGCTCGGCCATTCGACATTCGCGGGGTACCCGCAGCTGTCACTCTTTTTTCACTCGTTCCTCTTCGCCTATTTCCTGTTTCTCCTCCTGGACGCCCACCGGGGAAGAGCTCTCCTTTCACGGCCGGCTTTCATCTTTGCTGCAAAGGCCGGGATGATCGTGGGCCTGGGCCTGGCCGTGGCGGCAATCCAGCTTCTTCCTACGGCGGAGCTCGCCGCGCTCTCGCAACGTGCCCAGATCACGTACGAGAAGTCGACGGAAGGGTCCCTTGCATGGTCCCAGCTTCTGACGCTGTTCATCCCGAAACTATTCGGGGCCGCCGGCGCTGCGGGGAGCAATTACTGGGGGCCCGGGACATACTGGTATTTCTGGGAGACCTGCATCTATCCCGGGATCCTGCCGTTGATGCTGATGGTGATCTCCGCTCTCTGTGTCCGCAAAAACCCCCACGCCGCGTTCTTCTGGGGTGTGGCGTTGTTGACGCTCCTGTTCGCTCTCGGGAACAGTTTCTTTCTTCATAAACTGGTCCTGGAGTATGTTCCCGGTTTCTCCAAATTCCGCAACCCCGCGCGCGCGGGAGTGTTCTTTTCCTTTGCGGGGTCTCTCCTGTCCGCCTTTGCGCTGCAGGCAATGATGAACGGTGAGAAGAATTCGCCGGAATCCCGGCGCGTCCGCACTGTTCTGCTTTCAGTCGCAGGAGCCGGGATCGCCCTCTGGGGAGCGGTGGTAACGGGAATGCTGGACCCGGTGCTGGGCGTCCCGAACAATCCCGTGATGGTGCAGGCAATGAGGAAGGAAGCTCACTGGACCCTCCTGTTCGTCCTCCTTTCCGCCGGCGCGCTCCTGGCGCTCCGTGCAAACAAAGACTGGCTGGCCCGCGCGACGTTTGTTCTCCCGGTTTTGTTCTTTACGGATATGTTTGTTTTCGGGGCCGATCAAAACACCTCTTCGACAAACCCGTCTGAGTATTTCCGCCGGGCCGATCCGCTTGTGCGATTTATCCGCAACGACATGAAGAACGACCTCTTCCGCGTAAATACGCGGAACCAATACGGCATGATCATGGACCGGAACCAGGGGATGGTGAACAGGATTTTTACGCTGGAGGGCTACACTCCTCTCGTGCTTCAACGCGCGATTCCCCCATATAACGACACCCAGAAATTCGATCTCCTGAACGTCAAGTACAGGACATCATTCGACAGGCAGACCGGATCCCTCTCACTCGCACACAACCCGACGTATATGGGACGTGCGTATTTCCTCTTTGATGTCCGCGTGGCGCGCACGGAAGAGGAACTGGCCGCAGCGTTCAGGGACCCGACATGGAACCACGCCACCACGGCAATTCTGGAACAGGATTCCCCGCTGCACGCTCCCCCGCCGGCCGGCGGGAACCACGGGAGCGCGCGCGTCACGGCCTACGAGGACAACCGTCTTGAGCTCGAGGCCGCCTCCGCGACGGAAGGGATCCTGGTTCTCAGCGAGGTTTTCTACCCGGGCTGGAAGGCATACGTGGACGGTGCCGAAACAGAGATCCTGCGGACGGACTATAATCTCCGGGGGATTGCCTTTCCCGGGGGAAGCCATCATGTCGAGTTCCGGTTCACTCCCCCGCCTTTTGTCAGGGGTGCGTGGATCACCGGGGCGGCCCTCGTCGTGTGCCTTGCGGGGCTGGCAGTGCCCTCCCTGCGGAGAAAACGACTACAGGAGGACTGACGCTGATGTACACGGTCATTATCCCGATCTACAACGAAGAACAGATTCTTCCCGAGCTTCGTACGCGCCTGATGGCGGCGATAACCGGGGTGGAAGAGCCCTTTGAAATCATACTGATCGACGACGGAAGCCGCGACGCCTCGTACGCTCTCATGACCGCCATGCACATGGAGGATCCGAGGATCAAAATCATCCGGCTCTCCCGCAACTTCGGCCATCAGATTGCAATTTCCGCGGGACTCGATGAAGCCAAGGGGGACGCGGTGGTGCTGATGGACGGAGACCTCCAGGATCCTCCCGAGGTCCTCCCGGAGATGATCAGGTTGTGGAAAGAGGGTTTCCATGTGGTCTACACGGTGAAGAGGAGCCGCAGGGAAAATCCACTGAAACGTCTTGCGTTCAGGTCGTTTTACCGGATTCTCCATGCGCTTTCGACGATTCAGATCCCGATGGATGCCGGGAATTTTTCGCTGATGGACAGGCGGGTTGTCGATGTCCTCCGCGCCATGCCGGAACGGAACAGGTATATCAGCGGCCTCCGGGCATGGGCCGGTTTCCAGCAGACTGCGATTCATTATGACCGTGATCCCCGGTTCGCAGGGAAGCCGCAGATGAGCCTCCGGCGCCTGATCCAGCTTGCCCTCGACGGGATTTTTTCATTCTCCAATGTCCCTCTCCGCCTTGCCGTGTATTTCGGTCTGATCGCTGCGGCCGCATCGTTCGCCGGGGGCTTCTATGTCATCTATGCAAAGCTCTTTACGAACCAGGCGATCCTCGGCTGGGCCTCCACCATACTCTCGATTCTTTTCGTGGGCGGAATGATTCTGGTGACACTCGGCGTGATCGGCGAGTACATCAGCAGGATTTATGAGGAAGTGAAGAAGCGTCCCCTCTACGTCATACGGGACAAAATAGGATTCTGACGGGATGGAGGACCAGGTCTACCGGCTGTTGTACGAGGTGGAGAACGAGCACTGGTGGTTTACGGCCCGGAAGGAGATCCTCCTCCGCTACCTCGATGCCCGGCTCCCCCTCCCCCCGACGGCCCGGCTGCTTGACGTCGGATGCGGCACGGGCGCGATCCTGGAGTCATTCTCCCGCCGGTATCAGGCATTCGGCACCGACACGGCGCCGCAGGCGATCGCTTTTTGCAGGGAACGGGGGCTGCGGAGACTGCATTGTGGGACGCTTGATACGTATCCCCTTTCGGAGCCTTTCGACCTCATCACCATGCTCGATATGCTCGAGCACGTGGAGGACGACGACGGACTTCTCCGTACCGGACGCCGGCTTCTCAGCGAAGGGGGGCATATCCTGATCGCGGTCCCGGCATTCCCTTCGCTCTGGAGCAGACATGACGAAATCCTCCACCACAAAAGGAGATATACACGACGCAGTCTCCGCCGTCTCGTTGAACATGCCGGGTTCACGGTGGAACATCTGACGTTTCTTAATTGCTTTCTCTTTCCGGTCGCATGGATGAAACGGGTTGCCGCCTCAGCGACGGGAACGGGCGAAGCGAACGACCTCGAGATTCCTACCCGCCCCCTCAACACGACATTGCGCGAGGTCTTCCGCATCGAGCGCCGAATCCTCCCGCACGCCTCTCTGCCGATCGGGCTCTCGCTCCTGTGCCTCGCGCGAAAAGGCGGAAGAGCGTGAACATCACGATCGTGGGACCGGCGTATCCCTTCCGGGGGGGGATTGCGCACCACAATAGCCAGCTGTACCGGGAGCTGAGCACCCGCCATACGGTGGATATCGTCACATTCTCGCGACAGTATCCCCGGTTTCTCTTTCCCGGAAAGACGCAGGTGGAGGAAGGGACCGGCGACGAGTATACGATGCCGAGCACGGCCATCGTCGATTCGATCAACCCCCTCAACTGGAGACGAGTGGGGCGCATCATCAGGAACCGCCGGCCCGATCTCCTGCTGTTCCAATATTCGCTCCCGTTCTTCGGCCCCTGCTTCGGAACCATTGCACGCATCGTCCGGAAGGGGAGAGGGACAAAGGTCGTCTATATCTGCCACAACGTGATCCCGCATGAAGCGCGTCCCGGCGACACCATCTTCACCCGTTACGCTTTTCGTGCAGCGGACGGGTTCGTCGTTCAGTCACGTTCCGTGGAGCGTGATCTGCTTGCGCTGTTTCCGGGAGCCCGTTACGAACACGTTCCCCACCCGGTCTACAACCGCTTCGGTTCTCCCGTTGCTCCCGGGGAAGCCCGGCTCCGGCTGGGGATCACTGCGCCTCACGTGCTCCTGTTTTTCGGCTATGTTCGGAAATACAAAGGGCTCGATGTGCTTCTCGATGCTCTCGCGCTCCTCCGGGGACGACTTGATCTCGCGCTCCTGGTGGTGGGGGAGTTCTACGACGATGAACAAACATACCGGGACCGGATCCGGCGTCTGGAGCTGGAAACCATCGTGACGGTACGGTCTGATTACATCCCCAATGAAGAGGTGAAATATTACTTTTCGGCGGCGGATGCCGCGGTTCTTCCATACACATCCGCCACGCAGAGCGGGATAGCGCAGATCGCATACAACTTCGATTTGCCGGTCATCGCGACGAATGTCGGTGGCCTCGCAGAGGTGGTACGCGACGGAGAAACCGGCCTGCTTGTCCCGCCGAATGATCCCCGGGCACTCGCCGATAGGATTTTTGAGTACTTTACGTCGGTGGACCGGGCCCGGCTCCGCCTGACGGTTCGCGAAGAGAAGAAGCGGTATTCCTGGGAGAACCTGGTTGCCGCGATCGAGAGACTCGCACAATGACCCCGGCCCGGAACAGACAGAGGTGGCTTTGAAGGAACAAGCGGTGGCGCGGGGAAAACCCGCCGGCTACGGTCAGGAAATTCTCGCGCGCAGGCGACGGCTGACCGCCTCGCTTATTCCGTTTGAGGGAAGGACTCTCCTCGACTTCGGATGCGGCAACGGAGCGCAGACGGTGGCACTGGCCGGGGCGCAACGCATGCTTATCGCGGTGGATATCGATCTGACGGATCTTACAATCCTGCGGACGGCGACGGGACCGGCGGACGCGATATTCCCCGTGCTGTACGACGGCTCGGATCTGCCGCTTCCCGACGGGTCTGTCGATGGCGTGGTCTGCTATGAGGTGCTGGAACATGTTCCGGACGAAGCGGTCGCTCTAGCGGAAATCCGGCGCGTGCTGAAGCCGGGGGGCGATTTTGTTCTGACTGTCCCGAATAAATGGTGGATCTTCGAGACGCACGGCGCGGCGCTTCCGCTGCTCCCCTGGAACCGCGTCCCCTTCTTTTCCTGGCTTCCAGACCCTCTTCACCGCCGCTTCGCGTATGCGCGCATTTACCGAAAGGAGGATATCGTGCGTCTTGTCACGAGTCACGGCTTTTCGGTACATGCGGTCCTGTACGTGACGGCACCCATGGATGTACTCGGAAAATCCTGGCTGCGTGATATTCTCCGCGCCGGACCTTTCTCCCGGGATTCGACAAAGTGCCCATTGATGGCGACAGCAATACTCCTGCATTGCCGCAAGGGAGGGGAGCGATGAGCGCGAGCGATCATGACAGGAAGTACTGGCAGTACGAGTACGACGTCTGCGCCCGCTTCATCATTCCTCTTCTTGAATCATGGGGGGTACGACCGGCGGGGGCTGCCGTCCTCGATGTCGGCTGCGGCGAGGGGGGAGGCCTGTGCGCCATGCACGACGGGGGGGGATCCTGCGTGGGCTTTGATCTTGAGGAATCGCGTGTTCAAACGGCGCTGACGCTGCGAGGCAGGCGTTCGATCGAGTTTGCCTGCGGGGATATGTACGCCGCGGAGCCTCCGTTCGGTGCCTCGCAGTTCGATCTCGTGACACTCCATGATGTGTTCGAGCATCTCGATCACAAGCCCGCCGTGATCGCCAGACTGAAAAAGTATCTGAAGCCGGGCGGGAAGCTGCTTATCAGATTCCCCCCGTACTATTCCGCCTACGGCGGACATCAGCAGCACCTGCGAACGTGGTTCGCCCGGCTTCCGTACTTTCACCTGGTCCCATTCTCAGGGTCACTCATCATCCCCCGCCTGGCTGGCGAGGCTCCTCATATCGTTGCAGAGGTTCAGAAACTCGGGAGGCTGAAAATGGGGATGAAGGCGTTTGAACGGATCGCGGCGGAAGGCGGCATGCGTGTCGAACAACGCCGGGCGTACATCATCAGCCCGAACCACATCCGGTTCGGCCTGAGGCCCGTCCCGGCCGGGCCGCTCGCATGGATCCCCCTGATCGGTGAACTCGCCTGCACCGGAGTCATCTATTTGCTTTCGGAAGGCTGATGCACATACCCCTCACCTATATCATCGTCCTGAACTGGAACGGGAGACAGGAGACACTGGAATGTCTCGCATCACTCAGTCACGCTGTGCACCCTTCGGTGTGCATTCTTGTGGTGGACAACGGATCGGACGACGGCTCGCAGGAGGCTATTCGCCGCGAACACCCCGGGGTCACGCTCCTGGAGATGGGTTCAAATCTCCGCTTCGCCGGGGGGAACAATGCCGGCATACGGTATGCCCTCGAAAAGGGGGCGGAGCAGATCATGCTGCTCAATAACGACACAACGGTCGACCCGGCATTTCTCCGGGCGATGAGCGGCACACTCCAATCGTCTGCCGACGCCGGGATCGTGGCACCGAAAATCCTGTACTCTGCGGATCCCGGGCGCCTGTGGTACGCGGGGGGCGAAATCTCCTTCTGGACCGGGACGATGCGCCACCGCGGGATACGTGAACCGGATGACGGAAGGTTCGATATCCCGTGCGAGACCGGTTACGCCTCGGGATGCTGCCTCCTCGCAAAACGGAGCGCCGTGGAGAGAATCGGGCTGCTGGACGAGTCGTATTTCATGTACTCGGAAGACGCCGATTGGTGCATGCGTGCGCGACGGGCGGGATTCCGCATCATGTATGAACCCCGTGCAAGAGTCTGGCACAAGGTGTCAGTCAGCGCCGGGGGCCACCTTTCATCCTTCAAATTGAGGAACAAGTTCGTGAGCAACCTCCGCTTCTTCGCACGGTATGCTTCCTGGTACCACTGGCTCTTTTTCCCGTGGATGAATTTCGTTGTCAACGGATATGCCGCGGGACGGTATCTGCTGGCGGGACGCTGAACCGCCATGGAGTTCGGAAAACACCTGGCCAAAGGGATATGGGGCTTAGCCGACAAGGCGCTCCCCGTGGTGTACGGCATTGGATACGTCTGGCTGGTCATACGTGTTCTTCCGGAAGAGGAGTTCGGCAACTTTGTGCTCGTGCAGGAAGTCTTCCTCGTCATCTCGGGCCTCGCGACGGCGTTCGCGCTCCAGCCGTTGCTCAAGTTTTCGTCGGAGGAGAATGCACGCCTCGAAGGGATCGTGTCGGCATCCCTGGTTCTCAATGCGCTTTTTATCGCCGTCGCTTCCCTCGTGGTCCTGGGATGCAGCATACCGGCCGGGAGGATACTCAATTCGCCCTCGCTGACACCGCTGATGCTGTATGTTCCTGCGATGCTGGCGGCATCGTTCTTCCGCAACTTCACGCTCACCCTCCTGCAGGCCCAGTTCAGGGTTCAGGAGGTGTTCTGGATGGACGCGGTGCATTTTGTCGGCGCGCCGTTCCTTGTCTGGGTGATGTCCCGGTTGCACATGTTCGATTCCGCACTGGACCTCGTGACGATCAACCTGGTTTCCCTGTCTGCTTCTTCGCTGGCGGGCCTCTGGTTTGCCAGAAAGCTTCTGCACGTCAGCGTCCGTCCCCCGATGAGCGCGGTACAACAGGTGTGGGACTACGGCAAATACTCTCTCGGCGGGGTGGTCAGCTCTCTCTTCTCGACAAAGGCGGATTCGTTCATCCTGTCTGCCTTTACCGGACCGGTTCAGGTTGCAGTGTATAACTCGGCCAAGGTGTTCGTCCGTGTGTACGAGATGGCGGCGCAGGTCGTTCAGATGTTCGTCCTTCCCGCCGCTTCGAGGCTTTCGTCCCAGGGAAGCTTCGCCTCGCTGAAGGCGATGACGGAGAAGTCCGTTCTTTTCCTGACGCTGGGGCTCCTTCCGGTGACGGTGTTGTTCCTGGCATTTCCGGAGATTCTTGTGCGCGTCCTGTATGCCGGAAAATATGCCGAGGCCGCACCCATTCTGCGAATTTTTTCGTTCCTTACATTTGTCGTGCCCCTTGCCGCCATCGGCTCCAATGTCCTGATGGGACTCGGCGAGGCACGGCTCTCGTTTATTCTGGGTATACAGGTTCTCCTTGCCTCCCTCGCTGCTTTTCTGGTGTGCATCCCCCCGTGGGGAGCCGTGGGAGCGGGGACAGGTTATCTTGTGGCAAGTATCATCACCTCGGTCCTGACGGTCCGCTTCCTGGTCCGCCACGTCCCCCTGACGGCCCAAGCGGTCGTGAGCAGAACGAAAGACATTCGTACATTTATCCGCAGCAGACTTCGAGATTTCAACTAAAGGGAGGCCGGGAACCTACGATGAAAAAAGCGCTGCTCTCGGGAATCACGGGCCAGGACGGTTCATACCTTGCGGAACTCCTTCTGGACAAGGGGTACGAAGTGCACGGCATAATCCGCCGGAGCAGTTCCTTCAACCGTGGAAGGATCGACCACCTGTACATTCAGAACGAGAAGCTGATGGACAAGAGGCTGTTCCTTCACTATGGCGATGTGACCGACACGTCCAACCTCAACCGCCTGCTCGAAAAGATCACCCCCGATGAAATCTACAACCTGGCGGCACAGAGCCATGTGAAGGTGTCATTCGATGTCCCCGAGTATACGGCGCAGGTTGATGCCGTGGGGACGCTTCGTTTTCTGGATGCGATCCGCGAAACGGGCGTCAAGACGCGCTTCTATCAGGCTTCGACAAGCGAACTGTTCGGCAAGGCGAGGGAGGTGCCGCAGAGCGAGGTGACACCGTTCTACCCGCGAAGTCCGTACGGCGTTGCAAAGCTGTACGGCTACTGGATCGTGATCAACTACCGGGAAGCGTACAATCTCTATGCATGCAACGGGATCCTTTTCAACCACGAATCGCCGCGACGGGGCGAGGGATTCGTGACACGGAAGATGACGCTCGCCGCGGCGCGTATCAAGCTCGGGTTGCAGAAATCCGTTGCGCTTGGAAACCTCAACGCGAAACGGGACTGGGGATACGCGCCTGAGTACTGCGAAGGTATGTGGCGCATGCTCCAGCAGGAAACGCCGGGGGATTTCGTCCTCGCAACGGGAAAGACACATACGGTGCGGGAGTTCGCCGACCTCACGTTCAAGCTCCTCGATATGCCGCTGGAGTGGAGCGGGGTGGGTCCGGCCGAACGGGGCATCGACAGGAAGACGGGCAATATCCTGGTGGAGATAGATCCCCGTTACTACCGTCCGACAGAGGTGGAAGTCCTCATGGGGGATGCCACAAAGGCCAGGGAAAAGCTCGGGTGGGCGCCCACGACGGTGTTTGAGGATCTCGTCGCCATGATGGTGAAGGCTGATTTCGAACGAGTGACTAAACGGGGATACTGATGTCGCTCAATATCCCGCGATATATTGCGGAACGATTGTTTGCGGGAGGTGAACGGAGCAGGAGAACGAAGCGGAATATCGTTGCGCTGTTCTTCCTCCGCGGCACCAGCATCCTGATCAGTCTTCTCCTGGTCCCTCTGACTCTCAGCTACCTGAATCCGGCCGGGTACGGGATCTGGATTACCCTGAGTTCCACAATCAGCTGGGTGGGAATGATGGACATCGGTCTCGGGAACGGACTGCGGAATGAATTCGCCCGCGCACTCGCACTGGGAGACAGGGAATCCGCCCGGATATCGATCAGCACAACCTATGCGTGCGTGGGAGGAATTGTCCTGGCCCTCCTGGTGCTGTTCTTTGTCGCAAACCCCTTTTTGCCGTGGACATCGATTCTGAATGCTCCTCCCGAGATGGAGGGAGAGCTGACGCGGCTTGCGGCGTCGGTGTTTGTGTTTTTCTGCCTCCGTCTCCTTTTTGGACTGGTCGGGACGGTCCTGCTGGCGGATCAGAAATCCGGCTTCAGCGCGCTTCTTGAGGTCCTGAACAGCGGCATAGCTCTTGGCGTCGTGTTTGTCCTGACACGCGTCTCCCATGGATCCCTCTTTCTCCTCGGTTTTCTCGTGAGCATGATTGCGGCTGCCGTCCCCCTCGCCGCAAATCTCTTCCTGTTTCGCACCCGGTACAGGGATCTGGCGCCATCGATTCATTTTGTGCGACGGGACCGTGCCCGGAAGCTTGTGAGCCTCGGGATACAGTTCTTCATCCTCCAGATTTCCGGGGTTGTGATCTTTACGAGTGCGAACCTGATTATCATCCAGCTCTTCGGCTCCGCTGAAGTGACCCGGTACAACATAGCATTCAAGTATTACGGCGTCGCGCTGATGGGATTTACGGTTCTGCTCACGCCTTTCTGGTCTGCCTATACGGAAGCATACACCCGGGCGGACTTCCGCTGGATAACTATGACGACCCGAAAACTCATGGTTTCATTCGGAGGGCTTGTCTGTGTGCTGATCGCTATGACGTTCGCAGCCCCCCGGCTGTATCTTTTCTGGGTGGGGCCGGATATCAGGATTCCGACGTTGCTTTCACTGTCGATGGCCGCATACGTGTTGGTCGTTGCGTGGAGCAGCATATTTGCGTACTTTATCAACGGAACAGGCAAGATCCGCCTGCAATTGTGGGTCGCCGTATTGACGGCACTGGCGGTTGTTTCGCTCGGGATCCTGTTTTCTACGTCCATGCACCTGGGACCTGCGGGAGTGATGATCGCGATCTGCGTCTCCCTCTCTCCCGGTTGTGTCCTGTGGCCCATCCAGATGAGGAAAATACTCTCAGGACGTGCGACGGGGATCTGGTCACGGTGACAGAAGACGTATCGTCCATCGGAGTTCATCTTCCGTAGTGCAATGATTAAGAGAATCCAGCGTCGACTTGCCCAGTTAAGCGAACTCCTGCGAAAGGTCGATGACCTGCAGAAAGCAGTGGGCCGTCTGGAAGCACGTCTGGGAGAGGTACCGGGCGACAGGGAGAAACCCCTGAGGGAGTACGAGTTCAGGGTTTTCTCGCAGTGGGGGGAAGACGGCATCATCCAGCACCTGATCCGCCGAGTACCCGTCGCCAATACCGATTTCGTGGAATTCGGGGTACAGGACTACAAGGAATCGAATACCCGGTTCCTCCTGCAAAATGACAATTGGTCCGGGCTCGTCATGGACTCCTGTGCCGCCGACATCGAGACTATCCGTGACGACATGCTGTACTACCGGCACAATCTCCGGGCCGTCTGCGCATTCATAGACCGTGACAATATCAACCGGCTGATTACCGAGAATGGCGTGTCCGGCGACATCGGGCTGCTTTCGATTGATATCGACGGGAACGACTACTGGATATGGGAAGCGATCGACTGTATTACCCCCCGGATCGTCATTTGCGAGTATGACAACCTCCTCGGTCCCGCTCTTGCCGTGGTCTCCCCGTATGACAGGCTTTTTGAGAAGACCAGGGCTCATTACTCATATCTGTACGGAGGCGCGTCGCTTTCGGCCCTCACCCGCCTGGCGCGGGGCAAGGGGTACTCGCTGATAGGTTCCAACAGCGCCGGCAACAATGCTTTCTTTGTCCGTGATGATCTCCTCGGGACGATTCGTCCTGTTTCTCCGGAGGAGACGTTCGTACGTGCCCAGTTTCGCAACTCGCGTGACACAGACGGTGCCCTCACGTTCCTGGGGTACGAGGAGAGCCTCGCGATTATCGGAGACATGCCTCTCCTCAACCTCGAGACCGGAACGATGATTCGCGTGCGCGATATCTCTTACCGCGCTCCACAACCCTGACAGCAGCCGGGACATTGTTATGGCAGAGACGCTCGGTTCGCTTTGCGACAAGCTCACCGTTGTCAAGCTCAAACAATGGCACGCTGACGATCCGGCCATGCAAAAGAGCCTTGCCGTTCAGGAGAAACAGCTTCAGGAGGAGATCGGGAGTTTTCTCGCGGGGGCCGTCGCCGGTACGATCCCCGCCGAACGGCTGACCTTCGCCGCGAACAAGGTGTACAGAAAAGAAGGCAATGACGTTCCCGAGGTGTCCGGCTCGATCGGCGAGGTCTTCGCCCGCCTCGCCGATGTGAATTGCAGGTTGTGGCACGAACAGGAAAGGGTGTATGCATTCGAGGATGTGCCGCACGGGGAAAAGGACCAGGTGATAAAAAACCTGGCATCGCTCAACCTCGAACGGACCCGCTGCATCGACCAGCTCGATACGGCCTTCCGCTCGCTTCTTCAGAATGCACGCACGGAACACGGGGCGTCCTAGCCCCGCCTGAAGACGGCGGGACTGTTAGCTGATATTTGGTGTGAGGATCACATGCATCTCGTTCATCGAAAAAGCTGCCGCGTATGCGGCTCGTCTGCTCTCACGAAGGTCATCGATCTCGGCGATCAGTATCTGCAGGGATCGTTTGTCAAGCCCGGGAAGGAAGAACCTCCCCGGCGGCGCATACCCACGGTTCTCGTCCGGTGTGATCCGTCCCGCGATGAGAGGGCGTGTGGACTCCTTCAAATGGAGTGCACCGTCCCGCCCGAGGTCCTGTATTCCTCGTACTGGTACCGCTCGGGCACAAACCAGACGATGCGCTCCCACCTCCGGGGGATTGCCGAACAGACCGCATCCCTGCGGGACAATCCCGCGGCGCAGGTTCTCGATATCGGATGCAACGACGGCACGCTCCTCACGTGCTACCCGGAATCATTTACGAAAGTCGGTATCGATCCCTCGGATGTCGCCCAGGAGATCGGCGGGGATATCACCGTCATACAGGATATTTTCCCCTCCGAGGAATTGCGCAGCAGGATGCCCGGCGCGACATTCGATATCATCACTTCTATTGCGATGTTCTATGACCTTGAAGACCCCGTAATGTTCGTGCGCGGCATCAAGGATCTCCTTGCTCCGCAGGGGCTCTGGGTGTTCGAAATGTCCTATATGCCCCTCATGCTGCGCATGAACTCCTACGACACGATCTGCCATGAGCATCTCGAGTACTACAGCCTTGCCGTGATCGAAAAGATTCTCCGTCTGGCCGACCTGAAGATGGTGAATGCCGAGTTGAACAATATCAACGGCGGCAGCATTCGTTGCTTTGCGACGCATTCGAACAATTTTTCCTCCAAGCGCGAAGACCACCTGCAGAATCTGAAGGTTCTCCACCAGGAGGAATTTGACATGGAGCTGGATACGGACAAGCCGTACCGGAATTTCCAGGACCATATCAACGTGCACCGGGAGGAGCTCCTCAACCTCCTCCGAAAACTGAAAAAGGACGGGAAAAAGATCCACGTGTATGGCGCATCGACGAAAGGGAACACCATTCTGCAATGGTGCGGCATCGACAGCCGGTTGATAGATGCTGCTGCCGATCGGAATCCCGACAAACGGGGGGCGTTCACGCTGGGGACCGAGATTCCCATTATCAGTGAAGAAGAGTCACGATCGCTGAACCCGGATTACTATCTGGTGCTCCCCTGGCATTTTCGGGACGAATTTCTCCAGCGCGAGAAGGAGACGATCCGACGGGGGGTCAAGATGATCTTCCCCCTGCCGACCATCGAAGTCGTCGGCGCATGACGGAGCGCGTACGCATACTTCTCGGACAGCTGGCCGCCATGGGCGACTGCCTGTACGCCACCGCCATCGCCCGGCAGATCAAGACCGACTTCCCGGGTTGCCACCTTACCTGGGCGGTGTCCTCCTGGTGCCGGCAGGTCATTGAGGAGAATCCCTACGTGGATGACGTCTGGGAGATCCCCCTTCGATCTGTCAGGGACATCCACGATGCGTGGCCTGTATTTGCCCGGGAGGCACGCGCTCGCCGGCGGCGCGGCGAGTTTGACGAGATCTTCCTCACGCAGATCCCGCCGGCGAATTACAGCCGCTTTGACGGGACGATCCGGGCTTCCATATTCCGCGGATACAATCGTCCCATTACCGTCCCGGTCACCCCGGTAATGTGCCTGCGCGATGATGAAGTCGGGGAGGTGCGGCGTTTCGTCGCGGCGTCCGGACTGGCGGAGAAAAGACACCGCGTCCTGTTCGAATGTGCATCCACGAGCGGGCAGTCGTTCGTCACGCCATCGTTCGCAACTGAGGTCGCACGACGCTGCCTGAGTGCAGAACCCGATTGTGCTTTTGTCCTTTCCTCCAATATCCCTGTCACATCGGACGATCCGCGCATCATTGACGGGAGCGTGCTGCGCTTCCGGCACAATGCAGAACTCACACGGTACTGCACTCTTCTCATCGGATGCTCCAGCGGGATAACCTGGCTCGCTACTTCTGACTGGGCGAGACCGCTCCCGATGATCCAGCTGCTGCGGCGCGAGACCTCGGTGTTCGCCTCCGTTGCGCATGACGCCGACCATTTCGGTCTTCCGACCGAGAACATACTCGAAATGACGGACACGGCGGTCGCTCATACCGTGGAATGCGTCCTGACGGTGTTCCGGTCCGGATTCCCCGTCGCGCGCGCGCGGTTCCACGAGACTCTCGAGCTGAGACTCGATTTTTACGTGACCGTGTTCCTGCGCAGTCTCATCAAGAACCGGCATTTTATCGCGTTCTTCGGCTCCGTGCGATGCGTCATCCAGAGATACGGGTTTTCCCCCTTCGTCCGCTTTGCCGTCGACCTGCTTCACGGACGTGTTCATCGCGTGCCGTCGGTCCCCGGAGCAAGTAATGGCTGACGGCCCCGCAACCGCCGTTGATGTTTCTGTTCTTGTCACCAACTGGAACGGTTGTGAAGTGCTGCGGGAGTGCCTCCGTTCCCTCGCCCGCGAGACGCATGGCGTGCGGCATGAGACCATCGTGGTGGATGACGCATCCACAGACGGGAGCACGGAGATGGTCCGCAGAGAATTTCCCGGCATCCGGCTTTTGATGAACTCCGACAACGCTGGGTTTGTGCGTTCGAACAATGCCGGCGCGGAGATCGCGAGAGGGCGTTACCTCTTCCTTCTGAACTCCGACACGGTCCTTGTAAACAATGCGGTGATGATCCTGGCAGAGTATCTTGACGGCCACGAAAGGGTGGGTGCCTGCGGAGGATGGCTGCTGGGTTCGGATGGCTCGTCGCAGATATCGTACGGCTATGCACCGTCCCTATGCCAGGCGCTCGTCGATGCACTGTTTCTGAACGATCTGTTCCCCGGTTTCCGGTTCCCCGCCAGGGGAATTGTGCCCGGCCGGGAATTGAAATCGCCTCTCCCCGTGGAGTATGTCTCCGGAGCCGACCTGATGGTCAGGAGGGATTTTGTAGAGCGGTTCGGATTGTTCGATACGGCGTTTGAGGCATACTGTGAGGAGGTCGATCTCTGCCGCCGGGTTCGTCGCAGCGGAAACATGGACGTCCACTTTGTCCCTGATGCCCGGATTGTCCATATGGGGGGGGTCTCCTATCGCAAGATGGGTCCCCGACGCATCAGCATGCAGTGCCGCAGCACCAACACCTTCCTGCGGAAGTATCATGGGGAAATCTATTCAACCATCGTCCGGGCGCTGTTTGCATGGCATTATGCCGTCAAGCTCATGTTCAGGATTGCGATGTGGACGGTGGCTTCCGGTGCGAAGAGACAATTCTGGACGGAGCGTGTGAGTGATGCCGGGCATTTCGTCCTCGACAACCTCCGAAGGGGCTAGAGACAATGCTCCCTTCCGCCCCTGGTACGACCGGTGCACCCCTGCTGGCGAAAAAGGATGTGACGTTGCTCTTCTTCTCGGATATCGCGTGGGACAGCCTCTACCAGCGGCCGCAACACATCGCGACAAGGATGTCACGCACCGTGCGCGTTCTGTGGGTCGAGCCGGTCACCCTCGGACGGCGGCCCATGCTCTCGCCCGTGGAACTGGCCCCCGGGCTCTCCCGCATGATGCTCCCGGTATTCCCGCTCAACGCGCGCAACCGATGGGTCCGGCGCATTGCGGTCCTCGCCAGCCGGCTGCGCGTGCTCAGGAGCGCCGTGGCTGCACTGCAGCGCGTGCTTCTGCGCCGGGGGCTGCGTACGATCGGGTCGGCGGGGGACGAAATCGTGAGCCTCGTCGAGAACTTCCTGCTCATGCGCGTCTCGAACACCGTCAAACCCCGACGGGTGGTCTTTGACTATATCGACGACGTATTCGGATTCACGACACTCCCCCCGTTCGTGCGGTCCGAATGGCTCTCGGCGATCGAGCGTGCTGACGCCGTCACTGTCACATCGCCGACTCTCCGAAAGCGAATACTGGACGTCCATTCCCGGGATGTTCGAATTGTCCGGAACGGAGTAGAGTTTGATCGTTTCGCCTCTCCCGCCGACACAGCGCGACCCGCGGACCTTCCGGCTCCCGGATCGACGATTGTGGGGTACGTGGGCTCAATTTACCCGTGGCTGGATTTTGCGCTTCTCGACAGGATTGTCGGCACCATGACGGATCTCAGCTTTGTCATGGTGGGGCCGCTCCATCCCGCCGTGGCGCGAGAGATCGATCGTCTGGTCCGTCACCGGAATTTCAGCTTTCTGGGCCTCAAAGCGTATGCCGATGTGCCGGCCTACATGAGGAACCTCGACGCCGCGATCATTCCGTTCAGGCGGACGTTGCTTACAGAGGGGGTGAACCCGGTCAAGCTCTATGAGTACAGTGCAGTCGGTGTGCCGACGGTCGCCACGGATTTTTCAGAGGACACAAAGGAATTCGCCGAGATCGTCCTTATTGCCCGGACCGAACACGCATTCGCGACTCATATCCGCACCGCGCTCCTCCGGCGCAAGGATCCCGCGTTCACCCGGAAGCTGGTTTCATTTGCCGCAGAGAATGACTGGGATTGTCGGGCACGTGAGTTTTCTGAACTCCTACAACTAGAAGGGCCGTAGAGTATGGCACATGCAAAGAAGGACCACCGTCCCGCCGCAGACCATGCCGCTTCTCCGTTTTCATCTCTTTCCCCGCTCGTGCAGGATATACTCTGCGTCGTCCTGTTGTACGCCGTGACGCTGATCGTCTTCCGGGGGATCGTTTTCGATAATGCGGCCTTTGCGTCAGAGGGGGACACCGCCACAGCGCTCAGCTACACCCATGTCGGAGGGGAAATTGAAAGGACGGAAGGGGTGGATGCGCTCTGGATGCCGTATTTCTTCAGCGGCATGCCGACGTTCGGGAATGTCGCCTTTGTTCCGCATAACGTGAGCTATGCGCAGACTGCTGTACAATGGGTGCTCAATTTTCTCTATCTGAACGGTACGTGGACTTGGCTTGTGGTCTACTACTTCCTCGGCGGACTCTTCATGTTTTTCCTGATGAGGGCGTGGAGCTTCTCACGTCCCGCAGCGCTGATCGCTGCACTGACGTTCATGCTCAGTCCGTATATGATCGGCCTCGCCGGCGAGGGACACGGCTCGAAGCTCATGGCGCTCAGCTACCTTCCCCTGGTTGTCCTTCTCTCGCACTCTCTGTTTGAGCGACGCGACGTGCTCAGCGTCGGACTTCTGGCGGCCGCGATCGGGACGCTGATGCTGACAAACCATATGCAGATCGTGTACTACGTTTTCATGTTCCTCGGGTTGTACCTGATCTATCATATCACGCTGGACTACAGGGGTAAGCTCCCGGGGGCAGCGGCAAAAGCCGCATTATTTGCCGGTGCGCTGCTGCTCGGGTTCTGCATCTCGTCATATATTTATCTCTCGGTTTCTGAGTATGCCCAGTACTCCATGCGCGGCGGCGGCACCACAGGAGCCCCCGGCGGCCTTGCGTATGACTATGCGACTAACTGGTCATGGCATCCGGGGGAGCTTGTCACCCTGCTGATCCCGGGCTTTTACGGAATGAAGTCGGACTATTACTGGGGACCGATGATTCCCTGGACAAATTCCAGCGTGTATGTGGGACTTGTGCCGATTCTTTTCAGCATACTCGCCCTCGTGTATCGCCGGACGCGGTTCGTGGTCTTCTTCGGGCTTGTGGCTCTCATCATCGTCCTGGTCTCCTTCGGCAACAATTTTTCGCTTCTCTATCAGCTGCTCTTCTCCTATCTCCCCTACTTCAACAAGTTCCGTGCTCCTGAGCAGATCCTGCACCTGCTGCCGTTTATCACGGGCATACTTGCCGCTGCCGGTTTCTCAGCCCTCGTGGGCGCGCGCGGGCGGGATTCGGGGATCGATACGCACAAACTCTACCGGGCGCTCCTCGTCGCAGGGGGTGTCATCGCGGGGCTCCTCGTACTTGCACTCCTGGTACAGAACAGTCTGCTCGAAAGTCTTCCCGGTTCGATGTTCCTGAAGCAGGGACAGGCAGAGCAGATTCAGCAGCAGTACGGCGCACGGGCGCCGCGCATGGTTGCACAGCTCCGGCAGGCCCGGTTTGAGATCTTCTGGAAGGACTACGTGAAATTTTCGCTGCTCGCGGCCGCTCTTTGCGCGCTGTGCGCCGCATGGGTGAAGGGATCGCTCCGCGAATGGACCTTTTCGGCTGCGATCATCGTGCTTGTGACAATCGATCTGTCGCTCGTAGCCTCCAAGTACATCGATCCGAAACCATCGCAGGACCTGGCCCAGGCGTTTCGTCCTGACGCCACGATAACGTTTCTCAAGAGCCAGCCCGGCCTGTTCCGACTCTTCGCAGGAATCGACCCGCGCGATCCGCTTTACATGGACAATTCGTTTGCCTATCACGGCCTCCAGTCGATCACGGGATACAGCCCCGCGAAGCTGAAGATCTATCAGACGCTCCTGGACTCCTGCATCTACAGGGGGACCGATCCCTCGCTTCCCATCAACATGAATGTCCTCAACATGCTGAACGTGGAATTCCTGGTCGTCCACGGGAGGCTGCCGGAGCCGCAGTTTCAGCTTGTCAAGTCGGATCAGGCGCAGCGGACGCTCACCTACAGGAATCCGGGCGCACTGCCGCGGGCGTTCTACGCCGGGGAATCGTTCACGGCGGCAAACGACGGCGATGTGTTCCGCGTGCTGAATTCAGGGGGGTTTAATCCCGCCCGCACGGCGGTTCTGTACAAGCAACTGCCGCAGCAGATATCCCCTGTGGACAGTACGCACGTGCCCCGCATCACCTCGTACAAATCCCGTGAGGTTCGCGTGTCCACCGATGCTCCCGCGCCGGCTCTCCTGGTGCTGAGTGAAGTGTACTATCCTGCCGGATGGAAGGCGTTCGTCGACGGTGCGGAGACTGAAATTTACCGGACGGACTATATCCTCCGCTCTGTCCTTATTCCGGGGGGAACACATGAGGTCGTCTTCACGTTCGACCCGCCGCTCTACCGTACCGGCTGGGTTCTGACCAATGCCGCTTGGGGTCTGGTCCTGATCTGTGTCGCTGCCGGATTATGGCGTGTCCAGCTTGTGAAACGACGAATGACCGCGTCCGGGGCAAAGGGGAATCCGGTAGGGTGACAGCCCGCGTGTCCGTTCCCAGTCCCCGAATCTGTGAGTCGGAACACATCCCGGCCTCTGAACCGCAGGCCAGGTTGACATTCGCGGCCGTTCTCTTTAATTTGCGAATGCATGTTCTGACGTATAGGAACTCGATTCTGCCCCTGGTTCAGTGCCTGCGGGTCTGAGATCCGTCAGACTCCACTCTGCATCACCCGCGACTCCCCCTTCCCCCCCCCGGGCAAACTCCTGTTCTGCGCAAAACTCTTCTTCGGGACGCAGCGTCCCGAAGAATCTCATGGGAGGAAAGAAAATGAAACTCAGACCGATAATCGCCATGCTGTTCTGCAGCATCATCGTTCAGAACGCCGGGTCGCAGAATGCGTTCTGGATGCCGACCAATGGTCCCGGTGTATCCTCTGACGTCCGGTCCCTTGCAGTAAATTCGTCGGGCGTTGTCTTTGCAGGCACATGGAACGACGGCACAATCTGGAAGACCACGAACGATGGGGGGACGTGGACACAATGCGGCGCGATCCCCGACCCGAACCCCGTCCTTTCCATTTCGCGCAACTCCCGCGATCATCTGTTTGCCAGCGTCTACGGGAAAGGCATGTACCGGTCGACCGACAACGGCACGACGTGGGCAAAAGAGGATTCGGGCCTGACAGCGTTGACCGTGCGCACGAGCTTCGTCGACAAGAGCAATGCCGTCTGGGTGGCAACAGAATCGGGACTGTTTCGTTCTTCGAACAACGGTGATTCATGGTCGCTTATCAAGCCGGGCTATTTTTACAATGTCTACCTCGACAGCAGCATGGCGATCGCAATGGACGATGGCGTGATGCTGTACAGATCCACGGACCAGGGGACATCGTGGAGTTCACATCCCATCACGAACCTGGGGTTTGACGGCGTTCATCCCGACGGGTCGTATATCGCAAGCTCCACGACGTCACAGATCTTCCGTTCAACCGATTTCGGCGCGACCTGGACGGATCTGCACACCGGAGTCTCGTGGAACGGGGATGCCTGGTCAGTCACATTCAATCCCCGCGGGGATATCTTCTACGCACGATCGGGGGCCGGCATTCTTGTGTCGGGCGATACGGGAAAAACGTGGATCGTCATGAACGGGGGTCTCACCACAACGTCTGTCCTTCCGCTGCTCTGCCACCCGAAGGGCTATCTGTTCGTCGGGACGGCCGGGTCCGGTGTATTCAGGACGAGGTACCCGACAGATTCCTCCGCGACGCCGATCTTTTTCGTCCAGCCCGGATCTCTTGATTTCGGCAAAGTGAAAGTGGGCGCATCTGACACGCTTTCCGTGCAGATCGTGAATATGGGTTCGCATGATTCGTTGCGTCTTGGTCCCATCGCCCTGACGAACGGGAATTTCGTCTTCAGGATGGACGCCCCGGTCGTCCCGCGCTACGGTTACCGGACGGCCAGGGTCATCTACATGCCGGTAGCGGCCGGTCCTGACACCGGAACGGTCCGTATTTCCACAAACGACCCGCGCACGCCGGTCTTCTCCATGCCGGTATCGGGCCAGGGGTACGGGCTGACGCATGCGCCCGCCATAGTCAGGATCAGTCTCATCCCCTATGACTACACCCAGGCCCGTATCCTCTGGCTGAGAAGCACCGACGATTCGGCGGGTGCCCCTGATCGAGCGACACAGTACAGCATCTGGCGACGGGTCAACGGGTCTGGCGCGCCGGGACAAACGGCCCGGCCAAATAGCGTCGCTCCGATCCCGCTGGCGGCGTCGGGAGTAGTGTGGGATTTCATCGCGACGGTCCCCGCCATAGGACTCGACGAGTACGCGTCGGTGGTGCCAATCCCGTACACATACTCCAGTCCGGTTCCCTGGTATGTGTTCATTGTCGCCGCACAAACAAAGAGCATGCAGGTCTATCTCTCTATGCCCGACAGCATACAGGACCCCCTCGGCGTGACGGCCACCGGCGGAAAAGGAAATGACCAGATTCCTGCCGGGCTGGTCTTGAAGTAGAATTACCCGAATCCCTTCAATCCGTCAACGACGATCCGGTACGGTTTGCCCAGGAGGGGGGAAGTCTCGCTCATCGTCTACAACACGCTCGGCCAGGAAGTTGCGGTACTGATGGATCATCTGCAGGAGGCTGGATATCATGAGGTCCGGTTCGACGGGTCAGCTCTCGCATCAGGCATGTATTTCTGCGTCCTCAGAGCGGCGGAATCCGTAAAGACAGAGAAGCTTCTCTATGTACGATAGTATCGAATGCCAGGGGAGTGCCCGCGATGGTCGCACACCCTCCGGGCCGCCTTTTCGAGCCTCGGCCGACGAATCCCCGCGGTTGACAATGTGCCGGCGCTTGGGTATATTTGCCTGCCCGGACACCGGCCTCACGCCACTTCACAAGGAGAATGACACCAATGGCGGACATCTCGTTAGATGCACTCGGAATGGTGGAAACCAAAGGTCTCGTGGGGTCGATTGAAGCCGCCGATGCAATGGTCAAGGCGGCGCGGGTGCAGTTGATCGGCAAGGAAGTAATCGGCGGTGGGTATGTGACGGTAATGGTGCGCGGCGACGTCGGTGCTGTGAAAGCGGCCACGGACGCGGGCGCGGCTGCCGCTCAACGGGTCGGCGAACTTGTGTCCGTCCACGTCATCCCCCGGCCTCATGCCGATGTGGAGATGATTCTCCCCAAACGTCCCGTCGCAAAATAGCTCATGCTGGACTACGCCCTGGGGATGGTTGAAACGCGCGGCCTCGTCGGATCGATTGAGGCCGCTGACGTCATGGTGAAGACCGCGAATGTGGCTCTCCTGGGGACCGAATACATCCGCAACGGCCTCGTTACCGTCGAGGTTATCGGTGAAGTTGCGGCTGTGAACGCCGCGGTGGAGGCCGGCGCGGCCGCCGCCCGGCGTGTCGGACAGCTTGTATCAACGCATGTCATCCCCCGCCCTTCAGATGAGATTGAAAGTATACTGAAGCAGCGCACGCCGGCCCCTCCGCTCTCCGAGTCTTTCCCGACCGAGGCTCAGCCTGGCACTCCGGAGGGAGAGGAAGAGGAATTTGATTTTGTCGCAAGCGACGATGATGTGGAGTACGGTGCCCAGCTCGACGCGATGACCGTGCACCAGCTCAGGACTCTCGCACGAAATACCGAAGGCATCGCTATCCAGGGGCGGGAGATCTCGATGGCAAACAAGGATGTTCTTATCCACGAACTGATGAAGAAGCGGGCCGGCAACTGAACCCATCTTCTGCCGATCGACTCCATTGGTTTTTGCTGGTGGAGTTTTTTTGTTTCCCGGGCCGATGCAGCGACGCTCTATCTATATCGTGATTTTCTCCACCCTCTTTGGCGTCCTTGCCTGGGTTTCCGTCACCATGCGGGAGGACTACGAAACAACGGTGCTGTCGCCGTTTGTCCTCCAGGAGATACCCGCCGGAATGGCGGTCCAAACCCCTCTCCCGCGGACCATTCAACTTCGCTTCAGTGGGGAAGGATGGCGGCTGGCGGGTGTACTGCTTGCGCATGCTCCCCGCCTCGTCTTTTCCGCGAACACGCTGCCTGCCGGACACAGACCGCTCACATTCAACGACTTCGCCGATCGTATCTCTCTGGCCCCCGGGGTGAGACTGCTTGGCGTCAAGCCCGATTCTCTCCGGATCGAGCTTGGCCCCGCCATGCGCAAGCGTGTCCCTATCGTTCTGGACTGTCTTGCGAGCTTCCGGGAAGGCTACGGTCAGGTGGGGCCCACATCCGTGGCACCGGACAGCGTTACGCTGACGGGTGCCGAATCCATCCTGCGCGCAGTTGAAACATGGAAGACCGAAAAACGGGTGTTTGAGAACATCAGGGGATCCCTTGACGCCGAAGTCCCGCTCGCGTCCGCTGCGCCGTATGAGATCGCGTTCTCGGTCGCGGCCGTCCGCATTGCGATCTCCGTGGAACCCTTCGCCGAGAAAATCATTACGGGTCTTCCTGTACAGGTTACAGCGGTGCCGGCCAGTCGCGAGGTGATTCTCATCCCCCCCAGGATTGAAATCGTCGTCCGTGCGGGAATTCGGCAGCTTTCAGCATTGTCCGCAGGAGATTTCCGCGTCGTTACAGAGTACGCGAGCATCGCCGCAGATTCCACGGGCACCGTCGATACCGACGTGTCGTGTCCCGCCGGCGTTCAGCTGGTGACGAGACGGCCGGAGCATCTTCAGTACATCGTCAGAAAGCGCCTATGAAACTTTCCATCAACATCGACCATGTGGCTACGCTGCGTGAAGCACGCGGCGGGCTTGAACCCGATCCGGTGACCGCGGCTCACCTGTGCGAACTCGCGGGGGTGCACGGCATCGTCTGCCACCTGCGCGAGGACCGACGGCATATCAACGACCGGGATCTTCGACTCCTGCGGGAAACCGTGAAAACAAGGCTCGATCTCGAGATGGCGGCGACCGACGAGATCGTCACCGTCGCAATCGATACTCTCCCGGAGTTGGCGACTCTCGTTCCGGAACGGCGCCAGGAACTGACGACCGAAGGAGGGCTGGATGTAAAGGGGAACAGGCATCATCTGCGGGACGTTGTCCGGCGGCTGCAGGAGAGTGAGATTCAGGTCAGCCTCTTCGTCGATCCCCTGGCGGACCAGATTGAGGCAGCCAGGGAAATCGGGGCCGACAAGATCGAAATCCACACGGGCGCGTACGCCAACGCCCGGACCGAGGATCAGCAACGGGAGCTCCTTGAGGTCGTGAGGGCCGGTGCACGGCTGGCACGGGAGCTCGGCCTCGGCGTGAACGCGGGACACGGGCTGAACTATCTCAACATGATCCGGTTCCGGGCGATCGGCGACGTCGAAGAAGTGAGCATCGGGCATGCGGTGATCGCCCGTGCCGTGTTTGTCGGAATTGACCGGGCGGTCAGAGAAATGCTGGCGCTCGTGTGTTGAGCGCGGGATGGGAGGGGATCAGTCGCGAAGTTCGAGCTTGCGGATTTCGTCGCGTAGCGCTGCTGCTTTTTCGTAGTTCTCTTTGTCGATCGCCTCTTTCAGCTGCTGGTTGAGCTGTTCAAGCTGGGTGATCTTGCCTGGCGGCTGGTGATGCTGCTGCTTGGGATTCTGCTGGGAGGGGGGAGATGTCTGATGTTGATCCTCGTCTTCGTCTTCCGGGATGAACGCCGCTTCGTCCATGACCGAGGCTGCGACATAGATCTGGACGCCGTAGCGCACCGCCAGGGCGATGGCATCGCTGGGGCGGGAATCGATCATCTGGCTATCAATGTTCAGCTTTGCGTAAAACGTCCCGTCCCTCAGGTCGTCAATGATGATATCTGAGAGCTCGGCGCCAAATGCCGTGATGATGTTCTTCATCAGATCGTGTGTGAGGGGCCGCGGTGGTTTGATTCCTTCCATCTCCAGGGCGATCGATTGAGCTTCCGAAGCGCCGATGATGATCGGCAAGCGCCGGGTGCCGTTCACTTCGCGAAGTATCAATGCGTACGCGCCTCCGCTCGCCGGGTTTGTCGACAACCCCAGTATGTCCACCAGCACCTTATCCACGCTCAGCTCCGCTCTCTGACGATCACCATGAATAACGTACGGGAAATCAGTGCTAAGATGCAACTCTCATTTTCCCGTCTTCTTCAGTTCCTCGGTGAGCGCCGGGAGCACTTCAAAGACATCACCCACAATACCGTAGTCGGCGATCTGGAAGATCGGCGCATCCTTGTCCCTGTTGATGGCGACGATGAATTTGGATGATGACATGCCTGCGAGATGCTGGACCGCTCCGGAAATACCGCAGGCAATGTACAGCGACGGCGACACTGTCTTTCCCGTCTGACCGACCTGCTCGTCATGCGGTCTCCAACCGGCATCAACCACGGCGCGAGAGGCTCCGACTCCTGCGCCGAGTGCGTCGGCAAGTCTTTCGATGAGGGCAAAGTGTTCCGGCCCTTTCATCCCCCGGCCTCCCGAGACGATGATGTCGGCTTCCGTCACATCGGGACGCCCCGCGGCCACCTTCACTTCCTTCACTATCGTCACCGTATCGGCCGGATCCAGCGGGACCGTCCTTGCCTCCACGCGTGCGTCTGCGCCTTCCTCTGCGGCATCAAAAATATTCGGACGGAGAGTAAAGACTTTGACGGGAGTCGTGATGCGCACATCAAGAAGGCCTTTTCCTGCGAACACGGGGCGTGTCGCTATGACGTCGTTCCCGTCAATCCGCAGCGCAATGCAATCAGCTGCGAGTCCTGCACCCAGCTTGATTGCAACACGGGGGGCAACGTCTTTCCCCATCTGGCTTGCGGGAAGGAACACCATGGTGGCCCCCTCGGTGCGCGCCACTTCTGCAATGATCCTGGCTATCGCGGTATTTGAATGCTGTGCCAGTTTCGGATCGTCAACAACAATGACACGCCCGGCGCCGTACCGCCCGAGTCCAGGAGCGGCGGCAGCGACCCCGGAACCGGCGACAAGTGCGGCGAATTCCCCGCCGAGCGCATCCGCGAGCCGTCTCCCGGCCCTGATGGTCTCCAGGGATGACTTCTTGAACTTCCCTCCACGTTCCTCCGCGAATGCAAGTACGTTCATGGCAGCCGGTTGTCGTTGTTCGCAATCATATGATTTTCGCCTCCTCGTGGAGCAGACGGACGAGTTCCTTCACCGCGGAGGCATCGGTTCCGATGATCCGCCCGGGGTTCTTCGCGGGCGGTTTACGAAGAGCAAGTGTCTGCACGCGCACCTCGGCGGGGGCGGCCGGTCTTTCTTCTATGGGTTTGCTCTTGGCGGCCATAATCCCCTTGAGAGACGGATACCGGGGATCGTTCAGTCCTTTCTGGGCCAGAAAGGCCGCAGGGAGTTTCGTGTGCACGACTTCGTGACCACCTTCGATCTCCCGTTCACACACAACGCTCCCGTCCTCCTTTATGTCCAGCTTGACGACAACTGCGACGGAGGGAAGGGAAAGCAGTTCGGCGACAAGCGTCCCCACCTGCGCGTCATCATAATCAATGGATTGCCTGCCGAAAAGAACGACATCCGGCGTGAGCCCTTTGATCTCAGCCGCCAGTCCGCTTGCCGTCGCGTATGAGTCGCGTACCCCGTCGTCCCTGAGAAGCACCGCCCGGTCTGCGCCCATCGCCAACGCTTTTCGAAGAGTTTCCTTGTTGGCGTCGGTTCCCAGGCTGACGACTGTCACGTCTCCTTTGAACTTGTCCCGTATGCGAAGTCCTTCCTCGACTGCAATTTCATCGTAGGGACTCATCATGAAATTTACGCCGGCCCGGTCGATCGCCGTACCATCGGACGCCACACGTATCTTCGTTTCAGTATCCGGCACGTGATTTATGCAGACGACAACTTTCATTGGTCCTCCTGGATACCGGGTTGGGTCACTCCCCCGGCGCTTCGGGGCGAGCGACGCAGTAAATCGATAGAAAATGAAATATACGGCCGGGCCGAAAAAAAGGCAAGCTTCATTGACTTTCTACCCGCTTTTCAATACCTTTAGGTCTCAGATTTCTGACTGAACTTTTTTCGCATTGCAGGAAGGCTTCATGGCACAACACAAGTCGGCAGAGAAACGCGCCCGGACAACGAAACGGAGAGGGGCTCGAAACGCGGAGTTGAAATCACGCATGCGGACGGAAAACAAGCGAATCCGGAGTTCGCGTGACAAGGCCA
>PMJR01000045.1 GCA_003158475.1 Ignavibacteriota bacterium | reverse complement strand
CAAGAACGAGATGTTCGAATTCCGGCTGGAGCTCGAAGAGTCGCTCCCTCCGGTGCATGTCAATGAATTCATCGTCTGGGAGATCCTTGAACCGCTGATCCAGAACAGCATTGACCACGGCGGGAAACATTCGCTGACAATCCGGATCCAGACGCGCTTCTCCAGGGAAGAGGGGGCGACGTATGTGACGATCGCGGACGACGGGGTGGGAATCGAGGATGTGTTGCTGCAACCCGGACCCAGGGGGATCAAGAGAATCTTTCTCGAGCAGGAAACGACGAAGGGCGGGGGGGGGATGCACTCGGGGTACGGCTGCTATATCGCCTACCAGCTGGCGGTGGGGAAGTGTGGGTGGAATCTCGACGCGGAGAACCTTCCGGGTGGCGGATGCAGATTCGTGATTGCGATCAGGAATGAGTAATGTCGGTCCGGCACCACGCCGGGCATCGTTGTATCACGGTTGTCGGACAACCTGTCGGGTAATGCCATGAGTACCGCGAACGCAATTGCAATTCTCCTCATTGAAGATGAGGAGTTTGACGTGGCCAGGGTGAAGAATACGCTCAGGTTCTTTTCGGAACGGGTGCGGATTGCGGACGTGGTGTCGAACGGACGGGCGGCCATGGAACTGCTGGAGAAGAAAACAGACGCCTACGACGTGGTGATACTCGATTACCAGATCTCGGGCGGATTGAAGGGGGAGGAACTGATCCGGAAGATCAAGGAAATCGATCCGTGCATCCAGATCATCGTCACCACCAAGATGACGATCAACATCACCGACTACGAATTCGCGAACAGCCTCCTGAAGGCGGGGGCGTTCTGGTACTGCACGAAGTACCCGGGACACATCGAAGAGTACATCTACCAGCCGACCGATTTCCTTCTCAGCATATTCAATGCGTACGAGAAGAAGAAGATGGAGAAACGGTCGTTGAAGGCGGACAAGACGCTGATGGAGGGGGTCAACAGTCTGCTCGAGTTCCGCAGGCTTATCGGCGAATCAAAGCCGATGCTCCAGCTCAGGGAATCGATCGACAAATACGCGAAGAGCGAAGTCAACATCCTCATCAGCGGCGCGTCCGGTACCGGGAAGGAACTTGTCGCCTGGAACATCCACCTGAAGAGCCGGCGGAAGTTCGAGAAGTTCGTCCCGATCAATTGCGGGAGCATCCCGCATGAGCTTATCGAGAGCGAGCTGTTCGGGTACGAGAAGGGATCGTTCACCGGGGCGAACACGGCGAAACAGGGGCTCTTTGAGGTTGCCAATCACGGGACCATTTTCCTCGACGAGGTCTCGGAGCTCTCCCCTTCCGCGCAGGTGAAACTGCTGCGGGTCATACAGGACGGCGAGATCGAGAAGATCGGGAGGACGAAGAGCATCTCGGTCAATGTCCGGCTCATCGCCGCGACGAACAAGAATCTGGCCGCCGAGGTCAACGAAGGGAGGTTCCGCGAAGACCTGTATTTCCGTCTGAACATCGTCCCGCTGAACATCGTCCCGCTCTGGCAGCGGGGTGAAGACATTCTCCAGCTTTTCGACCACTTCCTCGAGTACTTCAGCAACGACATGGGTGTTGCGGTGCCGGCCGTCGATGCGAAGGCGAGGGAGATCCTGATGAACTACAAGTGGCCCGGGAATGTGCGCGAGCTGAGGAGCGTCGTCCAGCGCCTCGTGCTCAATTGTCCCGAGAGCATCACCGCAAAAGACGTCAGCAATCCGATGATTCTCCCGAATCCCATGCTTGGAAAGGACGTTTCAGGGTTCGAGGATATGTCAAGCGGCCACGTGCTCCCGCTTCGGGAGGTGGAGCGTGTGTTCAGGACGCGATACTTCAAGTACGTCCGGAGCATTTCGAGCTCCGATTCCAATGCCGCCGAGAAGCTCGGACTTGCGCCGTCGAATTTCTACCGGATGTGCAAGGAGCTCGGCATCAAGTAGCGGCCCGTCGCCCCCTGGAGGCCCACACTGATGTGCCGTGGCTACTTCATGAGCAGCATCTTCTTTGAGGCGACGGAATTCGCGCCGGCCCTCAGACGATAGAAATAGACCCCGCTCCCGACGAACGACCCCCGCTCATCCCTGCCATCCCATTGCACGGCGTGGTGACCCGCGGCCACCTGACCGCTCAGCAGGGTGCGGACATGCCTCCCCGTGAGATCGAAGATATCCAGCAGAACGGACCCGCTCTGTGAGACGGAGAACCCGATCGTTGTCGACGGATTGAACGGGTTCGGGTAATTCTGAAGGAGAGCGAATTCAGACGGCACCCGCGCTCCCCCGATCACGCCGGTCACCCCCGCAGGTTGAGGTCTCACCAGCTCGATGCCGTTGCCTGTCCCGAGGTTTCTCGAGTACTTCTTTTCCGCCGCATTGTTCCAGTGCTCGTGCACACCCAGGCTCTGGAGACGGACCGAGTCGCCGTTGGGATTGTAGAATGTCACGGAAGGAGGATTGTCAGCCTGTGCCCCTTCGTGGAGGTAATTGTCGACCGCGCCGTACAAGCAGGTGTCGTTCCGATTGACCGCCTGTTCAGTCCTCCAGAAATCGAGTCCGACAGATTCGATGGCAATATTGTCCTGTGAAAGGAAGAGGCTTGATGACCAGTGGCCATTGAACGGCGATGACAACCATCTGCTCGTAAGGGATACAGGACTCCCCTCGCTTTCCACGGCATAAAGCGCGTCAATCAAAAAGAGAACCGTCTTGGCACCGAGGTCCTTGTGTCCCATCAGATCGACGAGCGTGTTATACGTCCCCATCGGCCTCCCCTTGAATGTCCACTCGGCGCTGCCCGGTATGGTGATATCGTGGACCGCGGTGTAGTAGTGAAGCCCGGCGGCATGAGGAGCACCCTGTGCAGGCAGGCCATCGGACCCGTCGCAACTGAGCGTCCCGAAATGGTTCTTGGAACAGAGCGTGAGTCCCATGTAGCGATGTTCCTTGAAGCTGCCGAGATTGATCAGATAGGAAGCACGTGTCACGACGGTCGGCAGGTACGCAGTGTGGCCACCGTTGATCTCCATCGTCAGTTTCTGTGACCAGTGGATATACGTCGTATCACGCACGTATTTCTCCCGCCCGTTCGCCGCGACCCATCCCATGAAGTGGACTCCGGGATATGCTGTGTGGCATTTCGTGTAGACAGGATCCGGAACATACCGGTCTGTATCATAGATCGTGATGTCGCTGTCCCGGACACCGGCAATGGTGATGAGCTGTCTGAGGAGAGAGAGGGCCAGCTGCGGCGACACGAAGACCGCATTGCCGACGTAGCCAGGGCCGCTGGTCTGAACGAGGTTTATCTTGATGGCAATCTTCTCCCCGGTCTTGTATCCGGTGTTCCCATTTCCGTGCCTGATATTGAAGTATCTGAAGAGTGTGTCCCATGCGGCGGATTCCGTCGACTTGCCCGTCAGTGAAAGGAGCGACTTCGTCAGCATGGAGTCCACGACGCTCTGATGCGTGTACGTATCGTTCCACCAGTTCCCTGTAGTCCCGTTCCACGTGGTGGCCGTGGAATCCCACATCCACACAACACGGCCCGGGAATATGCCCCGGGCGACCCCCATGGGGGTGTTCGGCGGCTCACCCGGAACAAAAAGCGAATCGGTGGCCAGGATCGCGGCGTGGGATTCAGAATCCGTCTTGATCACGGTAAACATCCCGACAACGACGCCGCAGAGAACGAGGGAAGCGGCAAGAATTGACCTGTGTTCCCTGAAGAGATGCCCGGCCTTCCTGAGGGAGAAGAGGGCGATTGCCATCCCGGCAATGTAGGCAACGAATCCGCCGGCCAGCGGTGCAGCCACCTTCATGCAGGGATACTCCGCCCGGCTGGGTTTGGGGATGACACGAACAAGCATCCAGATCAGGGCTGCCAGCCCCGCGAGAGGAAACAGGAAACGCGCAAACCTGTTCCCCCCGGCGCTCTTGTGGGCGAGTGTTGAGATCCAGCTGGTGTGGCAATGGGGGGATTTGAATGGTTCTCGCTGTTGGTCTTTCCCGGATACTCTGAGTCTCATGAATTCCTCCTCTAGATCCTGCGCTCCGTGCCACGATAAAAGAAAAAGTCCCTTCCATCGAACTGATGAAAGGGACTTGTGAAAGAACTTGTTGAAATACAGCCCGTTATGATGAGAGAGGCGAATCATCCCGGGGTAATCTACACGGCGGCAACCTGCAACGGCTGGATCACTTTCACCTCTTGCTGTTGTTTCTCGTCTTCCTCCTTCAGATACGCGTAGGCGTCATGCTCTGTGCCCCCCGCAGGGAGCCACTGCCACATGGGGCCAAGCTCCTGCTGTATCCGGTCCACGTAGAATCGGGGGACCACCGTCGTTCTTTGATCGAAGAAGTCCCGGAGGTGCATGTCCGTGTCGAGCCTCTTCCGGATCTCCTTGTAATACCGGATCCGTCCGTACCCCTCCGATGACACCGCACGGAGAGTATTGAGCCAACGGGGGGTGAGCCCCTGCGTCGCGACGGCCCGCCGGGCGATGGCGCGGGGAGAGCACGTATACTCCGTCAGGCTGATCACTTTGTCGTAGAACTCGGTCCAGGAGTAGTTCTTCGGCTTCAGATTCATTGCGCCGTTGTTGTTCAGGAAGTGGAACGGGAACGGGATCACGCGGCCGTCGCGCTGGTATTCCAGGTTGAGCGGCGCGGCCTGACCGAACGCGGTCAGGAGTGAATATCCGGGGAACGCACCGGGCGCCATGTCGACGAACCGCTTTGTCAGCTCGAAGGGCTCCTCTCCTTCGTCTGAATCGAGGCCGAGGACGAAGTTCGTCTGGACGAGCGGCACATGGCGGAGCAGCGTGTTCACATGGGCCGAAACCTCCCGGACCTTGTCCATTCCGGTTATCCGCATCGTCCGTGATTTCTCACCCAGTGCGAACCAGGACTCGATTCCCGGGAGCAACATCTTGAAGCTGTTCCGTTGCAGCCTCTTGAGGTGAGGTTCCGTAAGAAGCGAAAGACTGCTCTCTGCGACGAAGTCGATGCTCCCGGGGGGGACCGCCTCCTCGATCGCATCCAACGTTTCATTGAACTGTACGCCGAAATTCGGGTCGTGCCATCCCACGAGCGGTCTCCCGAACTTTCCCCGGAGGAACGTGAGGTCGCTCTTCATGAGATCAAATGACAGTTGCTGGTACGGCACCGTTGAATCGATGCAGAACGAGCAGTGGTAGGGGCAACCGAGGCTGCCGATGAACGGGACGATTTTGATAATGGGGGCCTTGCGGAGCGTGTTGTCAATGAACTTCCACCGCTCCTGCACTCCAGGGAGTGTCGGCGGCTGACCGGCCGCGGAGACCCGGATCCCGAGCGGACGGTGTTGAGAGCAGTCCTCCAGGACTCCCTTCACCGCTGCCTTGTCAGTGAAACCGAACACATAATCGAAATACCGTTGCGAATCCTGCGGGAAGCAGCGGGCGTGCGGTCCTCCGAGTGCGGTGACCGCTCCCCGCGAGCGAAGGTAGGCGCTGAGTGCATAGGCGAGGTGTGACGCCTCGGTGAAGGCGCCGATGAACGCGAGGTCGATATCGCCGGGGAGGCAGGTGGCCAGATCTTCGGAACCGGTGTAGCAGACGTATGTGACGCGGTGTCCCTGTGCTTCGCACCACACGGAGATTGCCTGCGGCATAACGCTTGCGAAACTCGCGTTCATCAGCCGCGACCACAGGGAACCGCCGGGACGGGGGGCGACAAGATCAATAACGCCGATGCGAAGCTTCTTCATCGTGTGGTACCTCTCTGAATAGCGCTTCGCACGGTTAGGTTGGAGAGGACAGATCGCCGGGGGGCAAAGCACTCCCCGGCGAGATCAGGCATGCCTGTACTAAATAGCGAATAATTCCGTACCATACAACAGAAATCTCCCACACAACAGAAATCTCCCACTTTTTGGATCTAGTCCTTTGGATGGAGATAATTTCGGGAGGATGATCAGGCTTGCAGAGGAGTTCTTCGATATGAAGAACGACCCCGGGCAGCTCTCGGTGGACGAAGAATCAATGGCACGGCTCAGAGCGATCCATCCCGACACGATGTCGGAGGAAAAGGATGAAAACGGGCCGATTGCGTGGGTTCTTGTGATTCCGACAATGCATGCTCTGATGGAAGTGTTTATTCGAGGAGAGATCAACGAACGGGAATTGCTGGAGAGGACTCTTCCCGGGGGAGTGTATGACGCACTGTACCTCTGTTCTGCGCTCGTCCTTCCCGAGCAGAGGGGGAAGGGGCTCGCCCGGCGCCTCACCTCCCGCGCAATCAGTTCGATCAGTACTGATCACCCACTCAGGTCACTCTTCTACTGGAGTTTCAGCGGGGCGGGAGACACGCTCGCCGCCTCTGTCGCCAGGGAGTTTGATCTCCCCCTGTACGTGAGGAAAGCCTGAGCGACATTCCTGGTCCCCGGGTTCCCCATTTTCCCCCCGGTGAATGCTGGTGCGGTTTGACAATCACCGGATTTGGCGGTACTATGAGCCCGGATTAAAAGGAGAAATACTCATGGAAAAGCACATACAGCTTGTCGGAATTCTGAACATTGCGTACCGTTCGATGCTCGTACTTGTGTCACTCCTTCTCCTCGTCATCGCAGCGGGGTTCAGACGTTTCCTCGATGTGATCCTCCGTCTGGGCTCCGTGGACATTCAGGACGTCCCGTACGAACTCCTTGATATCGTACCGGTTGTCCTGCTCGTCATTGCACTGCTGATGTTCGTCGTTTCCGTCGTCGGGATCATTGCAGGGGCAGGGGTGCTCGGAAGGAGAAGGTGGGGAAGAGTACTGATGCTTGTAATTTCGTTTTTCAATCTCCTCAGGATCCCCGTGGGGACACTCCTCGGCGGCTACAGCATCTGGGTGCTCCTGAACGACGAAACTATCCGTCTGTTTGACGCGTCCCGCACGAGCGTCTGACACTGCAGTGATCCGACTGTCTGCTCTGGCATATCTTGCTGTGACGATCATCGTCCCCCCTGTCAGTCCGGCTCAGACCGACTCCACGTGGCTGGTCCGGCGGTACCGGGAAGGCGAAAAGCTCCTGTACCGCATGACCGCCACGAACCAGGGGAAGGACAGTGTGACGCGCTACGAAGCCCGGGCGACCGGAGAAGTGAGGAAGGACTCTGCCGGCACTTTTTTCGAAGAATATGCTTGGTCGAACCTGAGGATCAACGATGAGCGCGTCACGCTTCCGCCGGCGAGCCTGAAGTTCCGGCAGCGTCTTTCGCTCGCCCCCTCCTACAGGCCTGGAATTCCCGATCTGAGCCGAATCCATCCCGGGCTCATCGGCCCCGTGGTCGACCTGCTGGAATTCTATGCTGACGTCCAGCTCGCGATGGGGGAACCGGCCCTGGCGGAGCCGGGAGACCACGTCTACGTGAACGATGGGAGGCCCAATTCCTGGGCCGATGGCAGCCGCATTCTGACCGGGGAGGATGTCATCGATTTCGACATCACGCTCGCCGATGTGAATCCCACCGACACGGTTGTCACGCTCGTCGTCGGGCATGTCCCGCCCGCCCGTCCGGCGATCACCCTCATTGCTCCCTGGATGCGTGTGCCCGTAGGGAGATCGCCGAACAACTGGGTGCAGGTTGCAAAGCGCGACAGCGGCGGATTTGTCGCTTCTGTGGGAAGAGAGACATTTACTGCCTCCATCCGGTTGAGTCTTGCGGACGGGAAGGTCCTTTCCGCCACGCTCGACAACCAGGTGGATGTGGTAGAACGCGAGTGCCGGGACTCTTCGCTGACGCTCTGCAGCGATCCGATACGTTACCGGATCAGGCGACGCATCGAAATAAACTGACGGGGATATACGGAGGGGATTTCAGTTCACAACCCAGACGCTGTCGCGGTCAGGGTACACCCGGACGCGGGCCGAGACCAGCGAGCCTCCGAACTGGATGTTCCCGACGCCGAGGATTTCGACGTTCGCGGTGGGTCCGGTTCCCGTGCCGGGAGATGCGATCGTGTATGTCCCGTTACCGTTGTTGGGCTTATTTGTCAGCTTGCCGATTCCGGCGGCGTCCGCCGAAAGCCCCCCGAACGAATTTCCGCCTCCGCCGAGATAGGAGGGACGGCGGTAATACTGTTGCGCACGGGATGCGAGGCTTGACAAATCGTTCGTGAGCCCGTCTCTGTTGGCGCTTACCGAACTGTCCCAGAACATCGTGATCCCCACTGCAACTGCTATCCCGAGTACGATGACGCCGAGGATGATAAGCAATAGCTGCTGCTGTCCCACAGAGTCCTTCCTCCTGTTCGGATTGATTGCTCCGGTCTGTAAGCGTCAATGTGCATGCCAGTAACGAAGTATGTAAAATGACAGAAATACGAAAGCACGAAACGAAAATACGGGTATTTTCGACAACCCCGGTGTAGTTTCTTCAATTGCGCGGAGGGGGGATATTGACACCTGTCTTTACCCCCGCGTCCAGACAGTTTCTGAGGCTCCATTGTCTTTCCTGTTCCGGTGACGTACATTCAATGCATTAAAGGACAATCTACCTGCAATGAACACCCCGGCTGCAAGGGAGAAGGGATCGCACCGGAGACAGATCCCGGACCGTCGAGGAGAATTTCCCTCGCTCCTACGGACTCACAACGGGTTTCCTCTCGCCTATCTGGACGGACCGGCCGGCACACAGGTCCCTCAGTCGGTCATTGATGCAATCGCGCGCTACTACTCGACGTGTAATGCCAACACACACGGCCGTTTTCCGACCGCTGTAGAATCCGATCGTCTGCTGGATGAGGCGAGGGCTCTGGCAGCGGAGTTTCTCGGCGCTCCCGGGGCGCAATGCATTTCCTTCGGCGCGAACATGACGACGCTGAACTTCGCGCTCGCAAGGGCGTTCGGCCGCCTGCTGCGGGAAGGGGATGAGATTCTTGTGACGCAGCTTGATCATGAGGCGAATCGCGGCCCGTGGCTCGGCCTCCGGGAAAAGGGGATCCTCGTGACGGAGATCGGCATCCGGGGCGACGCGACGCTCGACTATGATGATTTTGCGCGGAAGGTGAACCAGAGGACCCGCCTCGTCGCGATGGGTCTGGCATCCAATGCCTTCGGGACGGTCAATGACGTCGCCTTTGCCAGAACCGTGACGCGCGGGGTCGGGGCGTGGCTTCTCGTCGATGCAGTCCACTACGCCCCGCACTTTCCCGTGAAGGCCGCGGCGATGGGAGTGGACATGCTTCTCTGTTCGGCATACAAGTTCTACGGACCTCACGTCGGAATTCTGTACGCACGCGAGGGGGTACTCGACCTCCTCGAGACGGACCGGCTTCGGACACAGGACCAGCGGGCGCCTCACCGGATCGAGACGGGGACGCAGAACCACGCAGCCGTCGCGGGAGTGAAGGCGGCGATCGAATTCATCGCTTCTTTCGGTTCGGGTACGGACCGGAGGTCCAGGATTGTTGAGGGGATGGACATCATCGCGGCCCATGAGAACGTGCTCGCGCGCCTGCTCCACGACGCTCTCCTGAAGATCAACGGAGTGACCGTCTGCGGCCCTTCCTTCGAAGTTTCCCTCCGCGCTCCGACGGTGTCCTTCACGGTCGATGGAATACGGCCGGAGGAGGTGTGCACGGTGCTCGGCCGGAAGGGGATTTGTGTGTGGGACGGTGATTTTTATGCTGTGCGGCCGATGGAAATCCTCGGGCTCCATGATCGCGGAGGCGTAACGCGCGTCGGCATCTCGCTCTATAACAGCGAAGAGGAGATTTCGAGACTGCTGGAAGAGTTGAAGCGCCTGGTGCAGGGGAGATGAACATCCCCGGAAGAGAGGGAGGATGGAAGCGATGTCCGGAGTGAGGGCCTTCGTGGTGGCGGCCGGCCTCCTGGTGGTGACGGGCCGCGCAGTCGGGCAGGAGGCGACGAGTGAGGAGATGAACCATACTTTCATCTTCGACTTCTCCGGGCTCTCCCGGCAGGAGATTTACGACAGGACGATGAAGTGGATCACCAATAATCTCCGCTCTCCGAAGGCGGTGATACAGAGCGAAGATCTTGAAACTGGTTCGATCATCGCCAACGGCGTGACGACGATGACCGCGGAGGGGGATTCCCTCCCGGCCAACCTCTCGTTCCGGATGAGCGTCGATGTCAGGGAGGGGAAGGAACGTATCCGGTTTCTCAGCCTCCAAACTTCCCGGGGCGGAGAGGAGGGCTGGGACGAGATCCCGGGTGATGGTGCCTGGCACCGGGGAGCTCAGAAGAGGTTGTTGCTGATTGCGCGGAATGTGAACGAGTATGTAAAGAGAAAGGGGGAGCCTTGAGGCGGTTTGTTCCTTTGCGCGGATCGCTTCGATCAGATTGCCGGCGGCAGGAGAACCTGAGACGCACAACGGACAACGTGTTACTGCTGTACCCCTTCTTCCAGGAAGCCCTTCATGGCCTCGTCTTTCGTGTCGTACACGGAGAATATCTTCATGAGATTCGTGATGGCGAAGATGACATGAACATGTTTGTTCATGGAGCAGAGCTTGAGCNNTTCGTTTCGCTGAAGTCGATGAGCAGCCTCCGCCAGCGACGGTCCACGAACTCCGCGACTCCCCTGCGCAGGTCTGCAACCTCCTCATCCGAAAGGAGTGATCCCCTGACCTCGATCAGCCCGACCCCACTGGGCAATGTTTCGGTTCTGACTCCCATCTCTCCTGACCTGCTCTCTCTCGCGACGGAATCACCACTAAATCAATTTAGGCAACTCTCTGTCCAGTTACAACCTCTGCGTTCCCGCTTCGAACCGTGAAGGATTTCTGTGCTGCCGCACCCTGAGAAAGCCTGAGAAAGACAGAGAAAGACAGAGAAGTGACATGGATGCCGGCACTACGAGCGGTTGCTTCGTCATGTTCTTCCGGGGAGATGGGGAACAGTTGAAAGGGTGAAATATAGGCATAGCCGGCGTAAGGTCGAGAAGGGTCCGCAATTGATTCTCCGCCGGAAAAGTGTTTCCTTTCTGGTCATGCTCTCAATCGACAAAATAACGGCGATCGAAGAGGAGCATTACTCCTCATCGCACACCCCCTCCCTGGGACGGGCGTACGACGCCTTTGTGGCCCGCTGGAAAGAAGGAGCACTTGACCGGGAGACGGCACTGCGCCTCCTGTTCCTCATCTGGTACGGGCGGGCAGAACCCCCGTACCTTACAGGGCTGAAGGACGTGAACCGTACCCGCATCAATGAGCTTTTCCAGCGACTCGGCGGCGAATTCAGCACGGATCCGGAAGTGTTGTTCGTTGTAATGATAATGTGTCAGATCGCCCCGTGGGCGCTCGGGGAGGAGCCGCACTGGAGGGAGATCGGTGAGCGGTTCCGCCTGCGTCTCGCGGAGCGTCCCCGGCCGGAACTGTCGAAACAGACATTTGCGCGGCGCGGCGCCTACGGGCATTACTTTACCAACCGTTGGGAATCGTTCATCGCCAGCGACCAATAGCCCTCCTCAAAAAAGATGAAACTCAAATGCAATTTCTGATTCGACGCCCTCGCCGGTTCCTCCGTGCTGCGCTTCCGGCCCTTCTGTTTCTCCTCCCGGCCGCGGCCGCGTGCCAGACCCGTGTCGTCATCAATGCCGATCTGGCGAAGGACACGATCAGCCGGAACATTTACGGGCATTTCTCGGAGCACCTCGGCAGGTGCATCTACGGGGGGTACTACGTGGGGGAGGGCTCCACAAAGATCCCCAATAAGCGGGGGATCCGCACCGACGTCGTCGAGGCGCTCAAGAAGCTCAGGATCCCGAACCTCCGCTGGCCGGGCGGTTGCTTTGCCGACACGTATCATTGGAAGGACGGCATCGGCCCCCGGGCGAAACGGCCGGCGATCGTCAATAGCTGGTGGGGAGGGGTTACGGAGGACAACAGCTTCGGGACCCACGAGTTCCTTGATCTCTGTGAGCAGCTCGGTGCGGAGCCGTATATCACAGGGAACGTGGGGAGCGGCACGGTGCAGGATTTCGCCCAGTGGGTGCAATACGTGAACTTTGACGGTGTCAGCCCCATGTCCGCCCTCAGGAAAGAGAACGGGCGCGAGAAGCCCTGGAACGTTCGGTTCTGGGGGGTCGGAAACGAAGCCTGGGGATGCGGTGGAAACATGACCGCTGAATACTATGCAAACGTCTACAGGACGTTTGCGACATTCATCCCCGGTGCCGCGGGATCCGGCTCTCTCTGGAGGATTGCCTCGGGTGCCGGTTCCGCCGACTTCCACTGGACGGAAGTGTTGATGCGTGACATCCCGCAGGGGTTGATCGAGGCGATCGCCCTCCACCATTATGCGGTCGACTGGAACCACAAGGGCTCGGCCGCCGAATTCACCGAGGCGGAATACTTTGAGACGATGCGCCGCGCGATGCAGATGGAGGATCTCGTGCAGCGGCACGGAACGATCATGGACATGTACGATCCGAAGAAAAGAGTCGCGCTTGTAGTGGACGAATGGGGGGGATGGTATGACGTGGAGCCGGGGACGAACCCCGGTTTCCTCTACCAGCAGAACACCATGCGCGATGCGATGATCGCCGGTGTAACACTGAACATATTCAACAACCACTGCGACAGGGTACGGATGGCGAACCTCGCACAAACGGTGAACGTCCTGCAGGCCGTGGTGTTGACGGAGGGAGAGCGCATGATCGTGACGCCCACCTACCACGTCATGGAGATGTACACGGTGCACCATGACGCCCTCCTGCTTCCGGTAAGCGTACAGGGGGGCATATATGCCGTGGGGGAGGGATCCCTTCCTGCGATCTCTGTCTCCGCCTCGCGCGACAGGAGAGGCACCACACACATATCGCTCGTGAACATCGACGCGGGCCGGTCACAGGACGTCGCAGTTGAAATGCGCGGCGCGGCCTTCTCATCGGTGAGTGGACGCGTGCTTGCTTCCGGGAGGATCCAGGATCACAACACGTTTGACGATCCGGCCCGCGTGAAACCGACGGAGTTCAGGGGGGCCCGGCTCGACGGCACGAATCTGCGCGTGCAGCTCCCCCCGTGTTCCGTGGTCGTGCTGACCCTGAAGTAAGCCTATCTTGACGTTCCTCCGTTCACGGTGTACATTCACAACATATGGGAAAACAGGTTTTCGGTGGTCTTTGTATCCTTCTCATCGCATCTGCCTGTGGGGCAACAGCCCGGCAGCACGCCGGGGCCCCCCCGGCGGACACAGGTACGGTGAACAGGATCGTGCTGCTTGACCCCGGGCTCTCGCTCGGTCGTGCGATGTTTCTTTTCCCGCCGTCGGTCGGGACCGAATTTCCATTCCGTGATCCCTCCATGACGTTCGCCGGTGGCGGATTCCCCCGCGCGGGTTCATTCATCGGGGGAGTTCTTGAGCCTCGCACTGATCTCATGTCCCCCCTCCGCCTGCAGTGGGCGAAAGAGAAGGATCTGAGCTACTTTCGGATGGTGCTGGGGGCAGTGCAGACCGGTGCCGTGGGTTACATGGCGTACCGGCACGTCAAAAAGTACGGCCTGTTTCGTTAGTCGCGACATCTGGCCCATTGGACCCTTCGATCTGCGCCGCCGTATGAAGCGTGTCGAGGTACTCATGTATCGCGGCCGCGGCGGTCTTCCCGTCCTTCATTGCCAGTATCACGGTCGCCCCGCCGCGTGAAAGATCCCCTCCGGCGAATATCCCCTCACGGCTCGTCTTCTGATTTTCATTCGTGACGACTGTTCCCCGCTTGCTCGTCTCGAGCCCCGGGGTTGTCGCCTGTATGATCGGGTTCGGTTTCTGTCCGATCGCCTCTATGACCGTTTGAAGTTCGAGCGTGAACTCGGAACCCTTCAGGGGCACCGGCCTCCGGCGTCCCGATTCATCCGGTTCCCCCAGCTCCATCTTCTGGCATTCCATGCCGCGGACCCAGTTGTTCCTGTCCCCGAGTATACGGAGGGGCGCGGTCAGCAGGAGGAATTCAATCCCTTCCTGTTCCGCGTGGTGTATCTCCTCTTCGCGGGCGGGCATCTCCCCGCGAGAGCGTCTGTATATGAGGTACGCTTTTTCCGCCCCCAGCCGCTTGGATGTTCGCACCGCGTCCATCGCGGTGTTTCCCCCGCCGATCACCCCGACGGCCTTTCCCACCCTGATCGGCGTATCGTTCTGGGGGAATTTGTAGGCCCCCATCAGGTTGACGCGCGTGAGGAATTCGTTCGCTGAATAAACTCCGCTCAGGCTCTCCCCCGGAATACCCATGAACGTCGGCGTCCCGGCACCCGTCCCGAGGAATATGGCTTTGAATCCCCATTCATCGAACAGCTCGTCGATCGTGGCCGTCCTCCCCACAACGAAGTTCGTATGGATCTCGACCCCGAGCGCTTTGATCCGGTTGGTTTCAAGATCGAGGATTTCTTTGGGGAGCCGGAATTCGGGGATCCCGTACCGGAGGACCCCGCCGACCGCATGAAGGGCTTCAAATATGGTGACCCGGTATCCCCTCTGCGCCAGTTCCGCCGCGCACGTGAGTCCTGAAGGTCCGGACCCGACGATCGCGACTTTCTCCTGCCGCTTTTCACTGATCAACGGGGGAGTGAACAGATTGTTCCTCATCTCGTAGTCGGCGACAAACCGTTCGAGTTTGCCGATGGCCACCGGAGTCAGCTTCTTCCCCATCACGCAAAGGGATTCACACTGGGATTCCTGGGGGCAGACCCTACCGCAGATGGCGGGGAGATAGTTTGCCTCCCGTATCTTCCTCACGGCGCCGACATAGTCTTTTTGCACCACCAGGTCGATGAACGCCCGGATGTCGATCCCCACGGGACAGCCGTCCGTGCAGTAGGGTTGCTTGCATTCCAGACAGCGCTGGCTCTCCTGGATTGCCCGTTCCTCGTCGAAGCCATAGGACACTTCGAGGAAGTTGATGCTCCGCAGATCCGCCGGCTGTTCGATGGATTCCTGGCGGGGAATCTTCATCCGCTGCGATGGCTTCAGTGGGTTGTTCACACTCATGTGGCTGCCTCCTGGCTCACGCCCGTCAATCTGCAGACATGTTTCTGATCCGAGATTCGTTCCAAGTCCACGTACGTGCGATTCCTCATCATGAGCTCGTCGAAATCCACCTTGTGTCCGTCGAATTCCGGGCCGTCGACGCACGCAAACTTCATCTCTCCGGCAACAGTGACGCGGCATCCGCCGCACATCCCCGTCCCGTCAACCATGATCGTGTTGAGACTGACGAGCGTCTCCACCTGATACGATCGCGTAAGGTTTGCCACCGCTTTCATCATGGGGAGGGGGCCGATCGCGTAGACGGCATTCACGCCCCCCGGAGCGTCGAGCAGATCTTTCAATTGATCGGTCACGAACCCTTTCCGCGCGTACGTTCCGTCGTCGGTCGTCACGAATGTCTCGTCGGAACAGGCGTTCATTTCTTTTTCGAGTATCACGAGTTCTTTGGAGCGCGCGCCTATGATGGTGAGAACCCGATTCCCGGCTTCTTTGAGTGCCTTGGCAATCGGATAAAGCTCCGCGGTGCCGACACCCCCGCCGACGCACGCGACAACACCGTGATCCTCGATCGGTGTAGGGTTGCCGAGAGGTCCGACGACGTCGAGGAGAGTGTCGCCGGCGTTCTTGCTGCAAAGAAGCTTCGTCGTGCCGCCGATCGCCTGCACAATGAGCGTGATCGTCCCCAGGGCCGGGTTCCCGTCGGCGATCGTCAGAGGTATCCGTTCCCCACCCTCCTCAACCCGCACCATGACGAAATTCCCCGCCTTCCTCTTCCGCGCGATGAACGGCGCCTTGATTTCGAACCTCGTGATAGTCGGAGCAAGGACCTTCTTATCGATAATCTGGAACATGCGCCCTCTCCATTTGGGTGTAGGAAGATCATACAGGGGGTCGCAATTGACGTGCCAGAGGATTATCAGAAAAAACTTCAATTTTGAACAATCTTAGGGCATTTGGGCGGGATGGGTGAGCGTAAACTCACCGTATTGTCAAATGCAGAAACGGGATTTGCCATTTCTGGCAGTACTATGTCATTTTTTGATACTTGCGAGAACCCCCCTGAGAGTGGCGATGGTCTCGTCTACATGGGATGCCTCAATGATAAGAGGGGGGAGGAATCTGAGCACGGTCGTGTCCGTGCAGTTGATGAGGATACACTTCTCCCTCATCGCATCCGTGATTCCGTCTCCGCTCCGGTCGAGCTCAGCTCCGGCCATGAGGCCGAAACCACGAACCTCTTTGATCAAAACCGGGAATTCCTTCGCGAGGCCGTTGAGTCCGGCCTTCAGTCTCTCCCCCAGTACCGCGGCGCGCCCGGTCAGGTTCTTCTCTTCGATTTCTTCCAGCACCGCCACGCCGGCCGCACAGGCGACAGGGTTTCCGCCGAATGTGGTCCCATGCATCCCCGGCTCGAGCACCGACGCGACATCGCCGGTCGCGAGTATGGCGCCCAGAGGGAGCCCCCCCCCGATCGGTTTGGCGAGCGTGACGACATCGGGGGAAACCGGGTAGTGCTGGAAGGCAAAGAACTTTCCCGTCCTCCCGGCGCCCGACTGGATTTCGTCCGCGATGAGAAGGAACCCCGATTCGCTCTGCAGTTCCGCCAGCGTGCGCGCAAACTCTGCTGAGACCGGCCTGATGCCTCCCTCCCCCTGAATGAATTCGAGAATCACGGCTGCAGTTCTCGGGCTGACGGATTTCCGGAGGGCCGCCGGGTCATTGAACGGCAGGAGACGGCATCCTTCGAGGAAGGGACCGAATCCGTCCCTGTATTTCGGGCGGTCCATCAGGGAAAGCGCTCCCATTGTCCGCCCGTGAAAAGAATTGCTCAGCGACAGGATCTCGGTCTTTCCCCGGGTCGAGCCCCACTTACGGGCAATCTTGATCGCCCCCTCGATTGCCTCGGTCCCGCTGTTGCTGAAGAACACCCTCGGGTAACCGGAAAGACTGGTCAGCAGCTCGGCCAGCCGTATCTGCGTCTCCTGAAGGAAATAGTTTGACAGGTGGCTATAGCGGGACGCCTGGGAGCGTATCGCCTCGACGATGCGCGGATGGGCGTACCCGAGCGCGTTGACGGCCAGTCCTGCGAACATATCCAGGTAGCGCTTCCCGTCTCTCGTGAACAGGTACACCCCTTCCCCCCGCTCCACTTCGAGAGGAAGGCGCTTGTACGTATGGAAGAAAGTGGCGGCTTCCCTGTCCTGCATTGTCCTGGCCTGCATGGTCATGGCGGATCCCGGCGGAAAAAAATTGTGAAAAAAGTTCTTGCATAATAATACAGGTTTTTGCATATTTATGCAAGAAGAATTTTTAACCGAATCGGGAAACGCCGTGGTGAACGCAGCAATTATCGGGGCATCGGGCTACTCGGGGGCCGAGCTCCTGAGGGTCCTCTCTTCCCACCCCGGGGTCCGGGTACAGAAGGTGACCGCAGCCTCTTCCGCCGGGAAAAGGGTCGATGCCCTTTATCCGGCCTTTGCGGGGCAGTGCGATCTGGAGTACGACGAGCTCGTCCCTGCGGGACTCGACGGCATCGACGTTGCTTTTGTCGCCCTCCCCTCCGGGGAAGCGATGAAGATCATCCCGCTCCTCAGAGACAGGGTCAGAAGGATCATCGACCTGGGGGGGGATTTCCGCCTCAGGTCTGCAGGGCTCTACGAAAAGTATTACCGGCACCTGCACACCGCTCCGGAACTCCTTACGGCGGCGGTGTACGGACTCCCTGAGCTCAACAGGGACCTGATCGCTGCAGCGAAATTCGTCGCCAATCCCGGTTGCTACCCCACCGGTGCGATCCTGGCACTCCTGCCGGCGTTGAAACACGGCATCATTCACCCCGGCGGGATCGTTATCAACTCGCTCTCGGGCGTTTCGGGGGCGGGTCGGAGCGCCTCCGTGGAGATGAGTTTTGCCGAAATCAACGAGAATGTCCGTGCCTACAAGATCGGCATCCATCAGCACATTCCTGAAATTGAAAGCGTCCTCGCGGAGGCCTCGGGTGCGGCGGTGACCGTGTCATTTGTCCCACATCTGATCCCGATCACGAGGGGGATTTACACGACGGCGCACGCCGGATTGTCGGTCGCGCTGAGCGCCGCGGAGCTCCTGACGCTCTACGAGGAGTTTTACGCCCCGCACCCGTTCGTCAGGATCACCCGCCAGGTACCTCAGATGCTCGCCGTCACAAGGACGAACTACTGCGATATCGGCATTGCCATCGAAGGGCGGACGAACCAGCTCATCGTCATGTCCGTGATCGATAACCTTGTCAAAGGAGCGGCGGGCCAGGCGGTGCAAAACATGAATCTCATGTTCGGTCTCCCTGAGGCGACAGGATTGAAATGAACAGTGGTACAGAACGCACGTCGAAGAACATCCGTGAGGGGAAAGCGACGGGTGTCATTGCGCCGGGGGGGGAGCAACCTCACCATGACACCGCGGTGACAGATATTCTCCCCCTCCCGGGCCTCAAGGAACTCCCCGGCGGCATCACTGCCCCGAAGGGGTTTCGCGCGGCAGGCATCCATTGCGGCGTCAAGAAATCGAAAAAGGACCTCTGTCTGGTCGTCTCGGATGAACCGGCCTCCGCGGCCGTCGTCCTGACGACGAACAGGGTCCAGGCGGCCCCCGTCGTTGTCACACGGGTACAGATGGAGCGTTCGCACACGTTCCGCGCCATCGTGGTGAACAGCGGGAACGCCAATGCGTGCACGGGGGATCGCGGGATGAAGGACGCCTGGGCTATGGTCGGGGCGACCGCCTCGGCCCTGAACGTGGGGCCGGGTGAAGTTCTCGTTTCATCCACCGGCGTCATCGGGCAGTTCCTCCCCATCACAGCGATCACCGACGGGATAAAAAGGGCGGCGACGGTGCTCTCGCCCGAGGGGGGGGGCTCGGCCGCCGAGGCGATCATAACAACCGACACATTTGTCAAGGAACATGCGCTGGAATTCGACTGCGATGGTGTGCGGGTGACGATGGGGGGGATGGCGAAGGGTTCCGGGATGATTGCGCCGAACATGGCCACCATGCTTGCTTTTGTCACAACCGACGCCGCAGTCTCCCCGGCAGTCCTCCGTTCCGCCCTTTCCCGCGCCGCCGATCGCTCGTTCAACAGGATTTCCGTCGACGGAGACACAAGCACCAACGACATGGTTGCCGTGCTTGCCAACGGCGAGTCGGGCGCGCAGCCTCTCACGCAGGTGGGGGGACCGCACTACAAGGCCTTCTACGCAGCTCTCGAGCAGATGCTTGTCACGCTGTCGAAGATGATCGTGAAGGACGGTGAGGGGGCGACAAAATTCATTGAGATCAATGTGACCGGGGCCGCGGACGAAGCGAGCGCGGTGAGGGCGGCGCGCGCGATCGCGAACTCCAATCTCGTCAAAACGGCCATACACGGCGAAGATGCGAACTGGGGCCGCATCCTGGCAGCCGTGGGATACTCGGGGATCGACTTCGACCCGGCAAAGGTCGAGATCTTCTTCGGCGGTGTGCCGATCCTCCGGCGGAACTACACGATTGATTTCTCCGAGGAGGAGGCGAAGAAGGTCCTGAGCCGGAAGGAGATCACGATCACCGTCAGCCTGCAGCAGGGGGAAGGGAGCGCGTCATTCTGGACATGCGACCTGTCCAAGGCGTACGTGGACATCAATGCAAATTACCGGACCTGAGGCATGATCACTTCGCTCGGCGCCAAGACGGAAGTCCTTATCGAAGCACTCCCGTATATTTCACGGTATGAAGGGAAGACTTTCGTCGTGAAGTACGGAGGTGCGGCGATGGTGGACGACGAGTTGAACGAGGCATTCGCCCAGGATGTGACTCTTCTGAAGAAGATCGGCATCAAAGTGGCGATCGTCCACGGCGGCGGGAAGGAGATCACGGACATCGCTTCGAAGCTCGGCCTCGAGTCGCGCTTTGTGAACGGCCAGCGATACACGGATGCCCCGATGATGGAGGTGGTCCAGATGGTGCTTGCGGGAAAGACAAATAAAGACATTGTCGGGAGGATCAACAGGCACGACGGCGAGGCGGTCGGACTCTGCGGGATCGACGCCCATGTCTTGAAAGTGAAGAGGTCCGCGGAGGGGGGGGTGGACCTCGGTTTGGTCGGTGAAGTCACCGGCGTCAATACCGTATATCTGAACCTTCTTCTGGACAACGGCATCATGCCCGTGATCGCCCCGATCGGCGTGAATGATGCCTGTGAGCCGCACAATATCAACGCCGACGTCGCCGCCTCCGCGATTGCGGCGAAGCTCAGGGCGGAGAAGCTGGTATTCCTGAGCGACGTCGAAGGAGTCATGGCCGACGACCTTCTTGTCCCCAGCATGGACCGGCCGCTCGCGGAGCGGCTCATGGCGGACGGGGTCATCAGCAACGGCATGATACCCAAGATCCGCTCCGCGTTCACCGCTCTCGCCGCGGGCGTCAACAAAGTGCACCTCATCGACGGCAGGATCAAGCACTCGATCCTCCTTGAAATCTTCACCGATCTCGGTATCGGCACGGAGCTCATCCATGCCGGGAACGGGACGGCGGTGACGGTCTGAGGGTGTGACATGACGAAGCAGGCCAGGCTTTTTGCCATAAAAGAAATCGTCGCGACGAAGCAGATCGGGAGCCAGGATGTGCTGCGCCGCGAGTTGAAAAAACGGGGCTGCGATGTCACGCAGGCGACGCTCTCGCGCGACATGAAGGAGCTCGGAGTCAGCCGGATCGTCTCCTCGGCGGGCGGCCACTATGCGATGCAGGCGCCTGTGGAAGTACAGGCGCTCCGGCCGCTCGTGAATGCGGAAGTTCTTTCGATCGATTCCAACGAAGGCATGATTGTCGTTCATACGCTCCCCGGTTGTGCAAACACGGTGGGGGAGTTCATCGATGTTCAGCGGCACCCTGATGTGATCGGCACGGTGGCCGGGGACAATACGCTTCTCATCGTCCCCAGCTCCCGGCGCAAGACGAAACAGGTACTGCAATTTCTCAAGAATAAACTCATAGAGGGACTGGAATGAAATCCACCAAGATAGTGGTCGCGTATTCCGGCGGTCTCGACACGTCGGTCATGGTCAAATGGCTCATTGAGCGGAAGGACGCGGAGGTGATCGCGGCGACGGGGGACCTCGGCCAGAAGAAGGAGCTGAACGGCGTCCAGGCCAAGGCTTACGCCACCGGGGCTTCCAAGGTCTATGTCAAGGACCTGAGGGAGGAGTTCCTTACCGGGTACGTCTGGCCCGCACTGAAGGCGGGGGCGGTGTATGAGAAGTCGTACCCGATGGCGACGGCCCTCGGGCGTCCCCTGCTGGCGAAGATGATTGTGGATATCGCGCGCAAAGAAGGGGCGACGCACGTCGCTCATGGCTGCACGGGGAAGGGGAACGATCAGGTCCGGTTTGAAGTCTCGATTGCAGCTCTTGCGCCCGACCTGAAGGTCCTCGCCCCACTCCGTGAATGGGAATTCAGATCACGCGAGGAGGAAATCGCCTACGCACGAAAAAACAACATACTCGTTGCAGCCACTGTGGCAAACCCGTATTCGATCGACGAAAACATCTGGGGGACGAGCATAGAGTGCGGAGTTCTGGAGGACCCCATGATCGAGCCCCCCGCGGACGCGTACCAGCGCACCATTTCCCCGGAGCTGGCTCCCGATACGCCGGAGTATGTCGATATCGATTTCGAGGAGGGGATCCCGGTCGGGGTCGGCGGCTCACGTCTGGAGCCGGTGAGCCTGGTCTTCACGCTGAACGACATGGGCGGCGCTCACGGGGTGGGCCGGATCGATCTCATCGAGAACCGGCTCGTCGGCATCAAGTCACGGGAGATCTATGAAGCTCCCGGTGCCGCGATCCTCCACTTCGCCCACACCGAGCTCGAGCGTCTCACGCTCGACAAGTCGGTGTTCCACATGAAGAACCAGCTCGCATCGGAGTATGCCGATCTTGTGTATAACGGCCTCTGGTACTCGCCGCTCAGGGATGCGCTCAACGCATTTGTCGAAGAGACGCAGAAGACGGTGACCGGCACGGTGCGCGTGAAGCTCTACAAGGGAAACGTCGGCGTCGCCGGGAGGAAATCGGTCTTCTCGTTGTACAACGCCGATCTTGCCACGTATACGGAGGGGGACCAGTTTGACCACAGGGCGTCCGAGGGTTTTATCAAGATTTTCGGCCTTCCGGTGCGCACCTACCACCAGGTGCAGAACGCAGTCGCAGCCGGACTCGAAGAACAGCCGGAGAAGGACCTCCTGCAATCCGTCCCGGTCCGATGAAGCAATGGAAGGGCCGGTTTCGGGGGCCGCTCGATCCTCATGCGCTCCGGTTCTCGTCATCGCTCGAAATTGACCGCCGCCTGGCGGACGAGGACATCGAAGGAAGCATCGCGCATATCGGCATGCTTGCCGCGCAGAAGATCGTCTCGGTGTCCGACGGGCGGAAAATAACAAGGGCCCTCCGGGCGATTCGCCGCGAGGTGGCCTCCGGCCGGGCTTCGTGGCTCCGCATCGATGGCAGTTCCGGACGGTTTACCGCCGAAGACATCCACATGGCGGTCGAGCAGCGACTGATCGCTCTGACGGGCGGGGTGGGGGGGAAACTGCACACCGCGCGGAGCAGGAACGACCAGGTCGCCCTCGATATCCGGCTCTTTCTTCGGGGCCGAATCGACAACGTCGACGTCCTGCTCCGGTCCGTGCAGCGCGCGTTCGTGGGGAAAGCTCAGGCCTTCCGCGATGTCATCATGCCGGGCTACACGCACCTTCAGCGGGCACAGCCGATCCTCCTTGCCCACCATCTCCTCGCGTATGTCGAGATGTTCGAACGCGACCGGGGGCGGTTCCTCGATTGCCGGAAGCGCGTGGCGCTCTCCCCCCTGGGTGCCGCCGCGCTTGCAGGGACCTCGTTTCCGATCGACAGGAGGCGGACGGCCCGCACGCTGGGGATGGACGGGATCGTTGCCAACAGCATCGATGCGGTGAGCGACAGGGACGTGCTTGTGGAATTCATCAGCGCCTCAGCGATCACGATGATGCACGCGAGCAGGATTGCCGAGGAGTTGGTGTTGTGGACTTCAAGGGAGTGGCACTTCGCTGAGATCGGGGAGTCTTTCACGACGGGGAGCAGCATCATGCCCCAGAAGAAGAACCCCGACATGGCGGAGCTGATCCGGGGCAAGACGGGGCGCGTTTACGGGGACCTGATTGCACTTCTTACCGTCATGAAGGGACTCCCCCTTGCCTACAACCGCGACATGCAGGAGGACAAGGAGCCGATCTTTGATGCGGCCGATACCGTGACGGCGTCTCTTGATATTCTCGCCCGCATGATGGCAACCGTGACCTTTGATGCGGGGCGGTTCGAGGATGAGCTGAACGGCGATCAACTGCTGGCGACCGAGCTTGCAGACTATCTGGTGCGGAAAGGGATCCCCTTCCGTGAAGCGCACGGGATCGTGGGGGATCTTGTCGCGATGTGCGCCGAGCGGCGTTGCACGCTCGGGGAGCTTCCTCTCAGGGAGTATACCCGGCGTTCATCCGCCTTCTCGGGGGATGTCTCCTCGCTTCTCGACGCACGCGCATCGCTTTCGATGAAGCAGTCTTCCGGATCGACTTCTCCGAAAGAAGTCGCGAAGGCTCTCCGCCTCTGGAAAAAGCGGCTCTCTCAATAACCGTCTCTCATGCCCTACTGTGCCGCGAGCCGGTGTACTTCCTCTACAATCGCCCATGCCTTGAGCGAATCGATCTTCCCTTCCTTGTAGCTGCTGTAAAACATCGCCGCGAGCCCCTTGACGTCATCGGTCCTGACGGAGCCCGACTGAAGCCGCTCGTGGAGTTTCAGGAAGTCCGCCTTTGCGTCATCGACGGCCCTCCGGTCCGGCAGTCTCTGAAGGACCTGCTCCTCGACCTTGGTCAGCGCTCTGTCAGTTGCGTAGGTGACGATCTTTTCGCGGTTCAGGTAAAGAAGGAGGGAACCCGTCAAAACGACAATCGTCAGGATCCCGGCGGTGATGAGAAGGATTTTTTTCATCTACCGTGATACTCCCTGCCCGTACGCCATCCCCTCGAGCTGTGCAATTCTCTCTTCCATTTCCTGCATTTACCCTTCTGTGAGAATACGCCATCATGCGAATAACCAATATACGAAATCCTGCCACAATCCCGCAAATGCTCATTGCAAATGCTCATGGGACAGGTCCCCTTGCATCTCCCACCCGTGCGGCGTATCTTACGCGATACTTCTTTGCTCATCCTTCGATCAGCGCCATCGACTTCATGAAACAACTCGTCATCGGCATTGCCGGAGGGACGGGGTCGGGGAAAACCACTGTTACCAATGCCATCCTTCAGCATCTGGATCCGGAACGGATCGCGGTGATTCAGCACGATTCGTACTATAAGGATATCAGCACGCACGGGGGACTCCGCCCGGAAGAGATTAACTTTGACCACCCCGATTCCCTCGAAACGGACCTCCTTGTCCGGCACATGGAGGAACTCCGTGCCGGACGCCCGGTGGAACAGCCCATATACAACTTTACGAACCACAGGCGGCTGGATGCGACACGGCGTGTCGAACCGAAGGAGATAATAATCATCGACGGCATTCTGATACTCCTCGACAGACGGCTCCGGGACCTCATGGATATTCGCCTGTTTGTCGATGCGGATGCCGATGAACGGCTGATAAGAAGAATCCGGCGCGACATACTGGAGCGCGGCCGGTCGATGGAATCTGTCATGAACCAGTATATGAAGACCGTGAAACCCATGCATCTGCAGTTCGTCGAACCGAGCAAGCACTGGGCGGACATCATCATTCCCCGTGGGGCGGAGAACACCGTGGCGATCGATATGGTGGTGACGAAGATCCGGATGATGCTCGGAGAGGTGGCCGTCCGGTGAGTACGCCATGAATACAATTGAGTGGACCCCTCAACTCCGTTTTGCCGTGGCCCTCGCGCTCGGGTTCCTTGTAGGCCTGGAGAGGGAAGGGGCGAAGATCGAGCGGAAGACGATGGTCTTCGGCGGGGTGCGCACGCACCCGATGATCGCCATGTTTGGTTTCGGCTGCGCCTGGCTTTCACAGATAGGAGTCGCGTTCATCCTCCCGGCCGGATTGGCGGCGATGATAGCGCTCACCTCGATCTCGTACGTTGCGAAGATCCGGGCCGAGAGGTTCGGATCAACGACGGAGTTCTCCGCGATCCTGACTTTTGTGACGGGGGCTCTTGCGCTCCTTGTCGACATCTGGGCCGCGATGGCGGTCGGCGTACTGAACACCATACTCCTCTCCGAGAAGTCGTCGCTCGAGACCTGGGTCGAGAAACTGGACCGTGCGGAGTTCCTTGCGACGCTCAGGTTCCTCCTTGTCACGCTCATTATTCTCCCCGTCCTACCCGATCAGCCGTACACGCGTTACCAGCTCAACCCGGCGCACATCTGGGAGATCGTCATACTTGTCTCTACCATCGGGTTCGTGGGATATTTTCTGTCAAAACGGCTTGGGGACAGGGTCGGGCTCTGGCTTTCGGGACTCCTCGGCGGCATTGTCTCGAGCACTGCTGTGACTGTCGCTGTCGGTCGCGCTGCTCAGACGGCCCCCCAGCGGGGGCGGAGGGCGCTCCAGGCGGCGATCCTGGCCTCGAGCGTTTCGTATCTCCGGATCCTCGTTCTCATCGCCGTCATCGGCCCGCAGCTGCTCCCCTCTCTCTGGTGGAGATGCGCCATTCTTGCCGGAGCGGGCGTGCTGCTCGCTCTGTTGACCCCCGGCAAGGAGGATGCCGAACCGGAGCCTGCTGCCCCACCGTTGCATAACCCGTTCGAAATCACCCCCGCGCTTCTCTTTGCCGCCCTTTTCGTCGTTCTGATGGTTGTCACGTCCGTGGTGAAGGGAACTCTCGGGAATTCCGGACTCCTCGGCCTCGCTGCTGTTGTCGGCGTGGGCGATATCGATCCGTTCATACTCTCTCTTGCCCGCCCCGCCGATATCCCCGCCGGCGTCGTGGTGTCCGCGATGGTCGTCGCCATGATGAGCAACACGATCGCCAAAGGGACGTACTTCGGATTCCTTGTCAGGGGTGAGCGGAAACAAACCGCCTGGAGGTACGCTCTCTGGGCCGCCCTTCACATCCCTCTGGTGCTGATGCCATGAATCACGACCGACTTCTTGTCCCTGCGGGGAAGACCATAAAGCTGAAGGACTACGACCCTGCGTACACAGGGAAGTTCTCCGCAAAGGAGGACGCCGCCGAGAAACTCCAGTCCGACATCGCCAAGCTGGCCGCTCTGCAGGATGTCCTGTACGCACAGAACACCTATGCGCTCCTCCTGATATTCCAGGCAATGGACGCCGCCGGGAAGGACGGCGTGGTCAAGCATGTCATGTCCGGCGTGAACCCGGCGGGATGCCAGGTCGTGAGCTTCAAGACGCCGTCGGCGGAGGAACTCTCCCATGACTACCTCTGGCGCTCGATGAAACAGGTGCCCGCGAGGGGACACATCGGAATCTTCAACCGGTCGTACTACGAAGAAGTCCTTGTCGTCCGCGTTCACCCCGAGATCCTCCGGAACCAGAAGATTCCCCCTTCGCTCGTGGGAAAAGACATCTGGAAGGAACGGTTCGAACAGATTAACGCCTTCGAGAAGTACCTCACCCGGAACGGCACGGTCATACTCAAGTTCTTCCTGAATATCTCAAACAAGGAACAAAAAAAGAGGTTTCTTGAGCGGATCGATACGCCGGAGAAGAACTGGAAATTCTCGTCAGCGGACGTCCGCGAGCGTGCGTTCTGGAAAGACTACATGAAAGCATACGAGGATATATTCAGCAACACGAGCACGTCATGGGCTCCGTGGCACATCATACCTGCCGATCGCAAGTGGTTCACCCGGACAGCGGTCGCAGACATCATCGTCACGACTCTCGAATCGCTGAAACTCAAATACCCCGCCGCCGATCCCGAACACCTGAAGGGGTTAAGGGAAGCCAGAACGGCTCTCGAGGGGGGACACTCATCCACAAAGGAGATATGATTCATGCATTACCACCGCACGCTGGTGATTGCCGCAGCACTGACATTCGCGCTGGCTCCGGCTCCCGCCCAGGAGGTTAAGCCTCCCGTGCCGCCGAAAGAAGGGATCAAGTCCTTTTCGGACGTGATAACGAAAGAGGCGAAGGCCGACACGGGGCTCTTCAATGTCTACCGCGTCAAGAGTAAATGGTATTTTGAGATACCCAAAAAGGAAATCGGAAAGGAATTCCTCCTCGTCTCAAGTCAGGCCCGGACGCAGACGGGCCTGGGGTACGGCGGCGATGAAATCAACGATCAGATTGCCCGCTGGGAGCGGATCGAAGACAGGATACTCCTCCGCAGTGTCATGTACTTCGCCGTTGCAGCGGATTCTCTGCCCATCAGTTACGCCGTGCGGAAAGCGACGAACGCACCGATTCTGATGTCATTCGACGTCCAGGCCTACAACAAGGATTCCAGCGCCGTCCTTATTGATGTCAGCGGGCTCTTCACGGCCGACATGACGGAGTTCGGGCTCCCCAGGTCGGCGCGCGATCAGTACAAGGTCCGCCGTCTCGATCCCGCCCGGTCGTTCGTCGAGCGGATGAAGCCTTTCCCCGACAACATTGAAATTGAAGTGACGCTGACGTATGACGCCGGACAGGTTCCGATGGATCCTTCCCTCAGCACGATCAGCATCGTGATGCATCATTCGATGGTCCGCCTCCCGGAGCGGCCCATGTCCCCGCGTCTGTATGACCAGCGTGTATCGTACTTTGGGATATTCCAGTACGATTACGGCTACCAATCGCAGCGCGCCGAGCAGCGGCGCTTCATCTCCCGCTGGCGGCTGGAACCGAAGGATTCTGCGGCCTATTTCCGCGGAGACCTCGTCGAGCCTAGAAAACCGATCGTATTCTATATTGACCGCGGCACACCCGACAAATGGCGTCCCTGGCTCAAGAAGGGAGTGGAGGACTGGCAGGTTGCATTCGAGAAGGCGGGATTCAAACATGCAATCGTTGCGATGGACCCCCCATCGGCGAAGGATGATCCAAACTGGAGTGCGGAGGATGTCCGTTACCCGACAATCCGATGGCTTCCGTCAAACATCGAAAACGCCTACGGTCCTCATATCAGTGATCCCCGCACGGGGGAGATCCTTGACTCCAAGATCGGTTTCTTTCATAATGTTATGAACCTCGCCCGCAACTGGTATTTTACCCAGGCCGGCGCTGTCGATCCCGCCTGCGACAAACTCCCTCTCCCGGATGAGCTTATGGGACGGATGCTGGAATACATCACCGCGCACGAGGTCGGCCACACGCTCGGGTTCCCGCATAATATGAAGGCGAGTTCACAGTTCCCGGTGGACAGTCTCCGCAGTCCCTCGTTCACGGCGAAATACGGCACCGAGGCCTCCATCATGGATTACGGGCGGTTCAACTACATTGCCCAGCCCGGCGACGGCGCCACGTTGATCCCGAAGATCGGACCGTACGATATGTTTGCGACCGAATGGGGGTACAGGATCTTCCCGGGAATGAAATCCCCCGATGACGAGAAATCTTCATTGAACGCGATCGCCGCGCGGCAGGAAAAGGAGCCCTATCTCCGGTTCGGCGATCCCGACGGCATCGACCCGACCGCGCAGATGGAGGATCTCGGTTCTGACCCGGTCCTTGCCACGACGTACGGACTCAAGAACATCGCCCGGATTGCCGGCAAGCTCCTGAACGCGACGACACGAGACGGTGAAGATTACTCCGACCTGCGCGAGATCTACGGAGAGCTTATCGCGCAGCGCACACTCGAATTCGGGCATGTGGCAAACGAAGTCGGGGGCGTGGTGATGACACGCAGGGTCGCGGGTCAGGAGGGGGTCGTCCATACGCCCGTCTCCCGCGACAAGCAGAAGGAAGCGATGGCGTTTCTCGTGAAAGAAGGCTTCCGGACACCCACCGAGATCCTGAAGCCCGGGCTTATCGCACTCTTTGAACCGACGGGGACCGAAGAGAGGGTGCTCGCGGGACACCGGTCCATCCTCAACATCCTTCTCGGCAATGCACGGCTGGAACGGCTTGTCAACACTGCCGCGCTTGCCGGGAAAAATGAGAAGCCCTACACGTTGAGCGAGATGAGCGCTGAGCTGCGCAGGGGGATCTGGAGCGAACTCGACGCGGCCCCGGTAAAGACGGATGTGTACCGCCGCAATCTCCAGCGTGCGTACATCGAGCTCCTGGGGACGAAGCTGAACCCGCCTCCGTGGTCCCCCCCTCCCGGACTTCCCCCCGGGTTCGTTCTCATGCCGCCCCCCCCGCTGGCGGGTGAAGCACGCGCAATCATACGCGCCGAGTTGGCAGATCTGGATGCATCGCTTGCCAGGGCGCTGCCGAAGGCGTCCGACAGGGAGACGAAGGCGCATCTCCAGGACAGCAGGTACCAGATATCAAAGATACTCTTCCCGGAGAAGAAACAGTAAAGGACTTTTTGCCGGCTAGTGTTTCATGAGCGCGATGCGGAGAAACTCCCTGTAGAACATCGCGCTCCCCGCGAGCAGGATGCCCCCCATTGCGGTGTAGGGAAGTGAGAGGTAGTAGAGGGGGATGGAGGAACTGCGGAGTGAAATTCCGGCGGTCATCATGATCCCGATCATGATGTACCCCCGCCATGCGGTGAAGGCAAAGACGCATGCGCGTTCCGGGAGCCGTCCGATCCGCATGATGTTCTTCCGGACGATTCCGGCAAAAAGGAAGACATATCCTGCCGCGGCGATGGCGAGCGATGCAGCTTCGATCGAGGCGATCACGGGGAATTGTAACTCTCCCAGCCACATCGCTCCGCGCAGGCATAGCAACCCTCCGGCCAGAGTCCAGAGCAGCCCCGCGATCGCATAGAGGAAGTGGCGGGGGACGGCCGGATTGAATCGATCGATCAATCCGCCTTCCCCCTGAGTACCCTCTCGATTTGTTTCAGATGGATCCCTCATGTTGTGTCTGACATTAGAACGATGGACCGGGCCCGAAGGTTTCCTTGACACTCACGAGCAGGCGTGCTATATTCGGCATAAATGACGACTCAATCCATAGAGAAGGAGTTCTCCGATGGAATACACCGAAATCCTGAACGTGCTCTTCCGCTGGATTCACATCGTTGCGGGCATCCTCTGGATCGGATTGCTCTACTGGTTCAACTGGGTCAATGTTCCGCTCGGCGCGGCACTGGACGGGGATACAAAGAAGAAGGTGATACCGGAATTGATCCCCCGTGCCCTTTACTTTTTCCGCTTTGCAGCCCTCTGGACGTTTGTCGCGGGATTGGTCCTCCTCATGCTCGTGTTCTACCACGGCGGCCTCATGTTCGAGCAGGGGGCGGAAGGCTGGGGTGTGAAGAGCATCGTGATGCTGGCGGTCGTGTTCCTGATTTTCCCGGTCTATGATGCGCTTGCGAAGAGCCCGCTCGGGAAGGACATCCGCGTCATGGGTGCCATGGGGTTCGTTCTGATTGCCGTCATTGTCTATGCGATGATCAACTGGGCCGGGTTCAGTTACCGGGCGTACACCATTCACATCGGCGTGATGTTCGGCGTGATCATGGTCGCAAATGTCTGGATGAGGATATGGCCTGCTCAGAAGAAGATCCTCCCCGCAGTGAAAGAGGGAACCCCGCCGGATGCGGCCCTTGTCGCCCGAACAGCTCAGCGGTCGCGTCACAACACATATCTCTCTGTTCCGCTCCTCTGGACGATGATCAACTCACACACAGTGGTTCCCGGTGCGGACAGCCCGCTCTGGCTTCTGGGAGTCATTCTGGCCGGCTGGTGCGGCGTAAGTCTCATCTACAGGAAATCCACGAAGCTCAAGGGAATGTGAGAGGGGCGGACACCGACCATGATTGGAGAATTCAAGGCAGTCTATATGTCGAGCAAGCGGGTGTTTGTTGGCAGCAGGCTCAAGCGCACGAGGGAGCTGTTCGCCCTGGACTGCAAGTTCACCTGTCTGGATGGCTCGGGGTCGTTTACTGTCCGGATCCACAGTAAGAATCCCGTGATGAAAGAGCTTCATGTGAAAACGGTGTACCGTTTCGAGGAGATCGGTCACGTCGGTTTCAAGGCGATCCGGGATGTCGTGACGGATCTGGACACCGGCACCGTCTACCGGATCGGGCGGGGGTGATCGGAAGGGCCCCTTTTTCCATTCATCGGAAACTACCGCCGTCCGGAAGTACTGCCCCCGAGACGGGATTCAGCGCTCTGGTGCGGTGCCGCCGGTGGGGGCGTGTGCCGCGCTGAACGCGGAGACACGAACGAAGTGGAGGAGCGTCCTCGCCAGGCTATTGCAGTACGATGATTTTCGAATCCACCGAGAATGCGGCGAAGTATCCCAGGGCCCCGTTGGTGAGGTTGGTGTTGGGATTGGCCGGGGCGAGCGACGTCGGGCTCCGATCGGAGGTCAGTATGTTGTTCAGCGTGTTGAAGTAGTCGTACGACGCTTTGTCGATCGAGAGGAGGTCCACCCAGACCGTGTCCCCCGGCTGGAAGTAGTTCCTCATCCGTATCCTGACCGCCGCCTCATTGCCGTTCGTCAGCTTGTCGTTGTACAGGTGGTATCTCCTCCCGTCAATGGAGTCGGGGGATATCGGGACGTTGACGCGGAGGTTCATCCGGTAGTAATTCCCGGGTTCAGGCGGGTCTTTGAAAAACACATACAGGTTGTACACCTGGTCGCCGTCGGATTCACGCGAATGGAGCGCGACAAGCGTGTCGATGGGGACCCTGGGGGGCATCGTGGAAATCGCGTCGTATTCCTTCCCTTCCGCGACCACCCGGAGGTAATAGGTCCTCCCCTGACCGCCGTGGAGTACCGACGTGTGATATGTCCCGCTCACCGTCTCCTTCAGAGTATCCGTGACACCGAGATTGTCCGCGATTGTCACAAATGCATGCGTCACGGGAGGAAAATAAAGGGAGGGGGTGAAATAATCGCCCGACCGGCTCAGCAGGACCGTGTACGGGCCCGGGCCGTCCGTGACGATCGCCTCGGTCACCATCTGGGGGTTCGCGTTATTGAGATCGACCGAGATGACCTTCTGGCAGGAGAAAGACGCAAGGGCCAGGGCCGTGGCCGCAATCCCCGCTCCGCGTGCATGACGGAAGAATCTGCTGTTCATCGTGATGCTCCGCTGAAGTTCAGTAATTGAAATTGTAGGTGACCGACGGGATGATGGGAAACAGCGTTATCTGCACGGCTTCCGTTCTGGTCGGGTCTGTCCTGTTCTGCCTGAAGTAGATTGCATACGCGTTCATGCGGTTATAGACGTTATAGATGGAAAAATTCAGGTTCGAGCGTTCTCCGAGTTTCCACGTGGCCGAGAGGTCCAGACGGTGGTATGCGGGCATCCGGTACCCGTTTCTCTCGGTGTAATAGGGGACAAGCCGGTTGTCGATCCAGTAGTTCCCTCCCGGGAACGTCACCGCATTCCCCGTGTTGTACACCCATACCGCGGAAAAGTTCCATGCTGCGTTCAGGTCATAGATCGTGACAACAGAGATGTCATGCGTCCGGTCCTGGCGTGCCGGGAAAACCGTGCCGTTGTTGATAAGGGGGAATTGCTCCTGTGTCTTTGACCACGTATAGCCCACCCAGCCGCTGAGACGCCCTGCCCGTTTCCTGATCAGGAATTCCGCCCCGTAGCTCCAGCCCCTGCCGAGTACGAGAAGGGATTCGATGGTGGGATTGATCTGCAGATCGGAGCCGTTCTTGTAATCGATCAGGTTCATCATGTTTTTATAATACAGCTCCAGCGAGGATTCGAATTCATTCTCCTCGAAGTTCCTGTAGTACCCGATGGCCACCTGGTCGGCATACTGGGGTTTAACGTTGTTGCTGCTCGGGACCCAGAGGTCGCTCGGGTTTGCCGTCGTCGAATTCGACAGCAGGTGGAGGTATTGTGCGGTGCGCGTATAGGAGCCTTTGACGGAGCTTGCCTCATCAATAAGATATGTAGCGGAGAACCTGGGCTCGAAGCTTGCATAGGTCTTGATAACTTTGCCTGATCCGTAGCCGGCGGTATCGATGATGTCGCCGTACTCATCGTACGTCAGGGTGTGACCGGGGCCCATGAGGCTGAACATGGAAGCCCGCAGCCCGTAGTTGATCTTGAACCCGGAAAGAGGCTCGAACTCGTGTGCGACATAGGCGGCGTTTTCGAGCGCGTACCGGTGCTCGAGCGAGACGCTGTTGGCGGAACTCGTCGGTCCCGCGGTCACCGACCCCGGCATGAATGTGTGATAGATCGCGTTGACGCCGAACTTGAACATGCTCGTTGCGTTCATGAAATACTGGAGGTCGATCTTGCCGTTGATGTCTTTGATCCCGGAAGTGATCTCATACTGGCTCGTGCTCGTTCCCACGAGGTTCGTGTACTGGTAATCGCTGAACGTCAGCGCGGTGTTGCTGAAAAACTGGTCTCCGAATATGTGGTTCCACCGGGCCGTGGCAGTGGTGTTCCCCCAGCGCAGCCCGATGACATCGGGGTAATCGAGATTGTCCTTCCCGAGGTAGCCCGACAGGTAGATGCGGTCTTTCTCCCCCAGTGTGTAGTTTGCTTTTGCGTTCAGATCATAGAAGTAGAGGCTGGTCCTGTTGATCGTGGTGTCACTCGAGAGCTTCAGAAACATGTCCGCGTAGGTCCTTCGCCCCGAGATCATGAACGAGCCCTCGTCCTTCACGATCGGCCCCTGGATCGTGAGCCTGGCGGCAAGAAGACCGATTCCACCTGAAGCACCATAATCCTTCATGTTCCCGTCATTGGTTCTGATGTCGAGCACCGATGAGAGGCGCCCCCCGTATTCGGCGGGGATCCCTCCCGTTATCAGCGTGACATCCTTGATCGCGTCGGAATTGAACACCGAGAGATACCCCAGCGCGTGCGAAGGATTGTAAATCGGGGCTTCGTCGAGCAGGATCAGGTTCTGGTCCAGCCCCCCTCCCCGGGCGTAGTACCCGGTGTTCCCTTCTCCCGCAGACTGCACTCCGGGGAGCAACTGGATGGTCTTCAGTATGTCCTTTTCGCCGAGGAGGACGGGAATGGATTTTACCTCCCGTATTTCGAGTTTGTTCGAACTCATGACCGTGGACGTGACGTTCCTGTCCGATCGCTCGCCCGACACGACGACCTCGCCGACGGTGATCGGCTCCGGGGCAAGTGCGAAATTGAATGTCCGGTCCCGGGTGAGGTCTATGGAATCGGCGAGGACCCTGAAGCCCAGATACTGGACGAGGAGGGTGTAACGCCCGCCGGGGATTGTGAGTGAGAAGAATCCGTATGCGTTGCTCGATGCGCCGACGTTCTTGAGTTCCTTCACGACCACATAGGCGCCGATCAGGGCCTCACCGTTCTCGGCATTTTTTATGATCCCGCTCATCGTGAATTTTTCCTGGGCGGTCGCGCCTCCCCTCACGTCAAGACACAGGAAGGCGATCAGGGGGAGAAGAGGGAGGATGCGATGGCCCGCGGAGGGCCGGTCGGAATGATCGTGAGAGGGCACTGATACCTCGCCGGGTTGAATTCAGGGGTATGAACGTGGTATCAATTCTGAACGGGTACGTGCCTCCTCTCAATTTCAATAACGAAGCCTGCTTCCGCAGCGTTCCCGGGATGCATGGAAAAAGTCCTGTTTTATCGAATCCTGGCCTTGAGTATTGCGAAATCGCCCAAAATGTCAGAGATTGAAGTCATTAAACGTTTCATCCCCGAAATGGTCAAAAAGAGAACAGTGCGTCCTCCAGGACCGCTTACCCCATACCGCTCGGGACAGCCACCATCGCCGGGAACTCCATGAACGTACTTTTTCTGAATAGCTGCCGTACCTGGGGCGGCGGGGAAGTCTCCCTGACCCAGATCGTGGACTCCCTCAGATCCCGGGGGCATAACGTGACGGTCGCCTGCCGTCCGGACTCCGCCCTCCACAAGCGCATGCGGATGTCGACAATCGATCTGGTGCCGGTGAGGTTCGGAGGCGATTTTGATCCGTTCACGATCCTGAGACTCGCCAGACTCATGGTCGGGAGGAGAATCGACGTTGTGTGCGTCCACACCGAAAAAGAGCTCCGCGTCGGCGGGATGGCGTCCTTGCTCGCAGCTGTTCCTGTTATTGTGAGCAGGGAGGTCGATTTTCCACTCAAGGACACTCTCCTCAACAGGCTTTTCTACGGCAAGGTCGCCTCAGTCGTCATCGCGAACTCCTATGCGACTAAGAACACTCTCCTGATAAGCGCACCGTGGCTTGATGCGGACAAGATCCACGTCGTGTGGAAGGGGGTCGATGCCCGGCTGTTCAGGCTTCCGGCATCCGGCAGCCTCCGTGAAGAATTCCATGTCGGTGAAGAGGACAGCCTGATCGGTTTTGTCGGGAGACTGGACGAGCAGAAGGGATTGCTGACCCTCCTTGAAGCAATGGCCATCCTTGTCAAACAGCACCGGAATGCAAAGCTCGTCCTGGCAGGGGACGGGAACCTGCGCGCATCAGTGCAGGAGTTCCTGAGGAGCAGAAATCTGGACCGGCATGCATACCTGGCGGGTTTCCGGGAGAACATCCCCGAGTTTCTTCGCGGGATCGATTTTCTCGTGATGCCGTCGAACTGGGAAGGATTCGGGTACGCTGCCGTTGAAGCAATGGCCGCGGGGAAAGCCGTCATTGCTTCCAATGTGAGCAGTCTCCCGGAGATCATCGAGGACGGGAGGACGGGTATACTGGTCCCGCCGCGATCACCCGAGAGGCTCGCCGACGCAATGGTCACGTTGGTGGACAACCGCCGACTCCGCAATTCAATGGGAAGGGCCGGTGCCAGGAAGGTGGAAAATGTCTTCTCTCTTCCGACAATGGTCGCGAACGTCGAGTCGCTCCTCGCGGAAGCTGCAAGTCTCCCCCGGAAGGAGGGACGGCGGCAGAATTCACCACGCTCCCTTGCTGCCGGGTGGCGCCTTCTCTATCACTGGCTCCTGTGAGCCTGCTTCGGAGAACCGGGTTTTCGGTCCGGCCATCTATCCCCCGTGCGCCTCACGCATCACCTCCTCCGTCATATCCGCCACGCGGTCCATGTCGCCCGTCGAATTGTAGAAGTGCGGTGAGTAGCGGAGTTTTCCTTCCCGGATCGCGATCGCTGCCCCCCGGTCCCTGAGTTTTTCGAACACTGTCTGGGGGTCGAGCGGTGCGGCCAGCGAGATGGTGACGATCCCGGCCCGTTCCCCCTCCGCAAGGGGAGAAAAGAGAGTAACTCCGTCAATCTTCATGAGTCGCTCGATCAACCGGGAGGTGATCGCGAGTATGTGCGATTCAATCCCGTCCGGTCCGAATTCGATAAGCGTTCCGATGGCCTCCCGCATCCCCCAGAGGCCCGGCATGTTGAGACTCCCCCCTTCGTATCGCCGCGCGGACGAGGCGAGCGGCTGTTCGTAATTATAGAAATCCCATGGATTTTCCACCGAGAGCCAGCCCAGGTTTTTCTGGCGGATGCGCGACTGGAGTTCTTCCGTCAGATAGAGGAACCCCGAACCGTGCGGTCCCATCTGCCACTTCTGGGCGCCGGCCGAGAGCGCGTCGATGGACATCTTCTGTACATCGATTCTCACGGCGCCCACCGCCTGTATTCCGTCGACCGCGAATATCGTCCCGTTGTTCCGGCATATGCTCCCGATCGAGCGGAGATCCCCCCGGTGTCCGGAAAGAAACTGCACGGCGCTGAGCGCGAGGAGGCGTGTGTGCTGGCCGATTTTGGAGGCGATCAGCTCTGTGGTCAGCCTCCCGTCAGGTGCTGAGATGAAATCAAGCTCCACTCCGAGCGGTTTGAGATTGACGTAGGGGTAGATATTCGCGGGGAATTCGATGTCTCCGAGGAGTACCCGGTCCCCCGTTTTCCAGGGGATCCCGGCCGCAATCACGTTGATCGCGTCGGACGTGTTGGATTGGAAGGCGATCCTGTCGGCGGATTCCGCCCGTATCAGCCTGGAGACATCAGTCCGGCACTCTGCAACCATACCCAAGTCGTTTTGGTAAGTGTCCAGCTCCCCCTCGGATCGCCTCCTCAGGTACGCGGTCATGGCTTCCACGACCCTCGTGGAAAGCGGACTCGTCCCCGCGTGATTGAGATAGATCTTCCCCTGCTTCAGGTGAGGGAAGAGCTCTCTGGCCCGTGAGAGTATCTCTGGAGAAAACGGAGCGTGCATAACCCTTCATCGTTCTGTGTGTTTCCCTCCTCCGGCCGGCGCCCTCGGGAGGATCTGTCAATGTACTCAAGAAGAGGTCGCGGGTCAACACAGGAATGGTCCGGTTGCCTTTTTCCGCGATACTCTGTAGTTTTCGTCCCAGCCATGGACATCGAATCCGAACTTCTGAAGGAACACTCCCGGCGCCAGACTGACCGCATCGTTTCATGGATCGGCAACGACACCAGGCGTTTTGGATTGCTCATGGACCTCTTCCTGCGGGGAGAATACAGGATCACGCAGCGCTCCGCATGGGCCGTGGGTATCTGTGCAGACCGGAACCCGGCGCTCGTCAGGCCCTACATCAGCCGGATGCTCTCGCGAATGGAGGAGCCGGGTGTCCATATCGCGGTCAGGCGGAACGTCGTGCGTCTGCTCCAGCATGTGGATATCCCCGCCGGACTGCTCGGGAGGGTGGCGACTCTCTGCTTCGAATACCTCTCGGCGGGAGATTCGCCTGTCGCGGTCAAATGCTTCTCGATGACCGTTCTTGCCCGGATTGCGGAGAAGGAACCGGATCTCAGACGGGAGATCCGGCTCATTATCGAGCAACAGCTCCCGTATGGAAGCGGGGGATTCCGCTCGCGGGCTGCATGGGTCCTGAAAGCTCTGAGGCCGGGTTGAGGGGGGACAGGCCTCCCGGGAGGGGTCCCCGGCGTTCCGGAACCGGCGTCCTTGCGGGTATACTTTCACGGTCACAATGCCGTGCGCGATCGTGGGGACGGTGATCGTGTTCCCCTTCACCCCGATGGGTGCTCCGTCCTCCTCCACAAAATTTGATATCATCGCCCTGGACGGGGGGAAGGGGAGTGAAACAACGGCGCTTGATGATTCCCCTTTGACGTCATACCACTGGAGCACCCAGGCATTCCCCTCTTCTGCCTTCTTGACGGAGGTCAGCACCAGGTTCGACGGGGTGATCGAAAGGAACGACTCTGTCACAGGGAGTTTCCCTTCGTGCGCATCTGTCATTGCCGTAAGGAGAGGCGTGTTGAATTCGTACCCCCTCTGGTGGGTTGCGGCCGACTGCCACCGCCCGGAATGCGGATAGAGCGAGTAGCTGATGACGTGCTTTCCCCTGTCGGCGGTCGGATCCGGGTATTTCGGAGAGCGGAGAAGCGACAGCCTCATCGTGCTTCCCTTGATGTCATATCCGTACTTGGCGCTGTTGATGAGCGACACGCCGTAGTCGTCCGTCGAGACGTCGGCCCAGCGCGCAGCCGGTACCTCCACCTGCGCCTGCTCAATGCTGTTCCTCATCTGCGTCGACCGCCGGATCGTCCCGTAGGGTGCCTCGTATGTTGCCACGGTGTCCCCAAATGCGAGGGGGAACGCCACCTTGACCATCGTGTGGTCTTCCCACCAGTCCGCGTCAGTCGTAAAGTCGATCCGATCGAGACCGTTATACAGTACGATGTCCTGCGTGAAGAACGATGAGGGGAAGTCCTCTGTCGGGAAGTCTTTCTTCACGCCGGGTTTCAGGAAGTCGCGCTCCAGGCGCACGATGGTCCTGACCGGTCCCTGCTCAACGACCACGGCGCCCCGGAACGCCGTCGGGAACTCCTTTCCTGTCAGCCCGATATTCCATGCGTCCCATTGTTTGGGGAGGTCCTCAAGGAGCTGAATCCTGTTGCCGGCTCCGGCCAGGATTTCCTTTCCACTCCGCTTGTCGAAAATGCTCTTCACCCATCCGGACACGCTGTCGATTGCCACGCGGAACAGGCTGTTCTCGGGTGCGAAGGGTGAGGGCGCAGACCCCCCGGGTCGCGGGGCAGTCTGCTTCCTGAGCTCGAACGTCGCGTAGCCGAAGGGGGGGATGTGGCCGGCGACGAAGAGCACCTGGCGTTCATAGTGCGACTTCCTGACCGTCTGCGAAGGAAGCTCTTTCCCGCGTGCGTCGAACACGGCATAGGAGTCTTCGTCCCCCTCCCGGAGATCGACTGCGGCGAGGTCCGTGCGCTCCCAGGAGAGTGTGTTGAAAACCGTGAACGGCGTGCCGTGCCTGAGCGCCGCAGTGTTGACACGCGAGGCGATATGGTCGAGCGAATGGGAAAGCTCGTAACGCCCGATCGATTGCGCTTCGCGGTGCGTCGCGGTGGCGTCGATGTAGACCTCGCGTATCCCCGATCCCGGGAGGATGTCATGGAACTGGTTGAACATCACGTGCCTCCACGCCTCCTCCATGGCGCCCGAATTGTAGGGCCGGCCGGAGAGCGAAGCGAACGAGGAGAGCTTCTCCGCGTTGGTCAGGAGCGCCTCGTTGGAGCGGTTGAACTGTTTCATCGCCGCCTGTGTCGTAAAGGTCCCCTGGTGATACTCGAGGTAGAGTTCGTTCTTCCAGACGGGGAGATCGCGCAGATCGTTGCTCCGGAGCCAGTCAATGTATTTTCCCGCCGTGCCGTATTCGATCCTGGGGAAGATGTCCAGTTCCTTCAGCCTGTCGATCCTGTCGAGCATCTCAAGGGAAGGCCCGCCCCCATGGTCGCCGACCCCGAAGAGTATCAGCATTTTCGTGAAGCCGGTATTGGCCTCAAACTGCCTCATCCAGTCGACGAGCTGGTAGGGATTGTCGATCGTGTTCACGTAGTCGAAGGGGAAATAGCTCAGTATCCTCGATCCGTCCGGTGATTCCCACCAGAACGTCCGGTAGGGGAACACATTGGTCTCGTTCCATCCGATCTTTTGCGTGATGAACGCGTCGATCCCGGCATTCCGGTAGAACGACGGCATGTTCTGGTTATAGCCGAATGAGTCCGGGTTCCATCCGATCTTCACTTCTGCGCCGAGCTTGTTCCTGAAGTACTTCTTGGCGTACATCAGGTGGCGCGACCAGGATTCCCCCGAGGGGATGTTGCAGTCCGGCTCCACCCACATCCCGCCGACGACTTCCCATCGTCCGTCCTTCACGCGTTGCCGGATCTGCCTGAAAAGATCGGGAGAGAAACGTTCGATCCAGTCGTAATACGCCGCGGAGCTCTGTGTGTAGGTGAAATCGGGTCGCGCGGCCATCATGTTCATCACAGAGGAGAACGTATTCCTGCAGACCATGATCGTTTCCTTCGAGCGCCACAGCCATGCGGCGTCGATGTGCGCGTTCGCGTCAAGATAGAGCGTGAAGCGGTGGACGAAATCCGCGACCGGCGCCAGTCTTGTCCGTGCTGCGGAGAGCGACATGCGGAACCGGTCGAGGGATCCGCTGACGAGGGCATCTGCGTCCACCCCCGCCGCGGTGGTTTGCAGGAGTATGTTGAGCCTCGATTTCTCCTGCCGGTCCATGTGCGATTTGTCCACTCCCGGGTCCACCTTCACCCGGGCGTTCGTTTGATAGGTGTCGGGGCTGAGGAGTTTCTGCGCCACCTTCAGCCCGAGCGAAAAATCATCTACCGTCCGGGCAAGCGGATTGTCGCTCCCCGGCAGGATCTGAGCCCGGAGGAGGCGGAGGGGTCCGCCGGTGTTGATCGCTTTGATCACGAGGAGAAACTTCTGTCCGGGTTGCGCATGCTTCGTGAGCTCGAATTCCCCGTCCCACGGAAAGTAACCCCGGTTTTCGCCGTTTACAAACAAGTACCCGTAATCGTCGACCGAGACGAGGAGCCGGACTGTCCCCGATGTCGCCTGTCCGAGAAGCCTCTCCGGGAGAGTGACTTCCTTCCTGATCCAGCACGAATCGATGTATAGATTCCGGTCGATCGCGAGCGTGGCCCATTGCGAATCGTCGAAGCCGGGTCTGGTCGGGTCCTCCGAAAAAGTTGTGCTGTATCTCCAGTTGTCGACCGTCACCTTGCTCACGGACTCGAGCTGCGCGACCAGTTTGTCGACGCTTGACTGACCGAACAGCGCGAGGGGAACGAGGACGGCGAGCATCACAACGGTCAGAATCTTCATCGGGTGTTTCCTCGTGTCGGTGAGTGGGGGAGCCGATGCGGGGGGAGCGTCACCTCCTGTGCCTCCTGATCTGATCGAGCATCACGGCGAGGAGTATGACGACTCCCACGATCACCTGTTGGACGTACGAGTTGACGTTCAGCAGGTTCAATCCGTTCCTGAGGACGGCGATGAGCATTGCGCCGATGAACGTGCCGACGATGGATCCTGCTCCGCCAGAAAGGCTCGTCCCGCCGACGACGACCGCGGCAATGACGTCGAGTTCATACGATACCCCCGCATTCGGCTGTCCGGAATTCATCCGGGAGGCGAGCAGGATTCCGCTGAGCGCCGCGAGCGTCGCCGAAAGGACGTACACGTTGACGAGAACCCTCCAGGTCCGTATTCCGGCGAGACGGGCCGCTTCGATGTTCCCGCCGACGGCATAGACGTATCGGCCGAACCGGGTCCGCGTCAGTATGATATGCGATGCAACGAATGTCAGTACCATGATGATCGTCGGCACCGGCACAGCCAGCAGCCGCCCTGTGCCGAGGAATGCAAACCCCGCCGGGAGCTCCCAGACCGGGCGGCCATCCGTCCAGACGAATGCCGCTCCCCGCCAGATCGTCATCGTGGCGAGCGTCACGATAAACGGGGCGATGTTGAACCGCGTGATGCAGAATCCCGCGAATGCGCCGGAGAGCGAGCCGACGGCCAGCCCGGCGAGTATCGCGAGAATGAACCCGGTCACGGGGGGAAGACTGGTCTTGAGCACCGTGGTCGCAACGATCCCCGCAAAGGCGAGAAGTGAACCCACCGAGAGATCGATCCCCCCCGTGAGTATCACGAAGGTCATACCGGCGGCGATGATGGCGGTGATGGAGGCCTGGAGCGAGACGTTCAACAGGTTGTCCGGCGTGAAGAAGTAGGGGGAGAGGAGGGAGAAGAGTATGAATTCAAGGATGAACGCGATCCCGATTCCGAACTCACGCGGGAGATTCCTTGTGATGCGGTGTGAACTCATCGGCGGTCCCTGTGGGCGTATGTCATCACGGTTTCCTGCGTTGCTTCGGCTCCTTCAACGACCCCGGTAAGGTGTCCCTCGCACATCACCGCGACGCGGTGGCATATGCCGAGGAGCTCGGGCAGATCGGAGGAGATCACTATCACACCGACCCCCTGTTCCGCAAGCCGGTTGATGAGCGTGTAGATCTCATATTTCACGCCGACGTCGATCCCCGCCGTCGGCTCGTCGAAAATCAGGACGCGTGCCTTTGTGTTCAGCCAGCGGGCCAGGACGACTTTCTGCCGGTTCCCCCCGCTCAGGGTTTCGACGATCACGCCTGTGCCGGGGGCTTTGATCCTCAGGTCATCCGTGAGTTGCTTCGCGGCGGTCTCCTCTTTTCTCGGGTCGATGAACGGCCCGGTGAGCATCGCGCGGAGATTGGCAAGAGAGATGTTCTCTCTGATGGACATCTGCATGATGAGGCCGTACCTGTTCCGGTCTTCCGTCAGGAGACCGATCCCCTCCCGTATCGCCTGGTGGGGGGATTCCGGGGCGATTTCCCTGCCGTCAAGAAATATCCGCCCCCCGGTCCGCCTGTCGGCACCGAACACGAGCCTGGCGAGCTCCGACCTTCCCGCTCCCACAAGGCCCGCGAGGCCGAGGACCTCTCCCCTGTAGAGGGTGAGGTTCACGTTCGAAACCCGGTCGGAACTGAGGTTCTCGATCCGGAGTATCTCCTTCCCCCGTTCCAGCGCAGCCCGCGGGTATTCGTTTTCGAGCTCACGACCCACCATTTTCCGGATGAGTCCCCGCCGGTCGATCTCCCTGATCCCGCACGTGTGAACGAGCGTGCCGTCGCGAAGAACCGTGACCCGGTCCCCGACCTCGAAAATCTCTTCCAGTCTGTGGGAAATATAGATGATCCCGACGCCGCGCTCCTTGAGCGAGCGGATCACTCTAAAGAGGGCCTGAGTCTCCCGTTCGGTCAGGGGAGCGGTTGGCTCGTCCATGGCGAGAATCCTGACACTCCGGGAGAGCGCCTTGGCAATTTCAACCATCTGTTGCTGCGCAACGCTCAACTGCCCGACGGGGGTGCCTGTGTTGATCACCTCCCCGAGCTGGCCCAGCGCCGCGGAGGCCTTCTCACGCATCGCGTTTCTGTCGATAATCGGTGTCCGTCTCCGTACCGGTTCGCACCCCAGGAGGATGTTCTCGGCGACGGAGAGCGCCGGGACCAGCTTGAAATCCTGGTATATCACGCCGATGCCGAGATGCTGCGCGTCGGCGGGAGATCCAAGGCGAGCATCTTCCCCCCCGACACTGATCGTCCCGCCTTCCTTCATGACCGCGCCGGACAACACCTTGATGAGCGTCGATTTTCCCGCGCCGTTCTCCCCCACGAGGCAGTTGACCTCACCCGCCTGAAGCGTGAAATCGACGCCGCTGAGCGCCAGGACGCCGGGATAGCTCTTGGTGATCCCCCGCATTTCCAGCAGCGGAGCCATTGTCACTTCTCAGGGTTCTTGAGGAAGTATTCAGCGTCGGCGATGCCGACTTCCACCGGAACGAGCGGGGGAACCGGCTTTCCTGCAAAATAGTCGCGTATCATCTCGATGGTTATTGTCCCGATCTTCTTCGGGTACTGTATGACGTCCGCCTTGAGAGACGTTCCCCGGGTGATCGCGTCCGCGGCCGGCGGGGTGGCGTCATACCCCACGATGATGATGTTCGCACGCTTGAACTGCTGGACGGCGTCAAGCGCGCCGAGGGCGCTTGCATCGTTGATGCCGAAGATTCCGTCAAGCCGGGGGTTCCCCTGAAGCACATCCGCAGTGGCCTCGAGCGACTTGTCGCGAACCGCCTGCCCGTTCACATCCGCAACGACCGTGATTCCCGGGGATCTCGCGATCACCTCGCGGAATCCCTGGACGCGGTCGAGCACCGAGGTAGCGACGGGGTTGTTGATGATTGCGATTCTCCCTTTGCCGCTTAACGCCTTCGCAAGGTATTCTCCCGCAAGCCGCCCGCCCGCGACGTTGTCGGAGGCGATGTGGCTTACCACATTCCCCTCCTGCGAGGCGATATCGGCGGTGAAGACGGGGATGTTCGCCTCGTTTGCCTTCCGGATGCCCGGGCCGATCCCCTTCGAGTCCACCGGACAGACGATGACGGCGTCGACCCTGCGGGCGACGAAATCCTCAATCTGGCTGATCTGTTTGCCGAGGTCGAACTCGGCGGAAGTGATTACAAGCTCGTAGTGCTGGCGGGCCGCCTCATTGCGGAGTCCCTCCTCGAGGTCCTTGTAGAAAATGTGTCCCCGGGTAAGAAGAGCCACGCCGATGGTCCTGGTGTGTGATTGTTCATCCTTCTTCGCGCACGAGATCCCGAGCGCGCACATGAGCATGATGATGATCGTCCGTTTCATTGTTCTCCCTTGTTGTTCACGCTCCGGGCGTGACCCGCTTTACGGTGGCCCCGTCGTCGATCGAACAGACGTAGACGGAGGCTTTCTCCCCGTTTTTTCCGTGGTAACCGGCGTTCAGCCTGGCGATCACACCTTCGGCAAAACCCTGTTTCGTCAGGCAGATGGCGCTGCCGCCGAACCCCGCACCCGTCATCCGGGCTCCATAGACGCCGTCGGACTCGGCGCAGAGATCGACGATCAGGTCGAGTTCGGGGCAACTCACCTCGTAGTCCCTGCGGAGGCTCAGGTGCGAATCGTACATGAGCTTTCCGAACTCGGAGAGGTTCCCCTCGCGCAGTGCCCTGGCCGAGCGCACGACCCTGTCATTTTCCGTCACGACATGCATGCACCTTCTCCGCACGACCGGGTCCAGCAGCCCCTGGAGATCATGGAGCTGAGCAGGCGACACGTCCCGCAGGGCGGTGATACCCGCGAGCTTCGAGCTGAGGATGCGGACTCCGGTGTTGCACTCCTCGCGTCGCTGGTTGTATTCCGACCCGGCAAGGGCCCGCTTCACTCCTGTGTCGCAGACGACGAGCTCAACCCCCGCTGGTATCGGGACATGTTCGTAGGCAAGGGATCTGCAATCGAGGAGCATCGCGTGGTTTTTTCTGCCGAGGCAGGAAATGAACTGGTCCATGATTCCGCACTTCACGCCGGCGAACTCATGCTCCGCCTGCTGGCAGAGCCTGGCCGTTTCAACCGGGGGGATCGCCAGGCCGTTCAGTTCGATCAGTGCGAAGGCAGTCGCAAGCTCGAGTGCTGCCGATGAGCTCAAGCCCGCGCCGCGCGGGACGTTCCCGTAAACGTACACGTTCGCCCCGCACAGGGGGGTCCCTCGACCCTGCAGCAACGACGCGACCCCGGTCAGGTAATCGGTCCATGCCCGCTGTTCCGAGGGATAAAGCCGCGCGAGGGAGAAACTCGCATCCTGGGCCGACCCGGGGTTCATGACGAGCCGGTCGTCATCCCGGGCTCCTACGGCCACCGCTGTCGCGCGATCGATCGCGGCGGGAAGAACAAATCCGTCGTTGTAGTCGGTATGTTCCCCGATGAGGTTGACACGCCCCGGGGCTGAAGCAACGACCTGGGGGGATGCCCCGAAGTGCTTCACGTAAGCGGATACCGCTTCTTGTTCGATTGAATGTCGAGAGGGACTCATGGGCAAGGGAGGATTCTTGAATGTTAAGGATTCTCCACCGGCATATCAATGCCGGTGGTCTGACGTGTGTGTTCAAGATACTAGTCCTCTGTCCCTGTCGGAGAGCATCAGAAATGCATTGACATGTACGTCCCTCGTCCGTCGGATTGCAGGACCAGGAGAGTGCCATCGACATTCGAATCTGCAAGCAGGCTGTCACCGGTGCGTGCGAAGAAAACAGAGATCATAAAAAGTACGAATTCCCTGTTCCACACACAATGCGTCCGGGCTGCTTCTTTTGTGGGGTCCTCTCGGGGGGCATGTCACTCCTGCAATGCCTTGAACTGGCAGAATTTCTCCCGTAAGCGGGGTTGTGCGCAGGTATTGTCAGTACCCTGCCGCCTTGAAGAATGCGAGGAGCCGGGATGCATCAAGGCATCCGCTCGACCGGACGCCGCTGCAAACGTCAAGGCCGAACGGGCCGACCTGGTCGATCGCATCCCGGACGTTCCCGGGATGCAAACCCCCGGCAAGGAATACCGGGATCTTCACTTGCTCCCGGATTCGCCGGCTGATTTTCCAGTCGTGACGCCGGCCGGTCCCTCCGAGTNNGAGTTCCTTCACGGGCATGTCCGGTCGACCTGAATCAAGGAGAAGTGTGTCGACCTGGGCCGCAAGCGCAACGGCCTCTTCCACCGACTCAGGCCCCGTGACATGCACGACCTGCACAAGCTTCGTTCCCGGTAGGTGTACACGCAAATCGGCATACGTCCCCCGGGTCAGCCTGTCGACAATCTGTATCGCCGACGTGCGCGTGCGCCGGTGATGGGCCACAATCCCGTCAGCCGACTGTTCACTTGTCAGGAGAAACGTCTCGATCTCCGGAGGTACGCACAGGGCGATTGCGGCAATGACGTCGTCCGGGATGACCCCCGGGCCGCTGGGCATCGCCCCGACGAGCCCAAGCGCGCTCGCCCCGGAATCGATGGCGAGTCGTGCCTCTGCAATGCTCGCGATGCAGCAGATCTTTATCCTGGGGCGTGAGACTGGTTCCACTCTTTCCGGTTCCCCTTTGTCCCAATCTATGAATGCCTCCGCAGAAACTCAAACGATATGACGTTCACTGCCCGGGCTCTGCCCGGATACTTCCCGGGCGGGGAAGGATTCCCGTGGGGCGACTGTCACGTCCCCCTTGTTGCTTCAATTTCCCCCGTTCCCTATATTGGGCCAAATCAACCGGGAAATGCATGACGGCAAACGATGCAACGCGCGAAAAATCGCGCGTTGCACTCTCTTCGGTGATCGCGGCGGTGTTCATCACGGGGCTGAAGCTCGTCGTCGGACTCGAGACGAACAGCCTCGGCATCCTTTCGGAGGCGGCGCATTCCGGGCTCGACATGCTTGCCGCGATCCTGACACTCGTGGCGGTGATTATCGCGGCCCGGCCGCCCGACAAGGAACATCCGTACGGCCATGGAAAAGTCGAGAACATCTCGGCGTTCGTCGAGACACTCCTTCTTGTCGCGACCTGCGTCTGGATCATCAAGGAGGCGCTCGAACGCCTGGTATCGGGGACGGCACACGTTGAAGCAAACGTGTGGGGGTTCGGCGTCATCGGGCTTTCCATCATAATCGATGTCAGCCGTTCCCGAGCGCTGAACCGTGCGGCGAAGAAGCACCGGAGCCAGGCACTCGAGGCCGATGCCCTGCATTTCTCCAGCGACGTCTGGAGTTCACTGGTGGTGCTGGCGGGGCTGGTGTTTGTCAGTCTCGGCCAGCCGCTTGTCGACGCCGTTGCCGCCATTGTCGTCGCTGCGCTCGTGCTCGTGGTGAGTTACAGGATGGGGAGGCGGACGATCGAAGCGCTCATGGACCGGGTGCCGGAAGGTCTCGAGGAGGAAATCGGGGCGGTGATGAGGCGGGTGGAAGGGGTTTCGGAAATCAGGGGGATCCGGCTTCGCCAGTCGGGCTCGAAGATGTTTCTCGATACGACGGTTGCCATTCCCCGGACCATGCTGTTCCATCAGGCGCACGAGGTCATGGACAACCTCGAGCGCTCCGTCCGGGCCCGCTACCCCGACATGGATGTGATCGTGCACGGCGAGCCTTTTGAACGGACCGACGAAACCATCGAAGAGCGGATCAGGATGATCATCCTTGACAGGGGCCTGGCCGCGCCCCACCACCTCGAGGTCCATCAGAGGGACGACCGGTACCACGTGGAATTCGACATCGAGTTTTCGAAGGGGAAGGACTTTGTCGAGGCTCACGACATGACCACCGAAATCGAGCGGGAAATCCAGAGCAAGGTTCCCGGCGTGGAAAAGGTGACGATTCACATGGAAGAGTACCAACCGGAGACGAGCGAAGTGGGGGAGGAGACGGGGCGGGAGGCGGACCTCCGGGAGAGGGTGAGTCAGTGCCTCCGGACCGAGAGGCGCGTCCTCCGGTTCGCCGATGTGAACCTCCTGAAGATAGAGGAGAGGTATAACCTCTCGGTGACCTGCGGGTTCGAGCGCGGGAGGACACTCGGAGAAATACACGAGATCGTCAGCGACGTGGAAAAGCGCCTGTACGACCGGTTCAAAGAGATCCGGCGCGTGACGATCCACGCGGAACCCGCATGAGCCCCCCCTGCCGGTTGATTGTCGCTCCGTCTTCCCGTCGCTGGCTCGGGGCCCTCCCGCGTCTCCCGCTCCTTAGTGCTTGAACCGCGCGAAAGCGTTTTTGAATGCCGAGCGCATCTCCGTCCAGCTCTTTTCAAACCCTTCGCGGACGTCCTCCCATGCGTCGGGTCCGACGGCCTGGATCTGTTTGAGTTTCCCCTGGGCGTCATCGAGCTTGGAATTCAATTCCTTGATCTGGCTCTGGATCCCTGTTTTTGCCTTTGTCCCCGCCTGCTCAGCCCTGGCGCTCAGATCGGTGAGCTCCTTTTGCCACTCGGTGATCTGCGACGAGAGCGTGTTCATGAATGCTTTCTTGTCCATGGCGATCCTCCTGTGTGATGGAAAAACAATGCGATCGGGGTCCTGCCTGTCAGCGACGCCCCTTGGCATCCCCCGTCTTTTCCTCTCTCTGTGCCGGCCGCCCCGGGGGCGGCTTCCGGAAGCTCGACGATCGTTCGGCTCCCCTTTGGCGGACATTCGAATCGTGGTCCATCCCTGTCTTTGCGGGGGCATCATCCGCCTTTTTCCATGTATTCCGGTCACGCTGTTGCCATCCCCCCGGAGTTTTCCGCAGTATTCTTCCTTCCGGCGTCGCATAGACGTCGTTCGCCCTTCCCGAGGCCCGGGGGGTGCGCTGGATATCGGGGCGCGCAACCCCGCGTGGTTCCGCAGCAGGACCGGGACGAGCTTCCGGCCTGACCATGTCGATCGCCTGGCGCGGCCGGTCCCCCGACGTGGGACGGGTTACCCCCGTCGTCCATCGGTCGTACATCGTGTTTGTCCGGATCGGACCCGTTGAACGCGACCCCCCATACGCAGGTCCGCGGACGGACCTTCCGGTGAGGAGCGGCCGGTAGACAGGGTGATAGCCTTCACGATATACAGGGCCGGCGACCGATCGATAGACCGGACGGTAGCCGACCGGCCCCCACCATCCTTCGCGCACTCTTCCCCAGTTGTTGTAGGCGAACCAGCCCCGCGGCCGCCACCAGCCGGTTGAATAGCCCATCGACCATCCTGTCCAGGGATCATAGTGCACTCCGAAGCCCCATGTCCAGGGGCGCGGATAGTAGAACCGGCGGAACCAGGGACGGTAGTAATATCCTGTCCCGTAGACAACCGTCCCCCCGTAGACATAACACCCGGTGTAGCCCGAGGTGTAGCCGACGTAGGCGACGCCCGGTGTGTAGCTGTACACCCGGACGTACCGGACGTAATACACGGGGCACCGGGGAGGGATCGTATAGATGACGGGCGGGACGGCGATGCAGACCCCCCAGGGGCCGTTGGGCGTTCCCCCTTCGAACCATACCCCCCTGTCGCAGTTGTAATACCGTCCCCGCACGCGTATGATCGCGGTGGAAGCGTTCACCGCGTACCCCATCTCCGTGTTCTCGATCGGTTCAAACTCCGGATCGCCGTCGTACTGCACCTGGCTGGACGCCTGCATTCTGTCCACCTCGGCAGTCTGTGGAATCTGTGCGTCGAGGACCGCCTCCTTCGCGGGGACCGTGCCTGCGACACTGGCAAGGACGTCATCACGCTCCGATCCGGGGGGGATGCGGGCAAAATCAGGCGGGAGTCCGTCCGACGCGACATTGGACCACGCCCCGTTCAAACTCCGCGCCGTATACCATCTCCCCGAAATCAATATATAATAGTCCTGCGATGCGATCGAGAGAAAAAGCTTGTTCTGGGTATTTGTTGCGTACAGGAGCCCTGTCCCCCCGATTGGTGAAAACTGGACCGGGCCGTCGGCGGCGATCAGTTCGGCGGGTACCGAGCTCACCACGATTTCCGGCACCTTCCCGGTTTTCGATTTGAAATCATTCGTTGGGGAGTTTTCCCCCGCCTGTGCTTCGGATTGTGATTTCGCGGCGAGATCGAGCGCTTCGCGGGGAGGGGTCGCCGTCACCTCCCAGGGTCCCCTGATCTCTTTTGCGGTGTACCAGATGTCCCCTCCCCTGAGAAACAGCGTGCCGCCGCCGGTTTCCTGCACGAGGAAGAACGGGGTGTTGGCGACCCGCCGGAGGGAGGTCCCTTCCACATCGATGAATACCGGCTCTCCGTCTAGGAGGACGAGCACGGCCGGATGCTCCTTCACGATGATCCTTGGGGGTGTCACTTCAATTTCCTTCGAGGTCTCCTTCTCCTTCTGAGCGGTGTCGAGGCTCTCGAGGAGTTCGTCGAGAGAGAATGTGAGATCGAGTCCCGGGATCTGTTCCTCTACTGTCGCGGAGATCGCCCCGGTCTCCTCATCCTTCCCCTCGGGGAATTTTATCTGGCTCACCTTGACGTCCAGGAGCCGTACCGTGCGGGTCGGACGGTCAGTGAGGATATGGCAGTCGAGCCAGACTGCGCCGAATACAGGTTCTGTTGCGTCTCTCGCCGTGACCGAAATTGCGGCGCGGGCGCTCATCGAATTGCCCTTGTAGGAATCGATCTGAGGCTGGTAGATGGTAATCATACCCTGCGGACTGTCGATTTCGCGGGGCCAGTCGGCCGCGTGAAGTACCGACCCAGGGCAGAGCATGAGCAGGGCAACGAGAATTTTCGTCGGCATATGTCTTTCTCCGTTACTGTGAATCCCTTCGGACGGGTCGTGGCCCCCGCGGGCCGGGTCATCCTTTCAATGTCATGACCCTGAATATAGCTCTTCTCCCTGATTCATGCTTGCGCGCCTCAAAGGTCCCTCGACGCCGTTCCGTTTTGGGTTAGTTGATTCTCCGGTCCGGGAAAACTATCTTTGCGTGTGATCTTCCGGTGTCCGCATCTCCTTTGCGTACGGTGACCCCTATGGTGGCTTTCCTTCTGTTCTGTGTGTTTGTCGTCATTGTCGCGCTGGCACTCGCCTTCGCGCGAATGAGCGTTCTCTCCACGCGTCTCAAAGACCTGGAGAACAGGCTTCGCACGGCTCTCGGTCTCATCGGCGAACTCGAAAAGAAGATCCATGGAGTGATGAATCGACAGAGGGTGACCCCGAAGAAATCCTTGCGAACCCTCCGGAAGCGTCTCTCGCCTGCGGAGCAGCGGGTCGACGGGGGGAAGTCGATTCCTGCCGCGGCTCCCGCTCCAGTCACGCCCCCGGTCTCCGCTGCGACCATGTCTCCCCCTCCTGCGAAATCCCGTACGAAAGAGGAATGGGAAGCCCTGATCGGGGGGAAACTCCTCAACCGGATCGGTGCGCTTGCACTGATCCTGGGAGTCGGGTTCTTCCTCCAGTACGCGTTTGCGAATGATTGGATTACGGAACCGATCCGTGTCGCTGTCGGGGTCCTGCTCGGGCTCGCGCTGCTTGCGGGAGCGGCCCGGAGCGCGTCCGGCGGTTTCCAGATATTTGCACAGGGGCTTGTCGGGGCCGGGATTGCGATACTCTATCTCTCGGCGTACGCGTCGTTCAATTATTATCACCTGGTAGGGCAGCCATGGGCGTTCGTTTTCATGTCTGCAGTCACGGTGATCACATTCACGCAGGCTTTCCGCTACAACTCGATTGTCGTGGCGCTGCTCGGCTTGCTCGGCGGGTTCCTGACCCCGTTCCTCCTGAGCACCGGCGAAGTGAACCCGGTGGGGTTGTTCTCATACCTCGCGCTCCTGAACCTGGGGCTCCTCGTCGTCGCCTGGCGAAAAGACTCCTGGATTTCGATCGAGCCGTTGAGCATGGCCGGGACATACTTCATCTACGCCGTCTGGCTCGGGGAGAACTATGCTGATTCCTCCTTCGTCCCCGGGCTCCTCTTCCTCGCACTCTTCTGGATGATGTTTCATGCGGTCCACACGGCAAGGGTTGTCGGGAATGTCATGTCGCACACTCGATTCCGCCTGTTGCTTGCATCCCTTCACGGGCTCGTGGTGTATATCCTCCTCTACGCACTCATAAACGAGGGTCATGCGGAGTGGAGGGTGACGGCGACACTGGTTCTGGCGGTCTTGTACGGCGCGACCTCGCTGGCTGCACGCCGCAGGCCGGGGGAGGAGGGCGTGTTTCTGCACTCCACGCTGACGGCGATCCTTCTCGTCATCATCGCAACCGGCATACAGTTTAAAGGGATGGAGCTCGTCCGGTTCTGGTCGGTCGAGGCTCTCGCGTTGACCTGGGCGGGCGCCCGGGGGCGGGTCCGTCTTGTCTGGGCCGGCGGCCTGGCACTGTATGCCCTGGGATTCCTTCTCCTCCTGGGAACGAGAGGAGCTTTCCTCTCCCCGTCCGCGGAACCATTTACGCTCCTGTTCAACAATCGCGCGTTCACATTTTTGCTCCTCGCGGCCTGCCTCGCGCTGAGCGGCATGCTTATGGGGCGCCTTGAACAGTCCGGGCGCGGGGTCGTGAGCATTCTCCTTCACATCGCCTGGTGCTGGGTCCTGTTTATCCTCATCTCCGCGGAAACGATCGATTTCTTCGCACAGCTGATCCGGAATGCCGGCCCCGCGCGCACACAGCATCTGGAATTTCTCAGGGCCATGGCGCTCCCGGTGATATGGGGAGCATGCGCCCTCCCACTGGTCCTGCTGGGGTCGCGGATCAGCATTCGACCGATCATCTACTCCGGGCTCATCATGCTTTTCATCGCAGGGTGCTTCGGGCTTGTCCGGGGACTGACGTTTGTACCGATCGGTGAATTCGTTTCACTCCTGAACGAGCGGGCGCTCCTTCTTATTTTGCTCGTTGCCCAATATGCTCTGGCGTGGCGGCTTCTCTCGGTGGATCGGGGGGTTCCTGTCCTGTCCGGGAGATTCCGATCGGGACTCCAGGCCGGGATTGTCCTCCTCTTCCTGGTTCTGATCACCGGAGAAACATGGGACTATTTTGCCCGCGGAGTCTATAGGCTTGCGCTGGTGCCTGGCACCGTCTATAACGAAGAACTGGCCCGGCTCCAGAATCTCCGCCAGCTCCTTCTCTCTTCAGGGTGGCTCGTCTATTCGATCATACTCATGGCCCTGGGGATCTGGAAGCGTTCCCGGGTTGTCCGGATCGAAGCGATCGCGCTCTTCGGGGTTGCGATACTGAAGATCTTCATCTATGACCTTTCGTTCCTTGATACGCTGTACCGGATATTCTCTTTCCTGGGGCTGGGTGTCATTCTCCTTGCGGTCTCGTATTTGTACCAGCGCTACAGGGCCATCATACTCGGTACGGGCTGATTTCCTTGCTCCTCCATCCCCCCGTTCCGTTTGCCTTTCACGCTCCCTCTTCGTATGCTATGCTCGCCTCCAGGCGCGACGTCCGCCGGACGTTGCTTGTCGCCGGAGGCCTGCAGCATACACCCGCTCACCCGGCGGGCACCCGTCTGCCGGCGACATTTCACATGCCACCGCTCAGGGGCACATCGATGAAGGGGCAACCCAATGATCGACAGGATTTGTTTGTTTGAAGATCCGCATTTTCGCAGGCTCCTCCCGCTGGTCTACACACGGCCCGTGTATGATCTGCGGTGCGGCATGCTGACGCTCCGTGAAAAGGTCCAGAAGCATTACCCGAAGACGACAATCGAGCTACACGCACGGCCCTACCTGGTGGATCTCCTCAGGGAGCAAAACCCCGGCACATCGGTCAACAGGGCCGAGGGTCAGGGGTGCCTGTTTCTGAACGGACGGCTTGTAGCGTCGGAAGAACTCTCCCGGCAGATACCGCTCGACGGGCCGGATGCGCTGTACACGTCGGGGGAGATTTTGGTGGCGGCGCGGCTTGGCGGCAGGACGCTTGACGCTCTTCGCGGCAAGCTCCCTGAATTCCCGGAGATTTCTGCATTCCCGGGATTGCCGAAGACCGAGCTGTCGCCGAAGATGGTTTCCTATCCGTGGGACCTTGTTAATTTCAACGGTGCGGAGATCGTGTCGGATTTCAGGCTCCTTGCGCCCGAAAAGGGAGAGAAGATGCGGGGGACGGTGTACGAAGGGGCGCATCTTATCAACCCCGGGAACATCGTCATCGGCGAGGGTTCCGGGGTGAAGCCGGGCGTCGTGCTCGATGGGGAGGCGGGACCGATCTGGATCGGGAACAATGTGACGGTCTTCCCGAATGCCGTCATTGAAGGCCCTGCGTATATCGGGGATCGTTCAATGATCAAGGTCGGCGCGAAAATATATGAGAACACGAGCATCGGCCCCGTATGCAAGGTCGGCGGGGAAGTGGAGGGGTCGGTGATTCATTCGTTCTCCAATAAGCAGCATGACGGGTTCCTTGGTCACGCCTACCTGGGGATGTGGGTCAACCTCGGTGCCGACACAAACAACAGCGACCTGAAAAACAACTACGGGAGCGTGAAACTTGTGATTGACGGCGAGACCGTGGACAGCGGTTCGACGTTCATGGGACTGGTGATGGGGGATCACTCCAAGAGCGCGATCAATTCCATGTTCAACACCGGAACGGTCGTCGGCGTCTCGAGCAACGTCTTCGGGAGTGGCTTCCCCCCGAAATCGGTTCCGTCGTTTACTTGGGGAGGTGCGGAGGGATTGAAGACGTACGAACTGGAACGCGCTCTTGAGGTGGCCAGGCGCGTGATGGGAAGGAGGAAGATGGTTCTCTCTCCCGCGGAGGAGAAGGTTCTCCGCGTCGTCTTCGACCTGACGAAAAAGGAAAGAGGTCCAGCCGGCACCGCCGGTTGAGCACGGGGGCCGCCTGAATGGGCCCCCCTTAGTCTCCCAGCAACTCCGACGGCCACGTGCCGCAGTACGGTCCCAATGACTGAAAACGGAACTCCTGTTTCACCCGACATCCCGGCATTCTACGACAGCCTGGCCCCCGATTATGATGAGATGACCGGATTCGGGAAACGCTTCGTCCGCGAAAAGCCCTTCTTCCGGCTCCTCGTGGAGAACCACAGCATATCGACGGCGCTGGATGCGGGATGCGGAACCGGATTCCATTCTCTCCTTCTTGCACAGCTCGGCGTCAGTGTGACGGCCGTTGATATCTCGGGCGAGATGCTCGAACGGCTCGAACGCCACGGCAGGGAGATGGCTCTCGATATACGCCGCGTCCGCTCGGATCTCCAGGGTATCGACCACGCCGCGCCCGGACCGTTTGATGCGGTGTTTTGCATGGGAAATACGCTCCCACACCTGCTGAGCGAGACGGACATCCGCCTTGCGCTCACCAACTTTGCGACCATCCTTCGCCCCGGGGGGATGCTCTTCCTGCAGATACTCAACTACGACAGAATACTCGCGAAACGGGAGCGGATACAGAGTGCCAAGGAGAGCAACGGGGTGACGTATATCCGTTTTTACGACTTCGATGACACGAGGGGGCTCGTCCAATTCAATATTCTCAAACTCGAAAAGAAGGAAGGAGAGCTCACCGCCGGGCTGATCACAGTCCCGCTCCTCCCGGTCACGAGTGCCCGCATCTTGAGCGTGCTTGGAGAATGCGGCTATCAGCAAATCAGGACGTTCGGCAGTATTGCGATGGGCCCGTTCGACGCCGCGTTGTCGAAGGATCTGGTGATTATCGCGACGCCCCCCGTGACTCCGGGTCAGGGGAGAGGCCGGTGATGAGTGGCGATGAGATGAACAACAGCGTTCAGTTCATCTCCGGCGAGGGGCTATAGACACGCTCTCCGCGTTCAAGATCCAGAAGTGCGCGTTTGCGCCAGAGTCCACCGCCGTATCCCCCGAGCTTTCCGTCTTTGTTCACCACCCGGTGGCATGGGATCACGATCGCTATCCGGTTCAACCCGTTTGTGTGCCCCACCGCGCGCTGGGCCCGCGGTGCCTTGACTTTTTCGGCGAGCGCTTCGTAGGAAACTGTCGACCCGTACGGGATGCTGAGAAGGCCTTTCCAGACCCGCTGCTGGAACTCCGATCCGGGGAACGCCAGCGGGACGGTGAACTTTCTGAGCTTTCCTGCGAAATACTGTCGCAATTCCACTCTGAGCTGCCGCAGGACGGCGTTCTCCCCGGGAACGATCGGACGTTTGAAGAGTCGCCCGAGCGTCGAGATCTGCGCCTCGAGCATCCTGCGGTCGGTGAACTCGAGCAGCACCAGGTTCTCTTCGGTTGCGCCCGCGACGAGCGGGCCGAGCGGGCTTTCAATCCAGGCGACAGTGATGCAGTTGGTCCCGTTTGCCTTTCCGGGAGATGTACCGAATGTTCGCGCAAATGCCTCACGGAATCCGCTATGGGATTCGTAACCGTGGCCGAGCGTCACGACATCAAGATCCTCCCCCTTCCGTATCTGCTCGAATGCCTTCCCCAGCCTCCTCCCGCGGCAATACGCCTGGAAGGTCATCCCGTAGTTCTTGTTGAAAAACCGCCTGGCCTTGGCCGGATCGATATTCATGGTGCGGAGAGAGGCATCGGTAAACCGGCGGGTCGGGTCACGTTCGATCTCAGTCAGGAGACGCCCGGCCCAGCCGGGGGGCTCACCTATCGCCGAGAGTGGCTGGCACCTCTTGCATGGGCGATACCCGGCGAACACCGCCTCCCGGGGAGTGGCAAAATATACGACATTCTGCGGGAGAGGCTTCCGGGCGCCGCATGAGGGGCGGCAAAACACCCCTGTCGTTCTGACTCCGAGGAAAAAGACGCCGTCGTACGTGGAGTCGCTTTTCCTGTAGGCCCGCTCCATTTCGGTTCTGGGTGGAAGGCTCGTCATTGTGTCTCCTTGTGTGAAACATGTGCCCTTGTTTTCCAGTAACAATAGCTGATACGGACCTCGAAATCCACCGGAAAATGGACGTTGATATCCGACCCTCCACCGGCAACTATTCGGCACATCCCCCGGTCTAATTGTATGTCTGCAGAGAATTCACATCAGGCGTATCTGACGATGGATGACGTGGAACTGGTCAGGAAAGCGCAGCAGGGGGATGTTTTCGCGTTCGAACAGCTTGTGTTCCGCCACGACAAGAAGGTGCTCTCGATTGCCGCCCGCTACGTGACGAGCGCGGACGATGCCAAGGACATCTACCAGGAAGTTTTCCTCAGGGTGTACCGGGGTTTGAAGAAATTCCGGTTCAAGAGCGAATTCTCCACCTGGGTCCACCGGATCACGGTGAATGTGTGCCTCACGCACAGGTCACGCCGCCGTCGGACGATGCAGACTCTCCTTCTTGATGACCGAAACGAAGAAGATTCGGAGGGACATGGGGAGATCCGGGATCCCGCGGTGGGACCGGATCATCAGGCGGTGAACGCGGATATCTCCTCCAGCATCGAGAAAGCTCTCGGCACCCTTTCACCGAAACAGAAGATTGTGTTTACGCTCAGGCACTTTGAAGGCTACAAACTGAACGAAATTGCGGTCATGATGAACTGCGTGGAAGGAACGGTGAAGCGGTACCTCTTCACGGCCACTCGACGGATGCGTGATCAATTGAAGGATGCGATATGACACACGATGAATACAGGGATCTCCTCTTCCTCTCCGCCTCCGGCGACACGGACGCCGACGGACAGGCGGTTCTGGAGAAGCATCTCGAGACATGCGAACGGTGCAGGAAGGAATATGAGGATCTGCGCAGCTTCCACGCAGCCCTCGTTGCACACAGGGTGGGGATCGAGCCGGACGATCGCCTGCTCGGCGAGGCGCGCCGGGAGCTCAGGATTGCCCTGAGGAATGAGCGTGCAAGGCGTTCCCTCTGGTTCGGGTGGTTCGACCCGGGGGCGATCGCTCCCGCGTACGGGTTCGCTCTCGGTGCGGCGTTCACACTGGCGGTCGGTTTTTTCCTGGGGAGGTCGCTCTTCCCCCCCTCCGCCGGGGAGGAGAACCCCCGGCTCGCTTCCCCCTTTCCCGCGGGAGGGGTCCGTCCCGAGGAGGAGGAGACGAGGATCACCAATGTCCACTTCGTCGATCACGGAGGGGGAACAGGCGAGATTGAGTTTACGTTTGATGCCGTCACGCCGGTCCGCATGCGCGGGAGCATCGATGATCCGAAAATACAAAAAGTCCTCACGCATGCGATGCTGAACGAGGAGAATCCCGGCATCCGCCTGCAGGCCGTCAATGCAATCAACAGGCAGGGTGTGGAAACACAGGACCTGGAGACCAAGTCCGCCCTGATCAAGGCGATGGAGATGGACGCAAACGTGGGAGTCAGGAAGGAAGCGCTGAACGCGCTCAGGCGGCTCCCCTTCGACAGGGAAATAAAGAAGGCCCTCCTTCACGCGCTCATGTCGGACGGCAACCCCGGACTACGGGTCGCCGCGATCAACGCTCTCGACCCTGCACGGACGAGTGCGCTCGGNNCAATAATTACATCCGCGTGAAGGCACGCGCGGTTATCCAGGAGGCAAACCGGCAATGATACGCATGTCAATTCACCTGTTCGCTCTTGCACTCGTGGCCGCGTCCGTCGCCCCCGCAGCACCCGTCGCCGGGGGGGATCGCACAAAAACGTTTTCAGTCGGCAAAGGAGGGATGCTCGATGTGTCGATCCGGGGGGGGAACATCGTCATCAATCCGTGGGAAAAGGACGAGGTGTGGGTCAGGATCAGGAACGTGGATGACGACGAGGCTACCGGCCTCAGAATGTCCCAGAGCGGGAACACGGTGCTGATCGAGGATGCCGAGGGGTCCTCGGACGATTTCACACTCGAGGTGAGTCTCCCGTCCCGGTTTGATGTC
>PMJR01000033.1 GCA_003158475.1 Ignavibacteriota bacterium | reverse complement strand
AGATCGAATCCTCGGCCTCAGCATTCTGGCGCGGCAAAAACTTCAATGGACAAACGTAAATCACTTAGGCAGACCGGCAGACGAATAGCCCGTACTGTCCTCTCCTTTTGAGAGCAAAAGCCCCGAGAGATCGGGGCTCTTGTTTTCTAGTCGGAGATTGTAACGGAATAGACATGCTGGCATTAGAGCGTATAGAGACCCTCGAGAGGAAGGAAATCAAAAATGGAAACTGAAGGTGGGAAAACTTTTTGGGGGCGGTCCCTTGAAGTGATTACGCGAATAGCAGCAATCGCGAGCATCGGAGCAGTACCATTGGCGATATATTTCGGCTTCCAAAGTAGAATCTATCCAGAGTTGACTTATCTCACCAATCCCGTTACAACGACCGTGGTTGATATAAATCAGGCTTCACGGTTGAAAGTGTTATTTGATGGAAAGGGAATAAACTCTGACATTAGGACGGCTCAAGTAGAAATCTGGAATGACGGGAGTAGGAGTATTAAGGATGTCGATATTCTACAACCCATCTCCATCAAGCTCTCACCTGGGGCGCCGATCCTTGAAGCCAAGCTCAACAACACGACTCGTGATGTGACACAGATGCGAGTGGATACCAATGGGGGTGTTAATGGGTCCGTAAGATTGAATTGGAAGATACTGGAGAAGGGAGATGCCGGCACAATCCAATTAATCTACGCTTCCAATGAAGACCAAAGAATTGAAGTTTCGGGAATCATCGAGGGACAGCACGATGTCCACGAGACTCTCTACCGTGATGAAACGAAATCATCAAAGTCACCTGGTTGGACCCTTCTTGGAAGTGGAATTCTATACACTGTGATGTTTGTATTTGACCTCAAACGCTTCAACCGCCGCCGGGGAATTTCAGGCGATAAAAAGTTCACATACGAGGAACCTTCACCCTCTGCAGCCGAACGGACTAAGAGAAGAACGAGATTTATGACATTCTTCCATTGGGCCCTGTTAATTATGGGGATTTTCTCGCTCGCGGCCGGCGCCCTTTTCTTTGTTCTAAGTCGCGGCCCCAACTTGCCAATTGCGTTTTGAAATACATTCATCCTGAATCCTCAAGGCCCGGGGATCACTCCTCGGGCTTTTTTTCTTCCCCCTCCTCCTCGGGAACGAAGCCGATCCGCCTGGCTGGCTTAGTCAGGTCTTTAACCTTTAGGGCGGTAAACAATACATTGACCTGGGAGACATGCTGCACCAATCGAACGTCCCCGCCCTTAACAGTCTCGGTACCCTCAAACACGATAAGATATGGATTGCGGAACCCAACACGTTGAATTTGAATTTCAACGCCCTGACCGAACGCCGCAAGGTATGCGCCAATCTCCTCGTCCGGTTTGAGTGATTTTTCAAAGTCGGCAATTTGTTCTAACAGGCGATCGTGCATTTCATTCGCAAACCCCATCTTTGCAGCTTCCCAGGCGAGGTTTATCGGGGGAGTATATGTTGGAAGGTGTGCACTGAAATCAAATGGTTCGAGAGCCATGCTTAGCCTCGTTCGGTTGGTGCGCCGCGTCCAAGTCTATGTGTTAGATCATCAGCCTGCAACCCTTTCGGCCTTCCGTGACTTCTGTTTCAGGATCGCTTTGACTGGATAAGTAAATTCAAGGGACGCCGTGGAAAACATGTCCGAGTTTTCCCTTCTCAGACGATCCTCGGCCATCTTGCAATACTCCCTGTCAATCTCAATTCCAATGCTATTACGACCCGCCCTCATTGCTGCTACCATAGTTGTCCCGGTCCCGCTGAACGGGTCCACGACAGTATCACCCCAGAAGGAGAACATTCGCACAAGCCTTGACGCTAACTCAGCGGGGAACGGGGCAGGGTGTTCCTTTGTCGAGGCTCCTGTGACAGTCCAAATCTGCTGAAACCATTTCCCGTAGTCCTCTTTCGCAATCATGCTCAGCTTTCGCTGATGCTCCGTTGGTTGACGATAGCCCCCGGGCTTCCTTTGCATCAGGATAAATTCTATATCGCTTTTGATAATTGAATTCGGCTCGTAAGGCTTGCCCAGGAATTTGGACCCATTGCTTACCTCATAGTTGGCGTTACTTATCTTGTGCCAGATAATCGGGTTGAGATTGTCAAACCCAATCCGCCGGCAGCTGACAGCAATGTCGGAATGTAGGGGCATCACAACGTGGCGGCCGAAATCTCGTCGAGAGAGGCACACATCACCGACCACGCAGACCATTCTCCCGCCGGGGACCAAGATGCGGTGCATTTCCCGCCACACCTTTGAAAGCTCCTCCAGGAATGCCTCATAGTCCTTGACGTGACCAAGTTGAGCTGGACCATCGTTGTATCGTTTGAGGGTCCAGTAAGGCGGGGACGTTACCACGAGGTGAACCGATGCGCTCGGAATAAAGGAAACGTCCCTTGCATCTCCCAGGACAAGATGGTGGGTCGTCATTTCGGTGGGGTGGACTTTTCCAGTTGTCAACGCGTAACTCCGAAATTCTCTATTTGTGATACAAGGGATCTGGCGAAATTTGCGAAAGCCATATCCTCGGCGGGTTCAACATACTCCCCTTTGAGCCCCCGGACCCTATCTGAGAGCAGGAACGCTGCAACGTCGTAGTGCCGTTCCCTCATGAGCTTTCGGCAGAATAGCTCATACCTCTTGCCGTACGAAGATAACTTAAACTCGGGGAGAACGGCAAAGTGCGGCTCGCTTACATGCACGGGTTTTCTTGAGGCTTCACAGTCCTCCAGCATGAACAGGTAGCCGAGCCACGGCTTGACAGTCTTGTTGTAAGCGCCCTCTCGGTAAGCAGTCCAAAGATCAAGAGCACTGCCCATCGCCTCCTCGGTGCGGTTGTTGAAATTGTTACCAAAAGACGGACCCACCTGGGATTTCATCTCTAAGGCGACAATGAGTTGACTGTCCTTGACCACCAATAGATCCCATTCCTTCGTTGGTCGAAAAAACCCAGGTAGCTCAAGGTGACTGCTTGTGAATACGTCGGCTGGATCAGCTCCCGCCTCCACTATAAGATCTTTGACTAAACCGACGAAACCGTTCATATGAGCGCCGCCCGTCACGGAGGCTCGTGCGCCCTGGTCAGTTCGGCCAGCTTCACGTTGTCGATCTGCCTGTTGTTGGCGTGTGCTCCAGTATTTGACTATTGCCTGCCCAAGAGACCCGGGCAGGTCGTTAATCTTCTTCATGTTCGGGCTCGTGTTCTTCAACCTACCTCATCCTTGGTGGGATTCCACAAGAAGATAGCAAAAACCCTCGCAAAATACTGCACAGAATTCAGCACACCCCGCGACGGGGATCACACCCGCCCCTGTGCTTTCTCGTCCCCCGCGCCTATCTTTTTCCAGGCAAGGAGACACCTCGCCGAGAACAACAGAGGGACACAGTCATGGCAAAGCTTACGGCAAAACAAATCCAAGAGAAGCGGGACCATCATAACGCAGTTGTGAAGGCGTGGAGGAAGAAAAACTGGGAGAAGTTCCAGGCGTATGAGAAGAAGTACAGAGCAGAGAAGGCGAAGCAGTCTAAGAAGAAAGGGAGCGGCAAGTGATCCAGTTTTTCCGTGAAGTTAAACCGAACCGCAAGGTGATGGGCTCATCCATAAAGGAGGAGCCCCTGCCTTTCCTCGTGAGATTCCGGAAACCCATGAAGGTAGTTGTCACATACGAGGGCGGGTGGAAGCGAGTGGCGGAGGACGTGGTTGAGATTCAACAAGGCAGGCGTGATGTGATATTCCTCCGCCGCTACCCTGGGGGCAGTCTGATCCGCTGCCCATACAAAAACAGGTGGATCACTTCCCTCCATGTACGGACCTCTCACCAGGAGCCCGAGCGGAATTACTACCTCGCTGGATATTGAGCAAGCTCTCAACAGGGGCGGGTCCGAGAGGGCTCGCTCTTTCCTTCCTTTGCCTTCCCCACGGTAGCAGCAAAATGGCAACACGAATTCCTGAAATTGCCCAATTCGATACCAACGGAAGCAATTTCCTTCATTGACGAAGAATAAGAGGCGTTGTGTACCCCCGTAACTCCGCCCGATATCCCTCCGTACGAGGATGCAAAGGTCCAATCCTCATTTCACATCCCCCGGGAGGGAGTCATGAAAGGAAACACGCATAGTATCGTTGCCGTACTCTGCCTAGCCGCAGGCGTAATGCTCTGCACGGCACCCGCCTTCGCGGAGGATGGTGACGACTATATCGGGTCGCTACCGCAACAGAGGATCGATCTCATCGAGCAGAACATCGTCACCGCCCTCCAGAGCAACGCACCCGGCATGCAGGCCGACGCGGCGCAACTGGTACGCGATCTCAGGAGCCTCAGGCCGGAACAATCGTTCGCCGGCTGCGTGATCCCGCTAATGGCCGTCGTGAAAAATGAACAGAACGAAACCGGCGCACGGATACTTGCGGCTCTCGCGCTCGACCAGCTGGACGACCCCATAGGGCACTTTGCCGTCTCCAGGATGGCTTCGTTCACATCCGACGCAAAGCTGAAGCATGTCTGCAGCTGGCTCACGTATGAGAGAAGAACCGGAAGGCACACCGAAGAAAGAGGGATAGCATCGTTCGAACCCCTCGAAGAAGGGGAAGAATGACCGGCCCTCGTCTCCCGGAAGTACGGTTCTGAATAAGCCCGGAGCAATCCGGGCTTTGCTTTTACGGTCGCCTTGACATTGGCCGGTCCCCCCCGTACTTTTCATTTAGTATCGATCATGTCCTTTCCCCACCCTCCCCGGAGTTGAGACCATGTTCCACATGCGCACGATCGCACTACTTGCCACTGCCTCCGTCTTCATCGCCGGGTGCACCCCTTCCCGTCCGCCGTATCCCCCGACGGATAAGAGGCCGGTCACCGATTCTTATCACGGCGCGAATGTGGTGGACGATTACCGCTGGCTGGACGATCAGAACGACAAGGCGGTCGCTTCGTGGGTGGCGGCGCAGAACGCTTTTTCCCGATCCGTCCTCGACAAGGTCAACGCCCGCGGCGCCATCGCCGGACGGCTGAAGCAGCTTCACGGGCAGAAGTCAGTATCCTACGACGCACGGTTCTACCGGGGGAAACTCTTCGTGACCAAATATCAGCCGCCGAAGGAGCAGCCCTTTCTCGTCGTGATCGATTCCCCCGACGACCTTTCCTCGGAGCAGACCGTGCTGGACCCGAACACTCTCGATACGTCCGGGGCGACTTCCATCGATTTCTACGTTCCCTCGCGGGATGGGAAACTCGTTGCCGTGTCACTTTCCAGGGGAGGGAGCGAGGACGGCACGGCGTCGGTGTATGAAACGGGAACAGGACGGAAGCTGGACGACGTGGTCCCGCGCGTGAATTATCCGACCGCCGGAGGGAGCATCGCGTGGAACGCCGATGCCTCGGGCTTCTATTATACACGGTACCCGCAGGGGAGCGAACGAGCCGCAGGGGATATGAATTTCTACCAGCAG
>PMJR01000138.1 GCA_003158475.1 Ignavibacteriota bacterium | reverse complement strand
GAACCTGGGGGAATTCACGCTGACAAACTCCTCCGGGCCGACACCCATCGGCACGTTCAAGTCGTACGAATACGCGTTCACCGTCGGATATGCCACAAAGGCATACGATGACCTGGGGATCGGGATCAACCTCCGGTTCATACACAGCGCTCTCTCCCCGATCGGCACGGAATCGGAAAAAGGGAACGGCATTGCTTCGACTGTCGCCGTCGATCTGGCGTTCATGTACAGGCCGGATCACATGCAGGTCCCCCTCCTGGGCGATCTCGGCAAACGGTTCAGCATGGGGATGAACCTCACAAACCTCGGGCCGAAGGTGACGTATGTTGATGCGGCGCAGGCCGATCCCCTGCCGACCGATCTCCGTTTCGGTCTCGGGTACAAGATACTCACCGATGAGTACAATACTCTGCAGGCGTCGCTCGACTTCACGCGCCTGCTCGTCCGCAGGCGCTCCGACGGGACGTCGGATCCGCTCCCGAAGTCGCTCTTCACAGCGTGGGGGGACGGCGGAGTCAAGCAGGTCGTCGTGAGCGGCGGGATGGAATACTGGTATGGCGCCCCGCGTCTGCTCGCTCTCCGCATCGGCTACTTCTACGAGAATCCGGCGTACGGGAACCGGAAATTCCTCACATTCGGCGCAGGCATCCGTTACGATATTTACGGATTTGATTTCAGTTACATCTCTGCATCCCAGGATGAACCTCTGTCGGACACGATCAGGTTTTCGCTCCTGATCGCCTGGGGCGGTAATTAACGGCTCCCTCCGGCCGCGCTCCGGCGCGGCCGGAGGGAAAGCAGGTTCTTCTCATCTTGACTTGGTTACGCTCCTTCATGCCTCCGATGCGTCTCTTCCTTCTTACGCTCGCATTCACTGCTGCCGCGTTCGGGCAACACTTCAGTCACCCGCTTTCCGTTTCGCCGGGGGCAGGCCCGAGGGAGGCGCGATCCCTCTCTTTCCCGGATACCGTACGAGTGCTGGCAGTGATGGTTCAATTCCAGCAGGATAAGGATCAGTCAAAGGATGGCAACGGGCAGTTCGTCCTTTCTCCCCCGGCGGCAAACCCGTTTCTCGATGCTCCTCCGCGGGACAGTGCCTATTTCGCGGGCCACCTTGCGTTCCTGTCGAATTATTTCCGGAAGGTGTCGAAAGGGAAAACGATCGTCCAGTGGACGCTCGTCAATTCCGTCACCACGCTCGCGGGGGTCATGTATGATTACAGTCCCCGTGCGGGGGAATCCAATTTCCGGCTCGCGAACCTCGCGCGCGACACGTGGCGGAAGGTCGATTCTTCGGGACGCGTAAGCGATTTCTCGAAATTCGATTGCTATATACTCTTCCATGCGGGTGTGGGTCATGACGTCGATCTTGTCAGCTCCCTCGGGTTCGACCCTGCGCCTCACGACATCCCCTCAATTTACCTCGGGCCGGGCGCATTCAATGTCCTGCTCGGGGGAGGGATACCTGTCAACGGAGGGGCGCACCTGATCTCGAACACGGTGATCATGCCTGAGACCGAGAACAGGATCATCCAGACCGCGACCGGAGCGGCCCCGCTGAACCTGGGGATCAACGGGCTCCTCTGCGCTTCGCTCGGCAGCTATCTCGGCCTTCCGGATCTCTTTGACACACATAGCGGGGCCTCCGGCATCGGGCGTTTTGGACTCATGGACGGCCAGTCGATATTCAGCTTCAGCGGGGCTTTCCCCCCCGAACCTTCCGCCTGGGAAAAATACTGGCTCGGCTGGGTGACTCCGATCGTCATCCCGGCGGGGACATCGCTCCTGAGCGTCCCCGCCGCGGCGCTTGCGGACACGGTATACCGGATACCGGTCTCTGACGCCGAATACTTCCTGCTTGAGAACAGGAACCGCGACCCGCATCGCACGGGCCAGACGATCACTTCCCTCTATAATGGCGTCACGCGCCAGCAGCATTTCGTCCATGATACGGCCGGGTTCACGTTCGACGACGTTTCGGCTCTTACCGGGACAATCACCGATGTGGAAGTCCCCGACTGGAGCCTCCCCGGCGGCCTCGATGTCGACGGGACGTTTTACGACGGGGGAATCCTGATCTGGCACATCGACGAATCGGTGATCAACGCAAGGATCGCGACGGATGCCGTCAATGCGGATTCCACGCGCCGGGGTGTGGACCTGGAGGAGGCAGACGGTTCACAGGATATCGGCCACACCTTCGATTTCCTCTCGGCGGGGTTCGGGAGCGAGTCGGGGACCGCGCTTGATTTCTGGTTCAAGGGGAACCTCTCCCCCGTGAACAAGAATGAGTTCTCCGCCGCGACATTCCCGAGTTCCGGCAGCAATCTCGGGGGCCTGAGCCACATCACAGTGAACAACTTCAGCGGGCGGGGACCGAGGATGACTGCCCAGGTGCTCCGCGGAGATGCGATTACACCCGTGCAGGGATTTCCGCGTCATGTCGGCGAGTCCATCTCCTTGAACGCGATGAGCATTGCGGATTTCGGAACCGGATCGAAAATCGTCTTCGGGACGACCGGCTACCCGCTGCCGCAATACAGCACCGCGGGGGAAGTCGATCCGCCACCGGTGGGGGGGAAGCTGTACCTCCTCCCCGCAGATTCGACCGGCCACGTCGTTCCGTTCCGGGCCTCCGGAGTGGTCGAAGTGTCCACGGCACAGACCCGGGGCTTCTGGTTTTCTCCGGCAGTGGCGGATCTCAACGGGGACGGGATACCGGACCTGATCACGGTGGATGCCGAAGGTACCGGCGGCGCCGGAAGCGTACGCGCGAATTCTGTGAGCATAACGACGCCTGACAGCCTTGCATCACAATTGTTCCTCCGCCCCATCACCGGCGGACCCTGCACCGCCCCGGTGGTGAGCGATTCGCTCATCGCGGTGGGAAACCTGAACGGGACCGTATTCTTCCTCAGGTTCGACGGGACGATCGCGGACAGCATTGTTCCCCCCCCCCCTGCCCCGTCAGTCAGGGGGATCAACAGGTGGAAGGGGGCGAATGCGTTCGTTATCACGTACGGTGACGGCACGGTGCGCCTGAGCCGACGCACAAACGCCGGGAAGCCGGCCCTTCCAGACGTCGTACGGATGATCGGAACCACGGCGGCATTCGGTGCAGTGACAGGCTTGTTCGGCCCTGACAGCCTGCGCGGCAGAATCCTCACGGCGATGATGACATTGGACGGGTCGCTCTATCTCTTAGACTCTTCGCTGACGCCCGTTCCCGGATTTCCGGTTTCAACCGGAGCCGCGGGTCCGCCTGTACTGGCGGATGTCGATGGAGACGGGCTCCGCGATATCGTCGTGTGCACCGGTCAGGGGATCTCCGCCTATAACGTCGCCGGGACACTTCTGGACAATTTTCCGGTCCGTGTGCCGAATGGGGACCTTCTGCAATCACCGCTCGTGGGTGATGTAGACGGTGGCGGGAAGGTTGAGATCATTGCTCTCTCGGGAAAGGGGCTGGCATACGGATTCACCGGACAGGGACGACCTGTGTCAGGATTCCCGCTGTCGGTCGGCACGGGTCAACCCGCCGGCGGGGGGGGAGCCGAGTCAGCAGCTCTCATGACGGTCAATGGCAGGATCATACTCGCCGTCGCTGCCGGCGACGGCTCGGTGTCCGCCTGGATCACGGGGCACTACAGCGGTTCCCCTGACCCGAGGCTCTATCCCTGGCCCCAGTACGGGAGGGACTCCCGCCACGGCGGGCTGGACCTTACGCCTCTGGCCGTTGTTCCGCCGACGTCCTCCTTCTTCCCCCCGGATCGCGCCTACAACTGGCCCAATCCGGTCTATGACGGGAAAACGTTCTTCCGGTATTTTGTCAAAGACAACGCATCGGTGAGTATCAAAATATTCGACATGGCCGGTGATCTCGTCACGACATTGAGCGGCCAGGGGACCGGTGGAATCGATAATGAGATCCCGTGGGATGCGTCGCACGTCCAGAGCGGGATCTATTTTGCGAGGATTGAAGCGAGCAGCGGGGGCTCGAGCGGTGTGAAGATCGTGAAAGTTGCGGTGGTGAAATAGTGCGCCTGATCCGGGATACTTTTCTTCTTGTGAGGCTCTCCGCACTCCGGTCGGCCGCGGTACTGCTGCTTCTCCTTCCCGTGACATCCCGCCTCGCAGCCCAGGAAGACTTCAACCATCCGGAACTCGTCTGGAAGACGATCGAGACGGCCCACTTCTTCGTCCACTACCACGAAGGTGCGGAACGGACAGGCCGGACGGTGGCGAAGATCGCGGAAGACATCTACGAGCCTGTGACATCCCTCTATGACCACAAGCCCTCGGAGAAGGTGAGCTTTGTCATCAGGGACTATGACGACATCTCCAACGGGGCAGCGTACTTCTTCGACAACAAGATCGAGCTCTATGCGCCGAGCATGGACTACGAGTTCCGGGGGACGCACAACTGGCTCAGGAATGTCGTCACGCATGAGTTCACGCATATCGTCCAGATACAGACCTCCATGAAGTTCGGGAGGCGCATGCCGGCGATTTACCTGCAGTGGCTGGGATACGAGGCCGAACGGAGGCCCGATGTCCTCTACGGCTATCCGAACGTCATCGTCTCGTACCCCTTTTCCGGCTTCGTGGTCCCGGCCTGGTTCGCCGAAGGCGTCGCGCAGTACAACCGGAACGACCTGAGGTACGATTTCTGGGATTCCCACCGCGACATGATACTCCGGTCCTATGCGCTCGACGGAAATATGCTCAGCTGGGAGGAGATGGGGGTCTTCGGGAAGACGAGCCTCGGCAACGAGTCGTCGTACAACTCCGGGTTCGCGTTCGTCAGCTACATCGCACGGAAGTACGGTGAGAACGCGCTCGCGGACATCTCGCGAAACCTCTCCGCGCTGACGGAAGTGAGCATCGACGGCGCCATCCGCCGGGCGGTCGGGAAAAGCGGAGACGATGTGTACGAGGAATGGAGATCCGAAGTCCGCAAGGACTACGGAGAGCGGGTCGCGCGGGTCAGGACGAACATCCGTGAAGGCGAGCCCGTGAAATTTGACTCGACCGGGGCGGTCGTCGATCCGGGAGAGCTGCCGAAAATCGAGTCGATGATCGTCCGGGGCGAATTCCCCCGCGTGCCGGGGGCCCAGTCCTGGCCCTGCTGCCGGTTCGACGACATGACGGGATTCGCAAACCTGTATCCTGCGTATTCTCCGGACGGGAATAAGTTCGCCTATGTCAGCGCGAAGGGGGGAGACTACTGGGGTCTTTCGTCCCTCTACGTGTATGATCTCGCGACCGGCAAGGAAGCCCTCGTTCGCCCTGGTGTCGGGACTTCGTCGTCCTGGTCTCCTGACGGGAACAGCATCTTCTACGCGAAGCACACGCGGGACAATCCACACTGGTATCTTCAATTCGACATCTACAGGTACGACTTCAGGACTGCGAAGGAGACGCGCGTCACGCACGGCAGGCGTGCATTGCAGCCGTCCGTGTCTCCCGACGGGAAAACGCTCGCCTACGTCGTGAACGCTGACGGGACCACGAACCTCGCACTTGCCGGCGTCGATGGGACGAACGAGCGTCTGATCACACAGTACGCCCATGGGGAACAGGTCTACAACCCGAAATGGTCCCCCTCGGGCGACCGTCTCATTTTCGACTACTCGATGAAAGACGGCCGGAGCATAGCGGAGATACACCCGGACGGGTCGGGACTCAGGTTCATCATCACGGGAGACGACGACGCGAGGACAGGTATGTACACACCCGACGGCTCCAGGATCATTTTTGCCTCGGATCGTACGGGCATATTCAACCTGTATTCGTACGACACCTCCTCGGGCTCGATCGCGCAGGTGACGAACGTCCTTGGGGGTGCGTTCTACCCGACGGTCAATGCGGCGGGGGACATTGTCTACTCGTCGTACACCTCCCGCGGGTATAAGATCTATAGGCTCGGCAACCCCGGAGTTCTTGCGGAAGGAGATTACCGGTACGCGCGCGCCGGCGGATCGTCCTGGCTTCCCCCGGGCCTTCCGGCGGCGACGCCGCCCGGGGTCTCTCCGCAATTTGACTGGGCGGCGCTCAGGTCGTACGACGATACCGGGATCCCTCCTGCGAACGCGAAGGCGTACAGGAACATATTCACCAGCGTGACATATGTACCGTTCATTCGCGTGGACAACTATAATCCGAGGAACAAGGCACTCGACCTTATCAAACCCGGGTTGTACATTTTTTCGAACGATGTCCTCGAGAAGATCGGATTCTTCGCGGGGGCCGCAATCAACCGGCAGATGGAACGGGACCTGTTCCTGCAGTTCTTCTACAGGGACAAGATCCCGCTTCTCTACAGTCTCGGCATCGCCCCCCAGGCGAGCGCTGAAATTTATAATGTCACGCGGAAGACCGGCAACGAAATCTCGCTCCCCGCCTCGACAATCCCGGTGTCAGTGACATACGATCTTCTCGAATTCGACTTCGCGCTGGGCGGCCCGTTCCTGACACAGTTCGGCAACCTCGAGTTTCGGTACGCCCACAGCCGCTACACGTCGATTATCGACAATTTCATCGATCCCGAGACGAACCCGCCGTCCCTCATCCCGTCGTCCGGCGATCTCTACCTGATTGCGAACACGCTCAACCTCACGTTCACACTTGATGCCGTGGTCCCCTCGAGCACGATGGAGATCAACCCCGTTGGCCGGCGCATGATGTTTCGGGCCGGGCGGGAGCTGAACAATTTCAACGGCGACGGCCAGTACGAGATGACGGCGTCGGGGCTCCGTCCGGTGTACAAGACCGTGAACTTCACGCGTCTCGAAATGACCTGGCATGAATACCTCCCGTTCCTCTTCAGGAACCACACGCTCACTGCCTCCCTGAGGGGAGGGACGATCATCGGCCCCCGGGTCGACGAGTTCTTCGACTTCTACGGCGGGGGACTGATCGGGATGAAGGGGTATCCCTTCTACTCGATCGGCGGGAACGATCTCGCTGTCGCGGGACTCAGCTATCGGTTCCCCATCTCGAGCAATCTTGACGTACGCTTCCTGCAGATCTACTTCGACAAGCTGTACGCATCGTTCTACGGCGACATCGGCAACGCGTGGGGAGAGAACAACGCCGTTCCGGGGGGATGGAAGGGGGACGCGGGGGCCGAGCTGCGGCTCGAATCGTATTCATTCTATTCGTATCCCACCCGCTTCTTCTTTGATGCGGCATACGGGTTCAACAGGTTCCAGCGGTATGTCAGGAGCGCGAATGAATTCGTGACGTACGGGAAAGAATGGCGGTTCTATTTCGGTGTCCTTTTCGGATTCGATCTCGACTGACCCCCGTCATTGCGAGCGTCCTATGTCATTGCGAGACCCGCGGAAGGCGGGTCGAAGCAATCCAGTCACAAGGAGTGAAAACATGAATAGCCAAATTTCCATCGTCCTTCTCGCGCTCGCGGCGTGCTCCCTTTCGGCGCATGCGGGGGAAAACCCGTCGAGCGTCGTCCTCCGTCATGACGCCCCGGGCACGGCGCTGAGCGGAAACGCCCGGATCGATTTCAGCGGGGTACCGGTGTCACCCGTGCCATTCCAGGAAGGTCCACCGGATGCCTCGCAGGCGTCGCGGAAATCTCCGTGGCTCGCGGGGGGACTCTCGCTTGTGGTACCTGGTGCCGGAGAATTTTACTCGGAGAGCTATCTCAAGTCCGCGGTCTTCCTCGCCGCGGAGGCGGCACTCTGGGTGCTGGCGTACACCTACGACCGCAAGGGGGACCGCCAGACGGATTTCTTCCAGAACTATGCCAACGCCCATTGGAGCGTTGTGAACTACGCACAGTATGCGCTGACCCACTACGCTCCATCCGGAGGCGACTACTCCCGGGTAATACTCGCTTCTGTGCCGGCGACGTATCCGCCCTGGATGAGGGTGAACTGGGCGGAATTGAACAGGATGGAATCCGACATCGCTCTGACAGCCGCCGGGCAGTACTATTCGCACCAGCTCCCTCAGTACAACACACAGCAATACTACGAGCTTATAGGGAAGTACCCCCAGTTCAACCAGGGATGGGACGATGCTCCTCCGTCGTTCAATTACGGCAACCAGCTCTCGGCGGAGCTCCTCTATTATTCGGGACAGCGGGGGCAGGCGAATACGTATTACACGACGGCGAGCACCTACGTGGCGATTGTGCTTCTCAATCACGTCGTCAGTACGGTGGATGCCGTGCTGAGTGCGGGGTCGTACAACCGGGGATTGCATGCGTCGGTGGGATCGCAGAGGGTCCCCGCGTACGGCGGCTATGCGAACGTCCCCGTGCTCCGTTTCTCCTGGGGGTTGTAAGCCCCTACTTCTGCACCCGCACGATGACGAACACCGCCCCCCCGAGGAACAGGATGTTCGCGGACCACGCCGTGAGCAGGGGGTTGACGTCTCCGTTGTAGCCGAACACCTGGCTCACCTTCATGAAGATGAGGTAGATGAAGCAGATGAGGAGGCTGATGCCGAGCTGGACACCGACACCCCCGCGGCGCTTCTGTGATGCAAAGGGGACTCCGAAGAGCACGACGATCACGCTTGCGAAGGGGAACGAGATTTTGCTGTAGAAGTCCACGAGCCAGCGGGCGACGTCCTGTCCGGCATTTTCCTGGTTTCTGATGAACTGCTGGAGCGTGTAATAGTCCATCTCGTCGGGCTTCTCCTGCTTCTTGCGGAGATCGTCCGGATCGAAATGGAGCTGTCCGGCTGGTCTGGTGGTAAACTGTTCGAGGCGTTCGCTGTTGTCGTTGAACCAGCGCCGGGTGCCGGCGTTGAGTGTCCAGTTCCGCCCTGCGGAATCCCACGCCATGCTGACGGCGTCCATCCGTTCGGTCATGACGGTCGGGTCGGTCGGGCTGAAATCCTGTATGCTCACGCGCGTCGCGATGTTCCGTGTGTCGTCGAAGTATCCGAGCGAGAGAAAGCGCGTGCGGGTGTCCTGGATGTAAATGTTCGCCCCGGATGCGCTGACAACGTCCTTGTGAAGGTAGACCCGCTCGATCATGAATTTTTTCTGGTTCGCGGAGGGAACGACCCAGCCGTTGAAGTAGACGGCGACGGCGCTGACGATGAGTGCGACGCAGACAAACGGCGCCATGATGCGGTAGAGACTTATCCCGCTCGATTTCATCGCGGTCAGCTCGTTTTGCGTCGAGAGCCGGGCAGTGACGAAGAGACTCGCAAGGAGCATGGCGACGGGGATGATGAGCTTGATGATCTCGGGGATGAAGAAGATGTAATACTGCACGATGATTCCCCAGCCGGCCTGTTTGTCGATGAATTCGTCGAGCTTCTCCATCACATCGATCACGATGAACACGAGGAGGACCGCGACGAGTGAGAAGAGTGCGGTGGAGAGAAACTGGCGGATGATGGACCTGTCGAGGAGTTTCACGTGGGGGTCGGGTCTCCGTTCTGCGTCGTCTGAAGCGGCGCCCGCCACCTCCGGGGGACGAACCGCGTGAGGAATGACCAGTGGATGACGACCGTCTCCCGTGCTACGCGCACGGTCAGGTAGATCCCCATCAGCCCGATGATGATGTTCGCCGACCACATGCCGGTGAAAGGCGAGAGTATGCCGCGGTCGGCGAGCTTTTCGCCGCCGATAAGGCAGGCGTAGTACAGGACGAAGAAGCCGAGACTGAGCGTCGCCGCGGTGCCGAATCCTCCCCTCCGGGCCATGATCCCGAGCGGCACCCCGATCAGAACGAAGACGAGACACGCCATGGGGATCGCGTACTTCTTATGAATCTCCACCATGTACTGGTCGATCTGGCGGTCGAAGTTTTCCATCCGGAAGAGCTCGGTGGCGACCGTCGTGCTGAAGCCCCGGGCGTCGTTCAACGCGGCGTAGGCGGTTGCCGTCCCGGGGGTATAGACGTACGGGGAAGGAGTGCTCACGGGCTGTCCGGCGGCAAGCGAATCGGCCTCCCGCATCGTGCGCTCGCGCAGGCCCTCCACGACGACTTCCCGCGCCTGCTTCAGGCTGTCGACGATGAGCATCATGGCCGGAGCGCCGAGCTCCCTGTTGCCGCGCTGGAATGCGGATTCGGAGGACCGCGTGAAATCGAACCCTTCGACGTCCATCGCGATCCGGTGACTCTCGAACCGGATCTTCCGATATGCCATCATCTTTTGCAGGTCGAGCTCGTGGATTTCCCCCCGCCTGAGGTCCATGATGAGCTTGCGGAAATCGGGGGAAAAAGAGATCGTCCCCCTCTCCGCCGTAATGCAGACGTTCACCCCCGGGTTGGTGTAGTCGAACAGCGTCACCCCTTCGAGATCGTTGGTCTTCTCGAACGTCTTGCGGACCAGTATGGAGTAGCCGGGGATGTCCTGCGAGAAGATGCCGTTGCGCAGATTGATCGTCGGTTTTTTCCGATTGATGTCGATCGTCAGCGTCCGGAGGCTGTGATTGGCATCCGGGAGGACATCGTTGTTGAACCAGAGGAGCGCGAGCCCCACGACGAGGGCGCCGGCGAAGACGGGGAGCATCATCCTGTAGGTGCTCATGCCGCATGCCTTCATGGCGGTGATCTCGTTTCTCGACGACAGGTCCCCGAATGCCATCAGCGTTGCCACGAGGACGGACATGGGGACCGCCAAAACGAGCATCCAGGCCAGGCTGAGGGCGATGAGTTCCATGATCACCCACGGGGTGAGCCCCTTCCCGACGATGTGGTCGATGAACTTCATTATAAACTGCAGGAGGAACACGAACATCAGTGTCAGAAGGGAGAAGGCGAACGGCCCCAGGTGGGCGCGCAGGATATAGCGCTCGGTGAGAAACCGTTGTTGGAGGCTGCGGCGCATGGTGACCCAATATACCGCGGAACGCCCTCTTTTCCAATTCGCGGTCTACCTTGCAATTGTCTTGCCCAGGTGGTATCTTAAAAATGCCTTTCGCATTCAACGAGGAGTCCGTATCGAGAGTGCTTGCTAACGATTGAGGAGCGGTTCACCATCAGCGCTCCTGTCAGCCCGCGGTAGCATCCGCCGGCCGGGCAAGTGGCAAACAAAAAAACGGACCTGGACTCCTTGTTCCATCGGGCTTCATCACTCCTCCGCAGATATCTTCTCGACGCGGCCTTTCTGGCTGCCGCAGCGGGCGGATTGATTATTGTCTTCGCCGCTCCGGGTACAGTCTCCGGCTCGGGGCAACCCCCGGGCGGAGGGCCGAACCCGTTCCCCGGGTTCTCCGAAAGTCCCCCCGACACGACGCCGGGTCCATGGGTGCCCGGCAGGATTCCCCGCACGCACGCCGACACTCTCCTTGCCGCACGCGCCGACTCGACGCACCGGGATTCGGTCCGCACCGACTCGCTCCAGACCGCCCGCCGGAGATTCACGATCACCGACACGACGTACGTTGTCGACAAGGATTCCACCGAGCGTCAGCGCGACTTCGTGTACGCCCGCCGGGACGACCCGGTCGTGAAGGCGTTCCCGGAACGGACATATCCGCTCTTCGCCTTGAATCACGCCGCGTCGTACCGGAGAGAGATGGTGCTCGATTCCACGGGGAAGGGGGTCCTCTTCCGCGAGACGGTCGGGGGCTTCGACGCGAAAATCCCGGAATCGGTGCCCCTCAGCGAGTACATAGCGATGAGGCTGAAATTCGAACGCCGGCAGATGCTTGCCGCGGAAGCCCGCAAGACCAAGCTGCTCGTCAAGCGGGACATCGGGGACATGCTGAGCAACATCACGAAGATCAGCATCCCCGTTCCGGCGAACCCCCTCTTCAGCATATTCGGCAAGAATGAAATCAACCTGAGCGTCACGGGCGCGGTGGACATCAAGGCGGGATTCCGCTCGACGAAGTCCGACCAGACGACGCTTTCGACGCTCGACCAGGTCCGGAACGAACCCGACTTCAACCAGGAAGTCCAGGTGAACGTGAACGGCACCATCGGCGACAAGCTCAACATCCTTGCCGACTGGAACACGAAGAGGACATTCGAATACGAAAACCAGCTGAAGATCAAGTATACCGGCTACGAAGACGAGATCGTGCAGAGCGTGGAAGCAGGAAACGTTTCCCTCGCGACCCCCTCGGCGTTTATCGGGAGCAGCCAGGCCCTCTTCGGCATCAAGGCGAGATTCCAGATGGGCCCCCTCACGCTTACGGCGCTCGCGTCCCAGAAGAAAGGACAGATCAAAGAGGTGGCGGTCACGGGGGGTTCGCAGGAGCGCACATTCGAGATGCGGGCGTTTGAATATGCGACAAACCATTTCTTTGTCGACACTCTTTACCGCAAGTACTACGAGCCGTACTACCAGAACGAGCCCCCGCAAATCAGCCGGCCTGACCTTCAGATCGTGGAGGCGGAGGTCTGGGTCCAGCGGTCGGGCATCATCCCCGATCCGAATGAACGGCAGGCTGTCGCATTCATCAATCTTCCGCAGTACGACCCGGCAGTCTATGACAGGATGCGCGATTCCGCCGGCGTCCCGGGATCCGTGGAGACGGGTCCGATGGTCAAGCTTGACAAATCGCAGTACGAGCTTGACGGGGACGGGTACATCGGGGAGCTCTCCCTGAATGTCAATGTGGCCGACCAGCAGTTCGTGGGGATCGCCTACAGGACCGCCGGCCCCCCCTCCCTCCAGTACGGCGAGCTCACGAGGACCGTCGGCATAGCGGACACTTCGCTTCACAAGAGCCTGATTCTCAAAATGGTGAAGCCGAAGAACCTGCTCTCCAACGGCCGGTCATACTATCAGCCATGGAACCAGCTCCTGAAGAATATTTACCCGATTCCCGGGCTCGGCAGGAACCTGAAACAGCAGGGGTTCCAGCTTGACATATTCCGCCAGGTGCCGGGCTCCCAGGACCAAAACAGCATACTGAATGAACCCATGCTCCGCGTGATGGGCTTCGGGAAATACGCGCCGGACGGGACAAAGCTCCCGGTTGAGCAGCAGGGTGCGGCATTCGATTTCCGTCCCCAGCGCACGGTCAGCGTCGTCCGGGCGGAGATCATTTTCCCGGCATTGCGACCTTTCGATGACGGCATTGCCACATATTTCAAATCGAAATCTCCTCCCCCGCCCCCGGGTCAACCGGATAGCACATACCTCTTTTCGGCGGTGTACGATACGACACAGACGTTCGCGCAACAGAGCCTCGCGAACCGGTATGTGATCCGGGGGAAAGCGACGGGTGAAGCGACGTCGCAGTTTTCGCTGGGGTTCAACGTGGTGGAAGGGAGCGTCTCCGTTCTGCTCGACGGCCGTCCCCTCCTGATCAATGTCGACTATACGGTCGATTACATCGTCGGGCAGGTCGTGATCAGGAACGCGGCCGCGCTCGTCCCGGGGGCGAACCTCTCCATTAAGTACGAGCAGAACGACCTGTTCCAGCTTGCCTCGAAAACACTCCTGGGCGCGCGCGCGGTACTCTTTGAAGGACAGCCCACGTATCTCGGGTTCACAATCATGAACCTGAACCAGCAGACACTGAGCGACAAGGTGCGCCTCGGCGAGGAGCCGAGCAACAACACCATATACGGGATCGACGGTTCCACCACGATGAACCTCCCTTTCCTGACGCGTGCGATCGACGCCGTCCCCGGCCTCAGCACGAAAGAGCCCTCCTCACTCAAGATCAGCGGCGAGGCCGCGTTTATGCGCCCCAATCCGAACACGCTCCAGAGCACGATACCGAGCGACAACGGACAGGGGGTTGCGTATATCGATGATTTCGAGGGTGCGCGCCGGACGATCCCCGTGGGCATAAGCTATGCAGGATGGACCGATGCAAGTCCTCCCGGGGACCCCATTGTCGACGCCTCACTCGGAGCCGATGATACGACAAAGATGAAGTCCAAAGGGAGACTGATCTGGTTCAACCGCCTCCCGACGGATGTCCGCCTCACAGACATCTACCCCCGCAAACAGGTCGGGAACCCGGCAAATGACGTCGCGACCGTGCTGGACCTTTCCTATGTGCCGACACAGCGTGGGACGTTCAACTACAGCTTGGACAGGGAGCACACGCTCACGCCGGCAAGAAACTGGGGGGGCGTGATGAAGACCCTCTCGGTTTCCGCGGTCAACCTCCTGAAGGAGAACATCAACTTCATCGAAATCTGGATGCGCGTGGACAGGGCTCCCCCCCCCCCACGCAAAAATGTACATCGATCTGGGGGCGATCAACGAAGCTGTCGTCAACGACGGTACACCCCGGCTCCACGGGGAAGACCTCTATCTCGGCACCACGGCCCCCGGCATACTCCTCGACGGAGAGGACGTCGGGCTCGACATGCTCCCGGATGCGCAGGAGCAGGTAAAGTATGCGGCGCTAGTCGGCAAATACTCGGCCGCTGAGCCGAGCCTGGCGTACGACGCGAGCGGCGACGATTACGGGTTTGACAACACGAAGGTCAATTCCGACCCGCACGCATTTGACCGGATAAACGGGACGGAAGGGAACGCGAACGGTCCGACGGGCCGTTATCCGGACACGGAGGACATCAACCACAATGGAAACCTCGATCAGGCGAACTCGTACTTCGAGTACGAGATCTCGCTGGATACCGTGGCCCTCCGCAACCCGCAAATAGTCGGGGGGGGAGGGATCAACCCGAACAACGGGGCCCCCGTCCTCTGGTACCAGTACCGGATCCCGATCGGGGATTTCAAATCAAAGGTCGGGAGCCCGACACCGGAGAATATTGAATACATCCGTGTCTTCTTCCGGAACGCCGCGGACTCTGTGCATGTCAGGATCGCTGATTTCAACCTCGTCGGCAACCAGTGGCAGAAGCAGCAGGCGGCCACAGGCGACAGCCTCTTCGACGTGAGCGTGGTGGGCGTGGAGCAGAACCCTTCGTACAACTCCCCTCCCGGCGTCATCGGCGAACGGGACAAGACGCAGACCGACTACGTGGTACGGGCAAACGAGCAGTCACTCGACGTCATACTCAAGGGGGTGCCCCCCGGGCAGTCGCGGCAGGCGGTAAAGTTCTACACCTACAAGGCGCTCGACCTTTTCGATTACAGGACGATGAAAATGTTCGTTCACGGCGATCCGGGTTTCAGGTACGTTGATACGTCGAACTATGACGCCCGGATGTTCTTCCGGTTCGGTCTCGACAGCCTCAACTTCTACGAGTACAGCGAGCCCGTACGGCCGGGATGGGATTCCCGGAACGAGGTCGTCATCCATTTCGCGGACATCACGTCGATAAAGCAGGTACGCGATTCCGCCACCGTGCTCTCGAAGCCCAAATACGCCTCGGGGTTGCCCGATGGGGCGTACTACCGAGTCCTTGGGAACCCGTCACTGACCAATATCGTCTATCTCTCAATCGGTGTGCTGAACCCGCTCGGGAAGGGGCCCCCGAAGCCCCTCTACGGCGAGGTCTGGTTCGACGAGCTCCGGCTTATCGATGTGGATAACACGCCGGGCGTGGCGTGGCGGATGGACACGCAGCTCAAGCTGGCCGATTTCGGCGCAGTCGCGTTCAACTACTCGCGCGTGGATCCCTATTTCCACACGCTGGAAGCGAGGTTCGGGTCCCGTACTCTGACCACGAGCTGGGGTCTGAGCGCGAACGTCGCCCTGGATAAATTCTTCCCGGAGAATTGGGCGGGGACGACGATCCCGGTGTCCTATTCGCATTCGGTCTCGATGATAAGCCCGAAATACCTGTCGAACTCGGATATCGACGTCAACGCGGCTGCCAACGACCTTCGGGACGCGGTCATGAAAAATGGAGGATCAGCGGCGCAGGCGCAGGCCAGTTACGATTCTCTCGTGAACGTGTCAGAGAGCAGGCGCGTATCCGATACGTATGCCGTCCCTGCGTTCCACATTGCGCTCCCCTCGCAGGCGTGGTACATTCGGGATACGTTCAACAAGCTGAACTTCGGTTTCAACTATACGAAATCCACGGACCAAAACCCGTCGGTGGTGTACAGCNNCGTCTGGTTCCTCGATGAATACAAGAACCTGAAGCTCTTCTTCCCCCTAACGAACTTCACCTGGTCCCTTTCCGCAAACCGTTCCCGGGCCAACTCGCTCCAACGCGTGGAAGGGGCGACCGAGATCGTTTCCCGCCAGTTCTCCATGTCCCGCTCCATGGGATTCTCCTGGAAGCTGGCGGAGGGGGGGGTGTTGAACTGGTTCGGCGACTACAGCCTGGGTGTCGAGTCGAGCCTCCTGGGATTAGAACTCGATCAGTTCGGGAGCCAGCGTCCCTTCTCCAGCATGCTCAGCAGCATTTTCCTGAGCGACCACTTGATCAACTTCGGGGACGACACGCGGTACGCACAGCACAACTCGTTTAACACGAAGCCCAACCTCCCCAACATATTCAACGTCAAGAAATACCTTGATGTCTCGGCAGGCTACGGCGTCGACTACACCTGGCAGAATACGCTCTCGGGGGGGGACCTCGGCAAGTCGGCGGGGTGGTCCAACAACATCAGCCTGCAGATGAACCTCAAGGTCAAACAGCTCTTCGATCCCCTCTTCGAAGAGAAGCCCGCGGGCGCTCCTTCGCTCTCCCCTTCCCCGCTTCCGCGCGGACGGCGGGGGGGGGGTGAAGAGACGGGTCAGGCAGTCAGGGACACCACCGCCGCGGTGGACACCACGGCGAAACCGAAACTGGCGGGATTGGAGAAGACCCTGTCGCAGCTCAAGAACCTTGCCAAGGTGTTCCTGAAGATCCCGCTTCTCGATTACGACAACGTCAACGTCACGTTCACGCAGTCCAACCAGGTGCAGAACAGCGGCGTCGTGGGGAGCACGGGATTCGTCAATTTCTGGGGAAGGGTCCCGTTCTTCCAGCAGACTGACCCCAAATTCGGCCCGTCGCGTCTCTACCAGCTCGGACTCATATCCGACCCGGACGGGCGTCTGACGAATTTCGGGCCGCGGTCCTACTTCCCGTTCTTCGGTTGGGATGTCGACCCGGGGCCCCGCGCCATGGTCAACGGTGGCGCGATCGTCAACACGTTCCGTCAGACGAACAGGCTGACGTTCAAAACGAGCCGCGATCTCTGGGAAGGGGCGCGCATCGATCTGAACTGGAATGTCGGATGGTCGTACAGCAGGACGCAGAACCTGTCGACGGATTCCCTGCAGGCGGTGCCGACGCTCATCAACCAGACGGTCACGGGGAGCGTCGACCGCTCTTTCCTGACATTCCCGGATGTCCTGTTCCTCGGCACGTTCAAGACCTCGCTGAAGGAAGTGAGCAAGCAGTATGCCGCGCTCAAGGCTGCCGACACGTCGACCACGGGGGCGAATGACGAGAAAAACCTCACGACGGCGTTTGAAAAGGGATTCGAAGCGCTCCCGTTCCTCAAAAAATTCTTCGGGCAGTATTACCCCCGGGTGAACTGGAGCTTCCGGTGGGACGGACTGGAGAAGCTGCCGCTCTTCACCGGGTTCGTCAGCAGGCTCTCGCTGGATCACGCGTACACATCGAATTTCAGCCGGCAGTTTGAGAACACGCCGGGGGGAGATGGCGAAAGGACCGACGGCGAACGCGTGGCGTACGGATTCTCGCCTCTCGTGGGGGCCAATTTCACGTTCAAGGAGCTCCTCAAAGGAAATTTCGGCGCCAATCTCCGTTACAACACGAACACATCGTACGACCTCTCCGTCTCGTCGCGGAACATCGTCGAATCGCTCACGCAGGAGATTGCCTTCACGGCCTCCTATTCGAGGAAGGGATTCGAGATCCCGTTCTTCGGCCTCTCCCTGAGCAACGATGTCGACGTGAGCCTCACCTATTCCGTGTCGAAGAACTCCCGGAACACGTACGATGTCTCGCAGCTCGACGTGAATGTGACAGGCGTCCCGCTGGAGGGATCGACGCGCACCCAGATAGAGCCGCGCATCAAATACGTCCTGAGCCAGCGGGTGACTGCGTCGGTCTATTACCGCTACACGAGGGTGGAGCCGGATTTTGCCGGCTCGCGGATCCCCGGGACCACGGAAAACGAGGCGGGCCTGGACATTCACATCGCCATCCAGTAATTGCATCTCGCGCTGCAAAATGCTATTCTTTCGACGAAAGGAATCTGAACAGGCATGGAAGAAGAAAAGGGGAAAATCCTCTGGGTCGATGACGAGATCGAACTCCTGCGCCCGCACGTGAGGTATCTCGGGGAGAAGGGGTACGCCGTGGACACCGTCACCAACGGCGAGGACGCGATTGCCATGGTGAAGGAAACGGAATATGACCTCGTCTTCCTTGATGAGATGATGCCGGGCATGGGGGGACTCCGTACTCTCGCGGAGATAAAGGAGCTCCGCCCCAGTCTGCCTGTCATCATGATTACGAAGAACGAGGAAGAATCGCTGATGGAGGAGGCGATCGGCCAGAAGATCAGCGACTACCTGACCAAACCCGTCAACCCGAGCCAGGTCCTGATGGCGTGCAAGAAGTTCCTGGAGGGGCGCAAGATCACCGGGGCGGCGGTCTCGAAGGATTATATCCAGGAATTCAACGACATCTCCCGCGCCCTGATGGGGGACATGACGCACAAGGAGTGGATCGACCTTTACATCCGCCTGACCGGCTGGGGGCTGGAACTCGACGAGCACCCGGAGCTCGGCCTGAAACAGACGCTCATCGACCAGACGCGCGAATGCAACCTGGCTTTCAGCAAATACGTCGAGAGGAACTACCGGGACTGGGTGGAGCGGGCGAGCCAGAGGCCTGCGCTCTCGACCGAGGTCGTCGACAGGTATGTGATCCCCGAGTTTCAGTCCGGGAAATCCGTCTTTTTCTTTGTCATCGACTGCCTCCGTCTCGATCAGTGGCTCGTGATGGAACAGGTTCTCCAGGAATATTTCACGATCGCGAAAGAATACTATTTCAGCATTTTGCCGACGGCGACCCCCTATTCGCGCAATGCCATATTCAGCGGGTCGTTCCCGAGCGACCTCGAGCTCAGGTTCCCGGAGCTCTGGGAGAAGAGCGAGGACGACGAAAACAGCCGCAACCGGTACGAGCGGCAGTTTCTCGACAAACTCCTCGAGAGGCGCAAGATCCTTCTCAAGCCCGAACCAAAGTACATCAAGATCCTTGACGCGGACTTCGGGAGGAGCGTCGAGAACTCGATCAATTCGTACACCCAGTCGAAGCTGACCTCCGTCGTCGTGAATTTCGTCGACATGCTCGCGCACGGGAGGTCCGATTCGTCGCTCCTCAAGGAGATCGCCCCTGACGAGTCGGCGTACCGTTCCCTCACGCGGTCCTGGTTCCTTCACTCATCCCTCCTGGGGATGCTCAAGACGCTCTCGCGGAACCCGAACGTGGTCGTGGTTCTGACCACGGATCACGGGAGCATCCGGAGCCTCCGCGGATCGAAAGTGCTGGGTGACCGGGAAGCCTCGACCAACCTCCGCTACAAGTACGGCAGAAACCTGAAGGCCGAGGAAAAGGCGGCGATATTCGTGAAGAACCCCGAGGACTACAAGCTTCCCCGGCGGGGTGTCGCCACGAACTACATCATCGCGAAGGAAGACTACTATTTTGTCTACCCGACGGAATACCACCGGTATCTCAACCAATACCGGGACAGCTTCCAGCACGGCGGTGCCTCGATGGAGGAGATGATTCTCCCCGTCGTCCGCCTGGAACCGAGAGGATGAGACGGATCCTCTCCCGCTCGGCGGAGGAGACCGAAGCGGCCGGCCGCGCGTTCGCCGTGCGGCTGCTCCCGGGGGACGTCGTGGCGTTGACAGGGACGCTGGGGAGCGGGAAGACGCGATTTGCCGCAGGGGTGTGCACGGGGCTGGGCGTTCGCGGGCATGTCACCAGCCCCACGTTCACCCTGATCAACGAGTACCCCGTGGAGTTCGGCGTCGTGGCGCACATCGACATGTACAGGATCAACGGCATGAAGGAAGTGGCGGATCTCGGCATTGAAGAGTACTTCAACAGCCGGTGTGTCTGCCTTATTGAATGGGCGGAGACGGTGCTCGACATACTCCCTCCGGCCCACTTCCGAATCTCGTTCGCCCATGGCGGGTCCGAATCAGAGAGGGCCATACAGATTGAGGGACCGCGGGAGCCGGCGCAATGAATGTCCTCGGGATCGAAACCGCCACAACGGTGTGCGCCGCGGCTTTTGTTCGCGGGGGGAGGGTCGTCGCAGAATCGCTCCTCGATGCGGGACGGGTCCATGCGGAAAAACTGATGGAGCAGATCGTTGCGGTCCTGGGTCCTGACGGTCTGGAGTCGCTCGGCGGAGTTGCGGTATCGATCGGCCCCGGCTCGTTCACCGGGCTCAGGATCGGCCTGAGTGTTGCGAAGGGGATCGCGTTCGCCAGGGACGTTCCGCTGGTGGGCGTGCCGACGCTCGAGGCTCTCGCGCTGCATGCCGTGGAGGCCGATCGCACGGGAGCCGGGACGCGCCTGTTGGCTGCGCTGGACGCGCGCCGCGACGAAGTGTACTGCCAGTTGTTCGATGTGACGGAAAGCGGCCCCGTCCCTCTCTGGGACGCACGCGACATGACGCTGGGTGCGCTGATGGAGGAACTGCACGGTTCGGGCGCCCGCGTCGCCGGCGAGGCGGCGGCCAAAGTGCTCTCATCTCCCGGTGCGCCGGCGAGCCTGCGCATGGTACCGGAGGAGGCTTTGCACTGCAGCGGGGGGAGTGTGGCGCTCCTCGGCGAGAGACTGCTTCTCGCGGGGAAAGCGGACGACCCCTCCGCGCTGGAACCGCGCTACATCAAGGATTTTTTCCTCAAGTCGCGTTAACAGGAAGGGCGAAGAGACCATGACGTGGTTCAAGCGGTCCAAGGAAAACATCGCCTCGGAGACTCAAAAGAAGGATGTCCCCGACGGGCTCTGGACGAAGTGCGAACAGTGCGGTGAGATCATCCACAAGATGGAGCTCGAAAAGAATTTCTTCACCTGTGTGAAGTGCAACGCACACTTCCGTATCGGGAGCAAGGAGTACATTGCCATACTCCTGGACACGGATTCGTTCAAGGAAAACGACGGGAGGATGCGTTCGGGGGACCCGTTGAAGTTCGTGGATACGAAACGGTACAGGGACAGGATCCCGGAGGCGATCAAAAAGACAAAGCTCCACGATGCCGTGCGGTGGGGGACAGGGACCGTCAACAAGCTCCCGCTTGTCGTGGCGGCGATGGACTTTTCCTTCATCGGGGGGAGCATGGGATCGGTTGTCGGCGAAAAGATCGGCCGCGCGATCGACCGGGCCTGGAAATCGAAGACGCCCCTCCTTGTGATATCGGCGAGCGGTGGGGCAAGGATGATGGAGGGGGCGCTCTCGCTGATGCAGATGGCCAAGACCAGCGCAAAACTCGCCCGACTTTCGGAAGCAGGGGTGGGCTTCATCTCCCTGCTCACCGATCCGACGACGGGGGGTGTGACCGCCAGCTATGCGATGCTCGGGGACGTCATCATCGCCGAGCCGGGTGCCCTGATCGGGTTCGCGGGGCCCCGCGTCATCAAACAGACGATCGGCAAGGACCTTCCCCCCGGGTTCCAGCGGGCGGAATTCCTCCTCGATCACGGTTTCGTCGATATGGTCGTCCACAGGAAGGATCTCCGGCAGACCATCGCACAGCTTCTGACCTACATCGGCGGCTGAACAATGCCGCACCACGTTCTCGCCCGGGTGAGATGAAGACGATTCATGAACCGCATCTGATGCAGCGGGAGGCGGATGATCTCCGCGTCGCGGGGAAGCGCATCGTACTCGTTCCCACCATGGGGGCACTTCACGGCGGCCACACCGCCCTCATCCGCGAGGCCCGCACCCTGGGGGATGTGGTGGTGGTGACGCTCTTCGTCAACCCCGCGCAGTTCGGCGAGGGGGAGGACTACGGCCGCTATCCACGGGACATTGAACGGGATGCTCTCCTGGCATCAGGCGCCGGCGGGGATCTCCTGTTCGCACCGGAGACGACTGCCATGTACCCCCCGGGGTACCAGACGTTCGTCAACGTCGAAAGGCTCTCGCTGCGCCTTGAGGGCGCGGCGCGGCCGGGACATTTCCGGGGCGTGGCAACCGTCGTTGCGAAGCTCTTCAACATCGCAAGACCCCACTCGGCCGTCTTCGGGCAGAAGGACGCCCAGCAGGTCATCGTGCTGCGGCGCATGGTCCGGGACCTCGATCTCGGGGTCGAGATCGTCGTCGTCCCCACGTTGCGCGAGCAGGACGGACTCGCCATGAGCTCGCGCAATGTCTACCTGACTCCCGCTCAGAGGGTCGAAGCCCCGGTCCTGTACCGCTCTCTCCGGAAGGCGGAGGATCTGATACGCAGCGGCGAGCGCTCCGCCGGCGCGGTCGTCGCGGCAATGACATTGGAAATCACCGGGGGATCCTCGGCGGCGATCGACTACGTCTCCGTCGCCGACGCCGACACTCTCGATCCCCTCGTGACGCTCTCACCGGGGGCGCCGGTCCTTGTTTCTCTTGCGGCGAGGTTCGGGACGACCCGCCTTATCGACAACATACACATCAGACTCTAGCGCATCCATGGACGCAAGGCTTGCCGTTGTCGTAATGGCCGCCGGGAAGGGGACGCGAATGAACAACCCCTCGGTGGCGAAGGTGATGTACACGGTCAACGACCGCCCGCTTGTCGAATGGGTGGTCGATCTGGCGGCGCGGCTCGATTCTTCGCGCACGGTGGTCGTCGTGGGGTGGCAGAAGGAGGCGGTCATCGCCCACATTGCCGGAACGCACCCGTCCGTCAGGTGCGTCGAACAGAGCCCCCAGCTCGGGACGGGGCACGCCGTGATGCAGGCGGAAAAGGAACTTCGCGGGTACGCCGGGGACGTGCTCGTTCTTTCCGGCGATGTCCCCATGCTGACCACCAGGACGGCGCGCGCGCTGATCGACAACCATCGCGCCTCCGGCGCGACCGCGACCGTGCTGACCGCGGTGCTTGACGACGCGACCGGGTACGGGAGGATCATCCGCGAGCAGGGGGGGAGGGTCTCCGGCATCGTCGAGCAGAAAGACGCGACGCCGGAACAGCGTGCGATCCGGGAGATCAACTCCGGGATCTACGTCTTCGATTCGGGGAACCTCTTCGAGGGACTCCGCCATATAACAACGGACAATGCGCAGCACGAGTACTACCTGACGGACGTCTTCCACTATTTCTGGCGGAACAAACTTCCCGTTGCGGCTGTTATCGCAGGTGACCCCCTGGAGGTGGGGGGGATCAATACTCCCGGTCAACTCGAGGAGGCGCGCAGGATTCTGGCGGGAAGGGAGAGTTGACAATCAGGCCTGTTTTCTGTATTATTCTGACAGCGGAGAGGAGGAGGACATGAAATCCCTGTCGTGTGCGTTCATGGTGTGCCTGCTGCTGGCCGCGGGAGGCGCGCGGGCACAGTTCAAACCGGATGTCGCGCATCCCTCGGAGTCATCGGGGGGTCTCATCACACAGCCGCCGTCCGAGATGATGTTCGGCTGGTTCGACCCGAACAGGTTTACGATGCGCCACAGCGTCGAGTTCTCCTACCAGTCGTTTGCGGGCCAGGGGATGTCGCTCGGGACGTACACCAATACGATGATGTACCAGTTCGCGGACAATCTCAACGCACGGGCGGACGTCAGCATGAGTTACTCCCCCTCAAACTCCTTCTCGTCGTTCGGTGCGAAGGGATCGAACAATTTCAGCGGCATCTACCTGAGCAACGCCCAGCTCAGTTACCGCCCGTGGGAAAACTTCCAGGTGCAGCTCCAGTACAGCCAGCTCCCGTACGGATCTTACTACTATTCCCCCTTTTATCACCCGATGTTCCGGGAGAACGGATTCTGATCAGAAGATTTCCGCATCAGCCTCACATACGCAGGGTTGCGCCGTATCGTGAAAGCCGGGAATGCCCCGTTGAAGGGGCCCGTCCCGGCTTTGTCGCTATCACTCTGTCCCGATGAAGGTGGCGCGCTCCAGAGCGGCCGTTCCCGGCAAACCCGTTGCCGCACGGAAAGATCCTCGCACCATTCTCCTTGACGTCATCATAGGGGCCCTCGGGCTCCTTGTGCTTGTTCTCGCCTACTCGTTTGCCAGCAGGATGATATTCCGCCCGCCCGTCGACCCGGTCCGGTCCGGCTCGGCGACGCAGGGGACCATACAGGTCGACGTGCTGAACGGGTGCGGCGTTCCGGGGGCCGGGACTTCGATGACCGCATATCTCAGGGCCAGGGGGTTCGACGTCGTGGAGTACAGGAACTACAGGAGCTTCGATGTCCGGGAGTCGCTTGTGATCGACAGGGCCGGGAACCGGGAGAACGCGGAAAAGGTCGCGTATGCACTCGGCATCAGGAAGGGGAACATCATACAGCAGATCAACCAGGATTATTACGTCGATGTCTCGGTGCTCATCGGCCGCGACTATCCGACGCTCAAACCATCACAATAGGGGAAGAGCGCATTGAAATCACCGTTACTCGCACACGCAGTCGCCCGGCTGGCTCTGTCAAAGAAAGCCGGGGATATAGTGATCATGGACCTCCGGGGACTCACGACGATGACGGACTTCTTCGTGGTCTGTTCCGCAGATTCCGATGTGCAGATCCGCGCCATCGCCGCGGCGGTGGATGAGGGGATGCAAAAGAAGGGCGCCGCCGCGTGGCACAAAGAGTCCGGCAGTTCGAGCTGGGTGCTGCTGGACTTCGTCGACGTGGTCGTGCACATATTCCACACGAACACGCGGACCTTCTATAACCTGGAGAAGCTCTGGGGCGATGCCAAGATCCGCCGGGTGACCGACGCTCCCGCACGCAAGACACCGGCCCGTGGGGCTGCGCGCGTCCCGCGCGCGAAGGCGAAGACGACGACGAGGAAAAAAGCAAGGGCATGAAAGCATACCTGAGGGAAAAAATCACCGCGGCGCTCGCCTCCATGGGAATTACCGCGGTGTCCCCCGTGTCATTCGAGAAACCCCGCCAGGCGGGACACGGCGACCTGACCACGAACATCGCGATGATCGTCGCGAAAGGGACGGGGAGAAAGAGCCGCGATGTCGCCGCGGAGATTGCCGCCCGCCTCGATCCGGATCCTTCGCTTGTGGCGGGCGTCGAGGTGGCGGGGCCGGGCTTCATCAATTTTTCGCTTACGGGGAATTACTATCTCCGCCAGCTCGAAGAGCTCGTGCGGGCCGGTGACACCTACGGGAGATCCTCGCTCGGGAAAGGGCGGAAGGTCCAGGTCGAGTTCGTGAGCGCCAACCCCACGGGCCCGCTCACCGTCGGACACGGTCGTGGGGCGGTCTTCGGCGACACGGTCGCCAGGATGCTCGAATGGACGGGGCACGAAGTCGAGCGTGAATACTACTTCAACAACGCCGGGCGGCAGATGCGGATCCTGGGAGATTCGGTCCGCCACCGCTACCTCGAGCTCCTCGGGGATCGGGTGCAGTTCCCGGAGGACTATTACCAGGGAGAATACATCCGGGATATCGCGCGCCACCTTCTGGAATCGGACGGTGACCGTCTGCGCGGCGAGCCTGCGGAGGGGAAGTTCAAGGAGCAGGCGGAGACCGAGATATTCGCAGACATAAAGAAGACTCTCGGCTCGCTTGGAATCGTGTTCCGCTCCTTCTACAACGAGAACTGGCTGTATGAACAGGGGAAGATCTGGGAGGTCGTTGACGAGCTTCGCACAAAGGGGCTTGCCTATGACAGCGAGGGGGCGGTCTGGTTCAGGACCTCCGCCCTCGGCCTGGAAAAGGACAAGGTGATCGTCAAAAGCACGGGGGAGCCGACATACCGGCTCCCCGATATCGCGTACCACCGCGAGAAGTTCCGCCGCGGGTACGACCTGATGATCGACGTGTTCGGCGCGGATCACATCGCGACGTTTCCCGATGTCCTGGCGGCATTGAAGGCCCTCGGGCTGGACGAGCGGCGCGTCACGGTCCTGATCCACCAGTTTGTCACGATACTCGAGGACGGAGAAGTCGTGAAGATGTCGACGCGCAAGGCAAATTTTATAACCCTTGATGAGCTTATCGGCGAGGTGGGTGCGGATGTCGTCAGGTACTTTTTCCTCATGCGGACCATTTCCAGCCATCTGAACTTCGACCTGGGTCTCGCCAAGAAGCACTCGGACGAAAACCCCGTCTATTATCTTCAATACGCGTATGCGAGGATCTGCAGCATACTGCGCTACGCCGGGGGAGGGTCCGCCCCCGTGGCTGCCGGGGGGTTTGACCCGGCTCTCCTGTCTTCGGGGGCGGAGACCGATCTCATCAAAACGCTCCTCCTCTTTCCTGAGACAGTCGAGTCCTGCGCCCTGGCGTATGAGCCGCACCGCCTGGCGGACTACCTGCAGGGTGCTGCCACGGCGTTCCACCGGTTTTACCACGAATGCCGTGTCGTGACGGACGACGCTCCCCTGACCCGCTCGCGGCTGGCCCTCAGCCATGCCACCGGGTGCGTGCTCCGAAACGGGTTTGACATACTGGGCATTTCCGCGCCGCAGCAGATGTAAAGGGGGCATACCCCGCACCACCCCGCCGAAGCCGATTCGTCCTCATTCCTGCAGGGCATCAATGTGACCGGGGATATCCGAAGCGGCCCGTTGATCAGCATCACGAAGTATTGTAAACAAATTCACGTACATTGCGTCCTCAAAACAGAACCTTACACCTGCGGCAAAACCGACATGCAGTTCCAAGAAGACGTCCTGCGCCTTGACGCAGAGGAGGAAATCGCGGCCATCAGGGCCGGCATTCGCGATACCGTGCTGAAAACCCTTCGCAGGAAGGGAGCAGTCGTCTCGGTGTCAGGGGGGATCGATAGCGCTCTCTGCGCGGCGGTGTGCGCACATGCCCTCGGGGGTGAAAATGTCCTGGCCCTCTTTTCACCGGAGCGGGACTCCTCTCCTGACTCACTCCGGCTCGGCCGGTTGCTTGTCGAAAAACTGGGCATTCCCTCCCATACGGAGGACATCGCACCAATTCTGGAGGCCTCGGGGTGCTATGCGTACCAGCGCGAAGCAGTGCGTATGGTCTTCGCCGAATACGGGGAGGGATGGAAGTTCAAGATCACGCTCCCGTCCATCATCGAAGGGGACCGGCTGAATGTCTCGCGGCTCACGGCCCGGACACCATCGGGAGAGTTCCGCAGCGAGCGGATGACCGCGCAGGCATACCTGCAGCTTGTCGCCGCCACCAATTTTAAGCAGCGAACGAGAAAGATGCTCGATTACTTCCATGCGGACCGCCTGAACTTCGCGGTCTGCGGCACACCGAACCGGCTTGAATACGATCAGGGGTTTTTCGTCAAGGGGGGGGACGGCCTGGCCGATTTCAAGCCCATTGCGCACCTGTACAAGACCCAGGTATTCCAACTGGCGCGCGCCCTGGGAGTCCCCGACGAGATCTGCGACAGGACGCCGACCACCGACACATTTTCCCTTCCGCAGACCCAGGAGGAATTTTATTTTGCCCTGCCGTATGCGAAGATGGACCTCTGTCTGTATGGCCGCAACAACGGCGTGCCGGCTGCGGAGGTCGCCCCCGTCGTCGGGCTGACCCCCGAACAGGTTGAGCGTGTATACAAGGACATCGATGTCAAGCGTCGGACAACGCGCCCTCTTCATCTCCCCGCGCTGCTGGTGAAGGATGTCCATGAAATCTCGGAAATGAAAAAGGCCGTCGTCGGCTAGACGGAACAACGCTGGCGGTGCTCCGCCGCGATGCGGCGGGCCGGGCGTACCCATGTCGGACATGAGCGAGAAGGTATGTGCGGGATAGCGGGGATAGTGAACACGGGAAACCGGCATGAGCCTCCTTCCAGGGAGCTGCTCACAGGGATGGTGCGTGCGATCAGGCATCGCGGGCCGGATGAGTACGGCATGTACCGCGACCGCCGCGCCGGATTTGTTCACGCGCGTCTCTCGCTGATCGATCTGACCTCGGGTCAACAGCCCCTTGCCAACGAAGACGAGACGCTCTGGATTGTTTTCAACGGCGAGATCTTCAACTATCTCGAGCTCCGCGTGGACCTGGAGGCGCTCGGACATCGTTTCAGGACGCGCTCCGACACGGAGGTCATTGTCCACGCCTACGAAGAATGGGGAAACGGGTGCTTCCCGCGGTTCAACGGCCAGTGGGCGCTGGCACTCTGGGACAGCCGGTCGCACCGCCTTATTCTCTCCCGCGACCGCATAGGCGTCAGGCCCCTGTATGTGCGCGAGCACGGGGGGCGCGTCTGGTTCGCCAGCGAAGTGAAGGCCATATTTGCCGACGCCTCGGTCCCGCGGGAGATTGATCCGCGGGGTCTCGACCAGACGTTCACCTACTGGACCCCGCTTGCGCCGACGTCCCTCTTCAAGGGCATAGAGGAACTTCCCCCGGGTTCTGTCCGCGAGTATGACGGCGACGGTGGAAAGCATGAGACGGTGTTCTGGCGTCCTTCCTACCCTGTGACTTCCCCGGATGACTATCCGCTCACGCTGGACGAGGCAACCGAAGCCCTGGCCGAGAAGCTCGAGCAGGCCACCCGCCTCAGAATTCTCCGGGCGGATGTTCCTGTCGGCAGCTATCTCTCGGGCGGCCTTGACAGTTCGATCACGGCGTGGATGGGTCGGAAAGCGAAGGAAGGGGTGTTCCGGACGTACTCCATCCGCTTTCAGGACGCCGAATACGACGAGACGGAGTTTCAGCGGGCGATGGCGGCCACAATCGACAGCGATCACCAGGAACTGGTGGTCACGCGCGGCGATATCGCGCGGGTGTTCCCGGAGGTCATCAGGCACACGGAACGTCCCGTGCTCAGGACCGCCCCGGCCCCGCTCTTTTTGTTGTCGCGGCTCGTCCGTGATTCCGGCATCAAGGCCGTCCTGACCGGCGAAGGGGCGGATGAGATGCTTGCCGGGTATGACATTTTTCGTGAAGCCGAGATCAGGCAGTTCTGGTCGCGGCAGCCGGGGTCGGTTGCAAGGCCGCGGCTGTTCGAACGGCTGTATCCGTACCTTGCTCGTTCCCCCGGGCAGGCAAAGGGAATGGCGCTGGAGTTCTGGCGACAGGGGATTGAACGCGCCGGAGCGCCGGGCTTCTCCCATGACCCCCGGTGGAGGACGACCTCGCAGCTCAAGCGGTTCTTTTCCGCGGAGCTCCGCGCAGCATTGGAGTCGCGTCCCTCGGACGACGTCCTCCGGGCGCTCCCGCCGGAATACGGACGGTGGGATTCGCTCGCCCGCGCGCAGTACCTCGAGGTCGTCACGCTTCTCTCGGGCTACCTGATCTCCTCACAGGGAGATAGGATGCTGATGGCGCATTCGGTTGAGGGGCGGTTCCCGTTTCTTGATTCGGAGGTGATGGAGTTTTGCAACGGCCTCCCGCCCCTTTACAAGCTTGCCGGGCTCAACGAGAAGTTCATCCTCAAGCGCGCCGCGAAGGGGCGCGTGCCGGAAAAGATCATTCACCGTCCCAAGCAGCCGTACCGGGCCCCGGATGCGGTCAGCTTCGTGGAGAAGGGGGCCCCTGCCTATGTGGAGGAGGTCCTGTCGGAAAGTGCACTTCGCGATGCAGGCCTCTTCGACGTTGGCGCCGCGCGGGGGCTCTACGCGAAATGCCTGAGACGCGCAGGCGATTCCGCGAACGAAATGGCATTCAGCAATGCGGACAACATGGGGGTGGTGGGTCTGCTCTCGACCCAGCTTCTGCACCGCGAGTTCATCCTTGCGGACGGCGGCGCTCCCGGGGGAGACATCGAGTACAAAACACTCATCGACCGTGTTCAGTTTCGACAACTTCAGGGAACAGCATGACACAAGAGGAGGTCCGTACCAGGGTCCATCAGTTCATCCGGAAGAATTTTCTTTTTGACGAGAAGACGCCGCTCACGGACGATCAGTCCCTTCTCGGTTCGGGTGTCGTCGATTCCACAGGTATACTCGAACTGATCAGCTTCCTGGAGGAGACGTGCCGGGTCAAGTTCGAAGACAACGAGCTTGTCGCCGACAACTTTGACACCATCGCGAGGATTGCCGGATTCATCACGGCAAAACTTAGCCGGGAAAAGGTCTGAGACCATGTTGCTTCATGAATACCTCACCAGGTCCGCGCGGCTGACGCCGGACAAAGTGGCGTTGGTCTGCGGGTCGGTACGATCGACGTACGGGGAACTGGCGACCTCTGCCGGGTCGTTTGCAGGGTTCCTTGTGGAACAGGGACTGCGGAAGGGGGATCGCGTCGCGGTCTACATCGACAGCAGTCCGGAGACCGTCATAGCAATTTTTGGTGTGCTCCAGGCAGGAGGGTGTCTCGTCGTGATCAACCCCGCGACGCAGGCCGAGCGCCTGGGATACATCCTGGAGAACTGCAACGCCAGGAGCCTGGTCTGCGGCGTTGAAAAGCGCGCACAGGTGCTGCAGGCTGTGGCGTCGTGTTCGGTTCGGCCGGTCACGATCTGGACCGGCGCCGGCGAGGAGGGGGAAGAGGGAGTGGGTTTCTCCCGGATCCGGAAGGACGCACACCCTTCCCCGGACGTCCGTCTGATCGACAACGATCTGGCGGCGATCATCTACACGTCAGGGTCCACCGGGAAGCCGAAGGGAGTGACGATGCTCCACCGGAACCTCAACACGGCGGTGGAGTGTATCGCAGAGTACCTGGAGAACAATGCGGAGGATGTGATCCTCGGAGTCCTGCCGCTCTCCTCCAGTTATGGATTGCTCCAGCTCCTGGTGACGTTCTGGACGGGCGGGAGGGTGGTGCTGGAGAAGGGATTCGGCTACCCGTACGAGATCATCAAACGCATCAAGGGGGAAAAAGTCACCGGCCTCGCCGGTGCCCCGACGATCTGGGCTATCATCCTTCGGCTCGAAGGGCTGGAGAAGGAGGACTTCTCCTCGCTCCGGTACATCACGAACGCGGCGGCGGCGATGCCCGCGAGCTTCGTCCCGAGGCTCCGCAAAGTGTTCCCGACCACAAAGATCTTCCTCATGCACGGGCTGACGGAATGTCTCCGCACGACGTACCTTCCCCCCGATGAACTGGAAACGCGGACCACGTCGGTCGGCCGGGGGATGCGGAACATCGAGCTGTGGGTCGAGGACGCGGACGGCAAGCGGCTCGGCCCTGGTCATGTGGGCGAAATGATCGTCCGGGGGTCGACGCTGATGGCCGGATACTGGAACGATCCCGAAGGGACCGCAAAAGCGCTGATCCCCGGTCCCTATCCCTGGGAGAAGGTCCTCCGGACACGGGATCTCTTCAGGATGGACGAGGACGGTTACTTCCATTTTGTCGCGCGCTCCGATGAATTGATCAAGAGCAGGGGGGAGAAGGTAAGTCCGATCGAGGTCGAGGATGTCATCTACACGATCGATGCGGTGAACGAGGTGCGCGTGATCGGCGTTCCTGATCCCATCCTCGGGCAGGCCATCAGAGCGGAGATCGTTCTCAAAGACGGAAACTCCCTCACGGCACAGGAGGTGAAAGCCCATTGCCGCCGGTTTCTCGAGGATTTCAAGATTCCTCAAGCCGTCGAGTTTGTCAGCTCTCTTCCGAAGACGCAGGGAGGGAAAATCAAACGGTCAGCGTGACCGCCGGGGCGTGGTCAGGTTGCACGGGGACGCGTCGTCCCTGGCATAGCGCCCGGGGAAGACAACGACCTGCATCGGACGGACGTGGACGAGCGCGTCGTCCGGGATGTTGTGCGTGACGACCGCGTTGGGCCCGATCTTCACATTGTTGCCGATACGGATTTTACCGTTGATCTTCGCCCCCGGGCCCATGTAGACGTTGTTCCCGATCTGCGGAGCTCCTCTCCTTGCCCCTTCACCCGCCACTCCGACGGTGACGCCCTGCGATATGTTGCAGTTCTCCCCGATCGTCGCCCGATCTGAAACGAAGATTCCACCGTAGTGGCCGATGTAGAAGCCCGCGCCGATCCTTGCGCGGCGCTGGATCTGGATCCCCCACTTCGCCCTCATGCGGTGATCGAGCCACAGATAGAGCGGTGTCAGCAACAGCTTGACCGGGAGGGGCCTGGCCAGGAGCCAGTGGCCGAATCTGAACACGGTGATTGCGTGCACGCCGGGGGAGCGGTAGCACTCGATGATTTTTTTGAAGGGGCTCCCCTCTTCGCTTACGTATGTCCTGAGGACATCCTGCTTGATCATTCCCGAATATACAAAGAAATCGGAAAAAAAGGGGGCAAGTCCGCGGCCGCGGGACCGCAGGGGCCCCACGCGGGCTCATTATCTGATAAGCGTCATTTTCTTCGCGTTGGTGAACGTCCCCGCGTGCAGCTGGTACATATACAGGCCGCTTGAGAGATTCTTCGCGTCGAAGCTCACGCGGTAGGTCCCTGGCTGTTGTTCGCTGTCGACCAGCGTTGCGATGTCGCGTCCGGTGATGTCGAAGACCCTGAGGCTCACATGGACTGCCGTCGCAACCTGGTAGCTGATTTCCGTTGCAGGGTTGAACGGATTGGGGTAGTTCTGATTCAGCTGATACCGAGACGGCACGTTCCGCTCCGCAGGGTCGATGGCGGTGAGCTTTTCGTAGGCGAGTGCGGCGTCAAACACTTCTTTCACAAACTGTGGCGTCACCAGTGTTACTGAAGCGCTGCTCGGATGATCATCCCCCGGATTGCCGTATTTTGGATCGCAATAACCTGTTATGGGATCGGCCAGCTTTCTAAATACGTCAAACACGTAGACATTCGCTGGAAACACTCCGAAAGAATCGTTTCCCTTCGCCAGGACGTCTTTACACCACGCCGAGAATTGCGCTGACCATACTGCTCTGTCGGAGAGTCCATCAGTCGGAGCCGGCATGTTGTTCCAGATTACGAAAAAGTTCGCCGGGTGTTTTGCCATCTCGCGTACGAGAGCGCGGTAGTACCCCTTGAGAGTCTCAATATCACCGGANNAGGCATCCATTGTTCGCTCATGGAAACGGCAGTGTTGACAGAGAATCCATGCACGGCGTTGTATTTTGCGATCTCCTTTGGAACGGTTGGGACGGACGATGGGGTAGAGTTGTCATAGAGATTCTGCCTGTCATAAAAGCAACCACCGGTGGAATGGTGATAGAAGATAGCCTTACGG
>PMJR01000103.1 GCA_003158475.1 Ignavibacteriota bacterium | reverse complement strand
GGCCCCCGCCCAGGTGAGCGGAAAGGCGCTCGAGCATGTGAACAGGCGTGGGAGTATCCGGGAAGCGGCGTCCCCTCAGGGGAGAAGGATATCGGCCTGAACACCGATCTGGGCTCCACGTGCTGCGGGTATTTCAAGAAATGGTTCAGTGCCGCTGACTGATGCATCTTTCACGGTCGCCGCGTACCTGAGCACGATGTCCGCCCACTCTGCGGGGCGGCAACGAAGGCGCATATACCAGCGGAGACCGTGCCCGTAGAGGGGAGGAAGTGAAAGCTGACCCGGGAGACCGGATTCGTAGTCATAGAGCCGGGCGCCATACCCGTCGGCATGGAAAAGAGAGAACCGGGTCTCGAACGAAACACACGACAGGGGCGTGAACGAGACCTCACCGCCGAGGAGCACTCCGCGCAGGACGTCTCCGTCCGCACCCGAGGCGCGGGCATATTCCATGACCATGGAATACCGAAGACTCTTCCCCGCACGGCATGATGCATCGAATCTGTAATGACTCTCATCCGTTTTTCCCGCGGCCCGTACGTCTCTTCCCAGTGCATCCTTCGCCGTCACCTGTTCATAGGAGCTCTTCCTGGAGCAGCGTGCCCGGAGTGTTCCTCCGGAAGGAATCGCTGTCTCACCCGAAACGGTCAATTCAATCCCTCGACGGGGAATGGGGGTGCGGCTGCCGGGCCAGGGGTGTTCGAAAGCGTCGACAGAACATTCCAGGCCGCTCGCGGGGGAAGGGAGCAGCCGCAGGGCCGCCGTGACGCCACGTTCGTTCCTCGTTTCGCCGTTGTCCCCCTCTCCGGAGGCATGAAGATTGTCGTACGCAGGTTGATAGTTCCTGCAGCGCATCATGAGCATCCCTCCGGCAGCGGAGACGAGCGTCATACTCCCCGCGAAAGCATGCGCTCCCCCCCTCATGAATGCACACTCGCCGGCCACGGAGAGGATGCCGAATCTTCCGCTCATATCCACGCCCCCTGCCTCCATGCGATTCCCCGAGAATCGCGTCCTGTCGGCGGGAGTGAACGACCTGTCGAAATACGAGCGATAGATCGTACATCCGGCGGTAAACACACCCGCGCAAGCGTACTCAGCCCGGACGCCGATTAATTGCTCCCGCAGGGCATCCTTCCTGGCAACGTTCCCGGCTGTCGAGTACTCCCCGCGGAAAAACCCGGTCGCCTCACCTCCGCTGTCCACGTTTGCACCATACGACCTGTCGGAGAAGAAAAGTGCCCCCTTCAGGCTCCCTTCCACGGAAGCCGCAATTGCCAGACCCCGGAGAAACCGGGACTCGTCCGATGAGCGGTTCGGCACGATCGCCAACCCCTGGCCGGGGCGCAGACTCCAGGTGCTCCTGATTGCGGTGGGGCCACGCCAGAGGACGAGCCCCTGGCCCGACTCCAGTTCGTAATCGCCGACCAGAATGTCGGTGACACATCCAAGTCCGCGGATCAGGGCATACCCGGAGATGAAGGCATCTTCCGTCCGTTCTCCCGCTCCTTTCGCGAACAGGGCCCCGGCCTCCAGGCCCCCGTGTCCCTCGAAGACGAGCCGCGAGGAGAACCGGAGCGGAGAGCCGGGCGTCGAAGGATCGGCAGGTGTGTCTTCGATCGCGCGGACGCGGAACATGACACGATGCCGGGCGGATCCGCATGATGAGGTTCCCCCGGCACACACGAACGGCAGGAGGGCCTGGTAAAGACGTTCCCCCCCTCCCCCGATTGTCCGGAGCTGATCGGGCGACCGGAACCTCCCCCCGTTCCCCCTGAACTCTAGGACAGCCTGAGCCCCGGTAAGGGTGACGCAGGGGATCGAGAGAAGCTCTTCCAGAGTGATGCTGTTCAGGTCGTATGGATGGAGCCGAATCCAGTCAAGAGCCTCCATAAGTGCAGACCCCTCTGCATCGTCCGTGATCTCTCCGGTCAGTTCGATCGGGAAACGCTCGTCGAAATCCGTTCTGCTCGCGACGGTGTCCTGCATTAATGCGGGGAGGAGAATCAGAGTGAGGAGGGACGGTACCGCCACGCCTTACGATCCTCCCAGCCGCAGGGAGAGCCCGAAGCGGTGCGTATACCCGAGTTCCTGATGGCGGGAGAAGGCATACTCGATTTCGATGGGGAGGAAGTGAATACCGACGCCGGCGGAACAACTCGAGGGATCCATCGATACCCCGGCGCGGAGGAAGAAGAATTCTGCAACCGCGAGTTCGGCACCCAGGCGGACTTCCGCCGGGAAATGCGGGTCTTCGACAATGTCACATGCAACGAGGAAACCGCCCGGGAGTGTGTAGGCAATCCCCGCCTGAAATGTCGTGGGGATGTTCTCATGGGAATTCCCGGGCGAGGGAGAATTCCAGTTCGCCGCCGATGCCCCGATCTCGAGACCTGAGACAATCTGCCAGAGGACTCCCGCGTCGAGTCCGGCACATGAGCCGTGGCCGTATCCTGCGATGGAGAGGCTCTCCAGCGTGAGGGTGGCCCCGACGCGCACTCCTTCTCCGCAATCGTACCCGCACGCTGCTCCCAGTGTGACTTCGCGATAGAGTTCGTACCCGTACCGGATTCCTGTCACGGAAGCGGTGAGTCGGCCGAGCGGTTCGGTGTACGCACAGGCAGCACGCCTGAGCTCCTCTATGCCAAACGGAGATGGCGCCGCGGACACCGCAATCATCCTCCCGGTCACGCAGGCCAGTGCTGCCGGGTTCATGAGCGCCCCCCAGATATTCCCGGCGATGGCCGACCCCGCTCCCCCCATCCCGCAGGCCCGGACGCTCTCAGGCTGCCGTTCGAACGCAGCAGAGGATTTGACGGCCGTCCCGCACACGACCACCCACGCAATCACCCAGAGGAGCCAGTTCTTCACTTCTCACACCCAATTCTCCCCGTCCAGATGTGATACAGCGCGACACGCCGGTTTTCCGAAACGGGAGAACCGGGTGGCGGCCCCGCTCAAGAACAGCGGGACTTCGGCCTACCAAAGAGCGGCGGGCCTCGGCTTGACCCACCCTGTCAAAAGGCGTATATTGGGCTCACTCCCACAACAATGGTGTCTAACGATGAATATCATCAGGTCAGCATCTGTCACTGTTCTGCTCCTCCTCCTCGCACTCCCTTCTTCTGTTTCGGCCCAGCAGATCGATGTCACGGTGTTGGTCAATTACGAAGCGATCCCCACGACGAACAAGGATCTGCTCCGTGATTTTGAAAGCGACGTGAAGACCTACCTGGGCAATTATAACTGGGGCTCCGGGAACCCCGGAGACAAGGTCAAATGCACGGTCAACATTTTCTTCCAGACCGTCATCGGGGACAACCGCTATTCGGCACAGGTGTTCATAGGAAGCCAGAGAGAGATCTTCAAGTCCGCCCAGAGTACGGCGGTCGTCAGGCTCTTTGACGCGCTCTGGGAATTCACATACGTGAAAACCAGGCCTCTCAACCACAACCCGAACACCTACGACGACCTGACGAGCTTCCTCGATTTCTACATGTACCTTGTCATGGGGTATGACTTCGACACCTACGAGAGGCTCTCGGGGACACCTCTTTTCCAGAAGGCGGCCGACGTCGCCAGCCAGGGGAGATCGACCGGTGAGAAGGGGTGGCAGCCGGCGACCTCGGGGTACTCGCGGGCCCAGTTGATCGACGAACTCATGAGCACGACGTTCCAGCCCGTCCGCGCGGCGTCATGGTACTATCACTTCGCCGGTCTTGATTCCCTCTCGATCAGCCGGGATCGCGCCTGGAAGAGCATATTGGGCGCCATACAGTTGATTGCCGACGCGAAAAAGAACGCCGATCCGCGAAACGTCGTCATCAAGTCGTTCTTCGAGGCAAAGGCAAAAGAGCTCGCCGACGTGTTCGCGGACTATCCCGACCCATCCGTGTTCACGTTCTTCTCGAGTGTTGATCCGAACCACCAGCAGACGTACGACGAAGCGAGGAACCGGCGAAAGTAGATGGTTACGCGGTAGCAGCGTCTTCCCGGGGCAGGGTCAGCAGGAAGTCGACCCGCGCTGCGACCTCTTCCACGCTGAGCGCCCTCATACAAAGGGAACCGTATTGTTCACCCGGCGGGAGGGTGTTGCGGCACGCCGTGGGAGGACACGCTGGACATTCCTCCCGGCTTTGCAATGTCCCTGCCGCGGTCTCGTCCGAGTAGATCTTCCACTCCCGATCGTCAAACCGCGGGATCAGTGCCAGGGAGCGGACGCCGGCTGCGACTGCCAGATGCCGGGGCCCCGAGTTGTTGGAGACGCAGAGCGCGCACTTCTCGAAGAGCGCCGCGAGATCCAGCACACCGGTCGTGACGACCAGGCGCGGCACAGTCTCACATCTTTTGTTCACCTCCGCGAGAACCTCCCGGTCAAACCTGCTCCCGGTCAGAATCACCGGGATCCCCTCCCGTTGCACATGGTCGATCAGAGCGGCGTAGTGGCCGGGGGGCCAGATCCTGTAGCCCCCGCTCGCACCGGGATGGACGGCTACGACGGGTGTATCCTCCGAGAGGCCGAGTGAACGCATGCATGCCGCCGCCCACTCCCTGTGCGCGGGGGAGATCACGACGCTCGTTCTCTGCGATTTGACGGGGGCCCCCGCCGCTTCCGCCAGCGCACAGTAATAGGCCAGCACACCTCCGTCACTCTTCCTCTTCCGCATGCGGTGCGTGAGGAGCGCGGAAAAGGATCTCCCCCCCTCCCCCACTCGCACGCGCGCCCCGGAGAGGAACGCCCAGAGGAAGAACCTGTCCTGGGGAAACGTGCAGACTACGGTGTCGAACTTCCCCTTCCTGAGCCATCGGATGACCGACCATTCGGCCCGTGCCCGCCGGAGGCCGCCGAGCGCCCGGAGCGCTCCCCTGTCGATTTCCGCCACGGCCGCGACATGCGGATCCGAAAGGAGGACTGCGGCGGTTCCCCCGTGCGGGTTCTCCGAAAGAACGGAGGGAGCCGGGGAGGAAGCCCCGTCATACGAACGGCGCTGGAGCACAAGGAGCGTGAGAGAGGCGGAGGGAAATGACTCCTTGAGCGCGCGGAGGGCAGGGGAGAGGATCAGGAGATCCCCCAGCTGCCCTTCCGCGATGATGCAGATCCGCTCCGGTAAGTTCATGGGATGGGGGGAGATGCGGAACCGTCCATGATCGTCCCGCGGGTTCAAAAGAAGGGGCGGCTGAAAAACGTGGCTCCGATCTCCCCTTCAACAAAGCGTCGTGCCTTCTCACTGTCCACGTCGTTCATGTCGACGATGGTCAGGACGACCCTGGGGAGGAGGCGGACGGCTTCGCGTGCGAATTCCACCATCGCCGGAAAGAACTTTTTTCCGTCGACCCGCATCAGTTCCCCGTACTGGACTGGGTCGGTGGAGTTCAGGCTGATGGAGACCGCGTCGATCAGCCCCACGAGCTCCGGCACGATGTTCCGCTTGTTGATCACGTTGCCGTGCCCGTCGGTGTTGAGCCGCGTCTTCCCCCCCCGGGATTTGACCCACGCCGCCACTTCTTTGAGCACGTCCAGCCTGATCGTGGGTTCCCCGTACCCGCAGAAGACGATCTCTTCGTACCGCACCGGGTCGCCGATCGCATCGATCACCTCGCGCGCGTCGGGCTCCCGTTCGATCCGGAGGTTGTGCCCCTTGATGACCGCCTCCCCTTTCCGGTCGCAGAAGACGCAGTCCGCGTTGCACCTGATCGTCAGGTTGATGTAGAGGGAATTCTTCAGCGCGTACACGAATACCGGCACGCCCGGCGATCCGATCCCGAACATCGTATACGCACCGTAGGAGGTCGCGCGTGCGATATCGTCAACGGACAAGTGCTGGAGTTCCGCGATCTTCGCCGCGATGAGCGGGAGACGGGACGGCTCGTTTCTTGTGCCGCGGTGGGGGACAGGGGCCAGGTACGGGCTGTCTGTTTCCAGGAGAAGATGTTCCGACGACACCTCCCGGGCGACCCCGGCCGCATTCCCGGCATTCTTGAACGTCACAATCCCGGGGAGCGAAACGGCGAATCCCAGATTGATGAGATCCCATGCCTGAGCCGGGTCGCCGGGGAAGCAATGAAAAACCCCCTTGGGTGCAGGGAACCTGCTGAAAGGCGTGGCCGCCTGGCTGCGCCATGCGGGGAAACTTTCGAGAGCCTCCCGGACGATGCGGACGGTCTCCTCCATCGCGTCACGCGTGTGGATCACGACGGGGAGATTCGTCCGGGCGGCGATCCCGAGCTGGGCCCTGAAAACCCTTTCCTGGACGTCGCGGGGGGGGGATTCCGAGTGAAAGTCGAGCCCGATCTCGCCGAGCGCAACGACTTTCGCCTCCGTGCAGAGCTCTTCCACGCCGCGGAGCACATCGTCACCGGCACCGGCGGCTTCATGCGGATGCACGCCAACGCACGCATAGACTCCCTCCTGCCGGTGCGCGAGTTCCACGGCCCGTCTGCTGTCTTCCAGCCCGGTCGCGGGATTGACGATGGAGGTCACGCCGGTGTCGGAGGCGCGAGCGATCACTTCGTCACGGTCGGCGTCAAACTCGCGTGACGTGAGGTGCGCGTGTGTGTCAATGAACATGGACCTTCGTTCCCCTCATTTCACGGATGCGCCGCTCTCTACGGCGGACTCCGGCGACACAATCACCAGTTTCCCGGCCGCGTCGGAAGCGGCGAGGACCATGCCGTGTGATTCTTCCTTCATCATGGTTGCAGGGCGAAGGTTGAACACCACGACAACGAGTTTCCCCACGAGGTCCTCCGGCCGGTAGTGCCGGGCGACCCCCGCGATGATCTGCCGCTGCTCCGTCCCGACCTCAACCTGCAGCTTCAGGAGCTTCTCCGATTTTGCAACCGGCTCGCACCGGAGCACTTTCCCCACGCGCAGGTCCACCTTCCTGAAATCGTCGATGGTGATCTTTTCCGGCGCCGCCCCCGGAGGAAGCGCAGGCGGCCCTGGAGGAACCACGCTGTCCGATTCAATCATGCTCTCCTCGATCTTGGTAAAAAGGATACCCGCTGTCCCAAGGCGGTGCCCCGCCTGCAGCGCACTCTCTCCTGCGGAATCCCATGAGCCGCGCGCAGCCTCGCCGGGAATGTCGAGCATCCGCCATATCCGCTCGCACGCTCCGGGGATCACCGGGCTCATGAGGAGGGCGAGCGCGCGCGCGATCTGCAGGCTGATGTTGATTGTCGTGGCACAACGCGCCGGGTCGGATTTCACGGTCTTCCATGGCTCGCTGTCGTTGAAATACTTGTTCGCCCCCCTGGCCAGGTTCATGACCTCCATGAGCCCGTCACGGAAACGGTAGTGCTCGTAGGCTTCCGCCGCTGCCGGGGGGGTCCCTTCCAGCAACGAGAGAATCCCCCTGTCGAGTTCCCCCATCGGCCCCCGCGCGGGAACGGCGTTGTCGAATGCGCGCACGGCGAAGGCGAGCGTACGGTTGATGAAATTCCCCAGGATGTCGGCGAGTTCGTTGTTGTTCCTCGCCTGGAAGTCCTTCCACGTAAAATCCGAGTCCCGGTATTCCGGCAGGCCCGCCGCGAGAGAATACCGGAGCGGATCTGCCGGATACTTCCCGAGGAAGTCCTGGAGGTCGATCCCCCATCCACGGCTTTTCGAAAATTTCTGCCCCTTGTAGTTCAGAAACTCATTCGCCGGGACATTGGCGGGCAGGACGTACCTGTCCCCCCCGCCGTCATTCCATGCCATCAGCATGGCCGGGAAGACGATCGTGTGGAAGACCACGTTGTCCTTCCCGATGAACGCGACATACTTTGTGTCCGGGCGGAGCCAGTAGTCCTTCCACGCGTCCGGGCGACCGACCCGCAGGGCCCATTCCTTCGCGGAGGAAATGTACCCGAGCACGGCATCGAACCAGACATAGACCACCTTCTTTTCGTACCCGGGGAGGGGAATTTTTACCCCCCAGTTCAGATCGCGTGTCACCGCCCTGTCCTCGAGACCTTCCTTGAACCACCCCCTGCAGTACTGCAGAACGTTCTCCTTCCAGCCGTCCGCCTCATCGCTCTTCTGTACATACTCTTCCAGGCGTGCCTGGTAGGCCCCCAGGGGGAAATACAGGTGCGTCGTTTCACGGACCACGGGTGTGTCCCCGGTGATCTTGCTCCTCGGGTTCAGGAGCTGCAGGGGATCGAGAAACGTGCCGCACTGCTCGCACTGGTCCCCCCTGGCGTCGGTGTTCCCGCAGACGGGGCACGTCCCCTCGACATACCTGTCGGGGAGAAACATGTTCGCCTTTTCGTCATAGAGCTGCTTCTCGTTCTTTTCGGTCAGTATCCCGCGGCGGTGAAAATCGAGGAGGAACTCGAGGGCCGTCGCGTGGTGAAGCGGAATCGACGTGCGCGAGTAGTTGTCGAAGGTCATCCCGAACTTCTCGAACGCCTCCTTGTCCATCGTGTGATATCTGTCGACGATGACCTCCGGGGGAACTTTCTCCTTGTCGGCGGCCAGCGTGATGGCAACCCCGTGTTCATCCGACCCGCAGAGGAACAGGACATCACGCCCCCTGAGGCGCTGGAAGCGCGCGTAGATATCCGCCGGCAGGTACGCCCCGGCGAGGTGCCCCAGGTGAATGGGGGCGTTCGCATAGGGAAGGGCAGCAGTGATCAGGATCCGTTGCGCGTTGCTCATGTCGTACGATTCAGCCTGTGGATGTTTCGTGCGCAGCCGCGCGGCCTTTCAGGAGCGCGATCCGGAGCCGGACGGCGAGCTGCGCGAGAACGAGCTTAATATAGGCATATCGATCGATAAGCGAAATCGCCTTCTCCACGTCCTGCAGTGCGCGCGTGAGGTCGGCCTCCGGAAAGCGCGAAACAAAACTCTTCAGTTCCGCGATCTGGTCGACGTTGATCACCTCCGCACCGTGGCGCAGGACAAGGGCGTCCCGGAACCAGAGGAGCATCAGCGTCAGAAACCGGACGTGGACATCCCTTTCCTTCGTCTCGGCCATCCGTTCGATGAGTACAATGAGCTCCAGGGTCTTTCCGCCGAGCGCCTTCCGGACAAAATCTACAACCTCCGCACGCTGTCCCATCAGGTCGCTCTCACCGAGTTCCAGCGCCCGGGTGTAGCTCCCCCCGGCAAGCCGCGCGAGGAGCGCCGCCCGGACCTCCTCCATATGCCCGAGCCTGACGAGTGCGCTACGGATCTCCTCCTCGGTCAGAGGATCGAACCGGACGTTCTGGCACCGGGAGAGGATTGTCGGGAGGAGTGCTTCCCGGCGGGAGGTCGTCAGTATGAACATGGTGTCCCCCGGCGGTTCCTCCAGGGTCTTGAGGAGCGTGTTCGACGCTGCGTCGTTCATCGCGTCCGCCCCGGAGATGATAAAGACCCGCGTCCGGTTGTCCGACGTGCTCATGGAGGATTCGCGGCGGATCTCACGGATGCTGTTGATCTTGATGACATTCGCCCTGGGAATCTGTATCCGGTGGTAGGGGTCCGCCCCCTTCAGCCGGAGTTGTTCCTGCACCGTCCGCACATCTCCTTCCGTGAGCTTTGCCATGGGCTCGTCATCGTCTTTCTCCTGGGAGCCCCGGGGGAGCGGTATGATCAGGTGGACGTCGGGATGCTGCATCGTCGCCATGCGCACACAGGAGGAGCATTCACCGCAAGCCTCCTCCCCTCCCCGTTCGCACCGGAGGACGCGCGCGAGCTCCAGCGCCGCGGCGTCTTTGCCCACCCCCTCCCCCCCGTAAAAGAGGTACGCATGCGGGAGCCTCCCGCTCCGGCGGGCCGCCAGGAGTGTTTCTTTCACTCGCCGCTGCCCTATCACCCGGGGCCATACGACGCGTGCCGGACCATCCTGAGGGTCAGAACGCATTGCCGATCCCGAAGTGGAAAATCGCTTCCTTGAACGTCTGTCCGAACAGCTGGCGCTGTGTAATCCACCGCTGGCCGTCCTGCTCCGCAGGATTGTACACGCGGAAACCCCAGTCGATGCGGAACGGTCCGAAGAATGTGTCGTAGCGGATGCCGAGCCCGGCGGCGATCGCGACGGTGCGGAACTGGAAGTCGCCCATCTGCCCCCACACGTTTCCTGCGTCGATGAACTGGACGAGCCAGATCTTGTCGAAAAGGCCGTCCCTGAGCGACTGCAATACGTTGGTCCGCAGTTCCACACTCCCTTCCAGGGCGAGATTTCCTCCGAGCTGTGCGGCGAAGGGCGAGGTCCCGCCGGCGATAAGGTCACGCGAGTTCCATCCCCGCACGCTGTTCCCGCCGCCCGCGTAAAACCGGTGCGTCTGCGGGATGACGATATTTGTGTCGGAGCGGGCTCCGCCGTACTTGTCCTCCACCCCTCCTTTGAGTTTGAACGCGAGGATCGAGAACCTGTGGGGGGCGGCTTCCGTGTACCACCGCCCAATGAGTATCACCCGGTAGAACTGTGAAATCGGGAGGCTCGGGAACACCCCCTGCAGGAGGAGGGGGAAGAGCCCCGCCTCGTCAAACTCGGCCGATGTGATCGTCCCGTCGGAAGGAGAGAACAGATCGTTCGTCACATCGCGCTGTACCGTGAACGACAGTATCGAGTTGAACTGCTCCGTCTGGAGCAGACGGATCTGCTGCTGCACGAGCAGATTGCTCGAGCCCACGTAGAAACTGTCGTTCTTCGCGGAGCTGACAGTTTCCAGCGTCCAGTCGAGAAACCCGTTGGTATTGTCGGTCAGCTTGTCCGTAAAGCCGAATTTATTCCTGATGATGGTCTGCAGGTAGGGTATTTCCTTGTCGAGAATGTACGAAAACGACCACGACCCCTTGATCCTGTTGCTGAAGACATACGGCTGCACGAGCTCCGTTGTCAGGTCCAGGTTCGATACCGCATTGGTGTTCAGCCCGAAATAATCAGGGAACTGGCTCAGCGGGTTTTGTGTCCGGAAGCGCAGCCGCGTCGAGAAAAGTCGTGCACCGCCGAGGAAATTCCTGTGCGTGTAACCAAGGCCGGCACCCAGGTTGAACGCCCCGTTCTCGTCGCTCACGATCAGCTCCGGCGCCAGTTCGTGCTTGTCCTTCGGCCGGATGATGATCGACGTCGGTACTGTCACCGCGGTATCGGTCCTTCGCGGGACTTTCATGTCCATCAGCCGGAGGTCAAAAATCCCGAGCCGGGTCAGGTTGCTCGCGCTGGATGCGCTGTCCTCGATGCTGTAGCGTTTCCCCGGGGCATAGGTGAGCTGCTGGAGTATGATCTCGTCGGTGATGTCAGTGCGACGGAGTGAGTCGATTTCCTGCCGTATGGCGATCGGGCCGAAGAAGTACATCCTCCCGAGGTCGAAGCCGAGACGGACGCTGCAGTTCCCGGTGCTGGCGTACCGGGTCGCCTGGGAACTGTCCCTCAGGTACCGGGCATTCGGATAACCGGTGTTGGCGAGTATCTTCAGCACCCGCAGCACCTCTTCCTCCAGCAACTGCGCGTTGTACGGGTCGCCCCGGGCAATCTTCGGAGAGGAGAGTATCTCCGTCCATATCGTCCCGGGACCGTAGACGATCCCGGCGTACAGGAGGGTGTCGATCAGCGACCGGTACCCCTCGGCAATCCTGATCGTGACATCCACGCTTCCCCCGTCGGGATGATACGCCAGGGACGTGTCGATCCGCGCTGTGAAGAAGCCCCTGTTTTCGTAGTACGCGCGGAGCTGTCTCGCGTCTCCCCCGAGTGTCATCAGGTTCAGATACTCGTCCTTCCGGCCGAGCTTCTCACTTATCGTGTTGTGGAGAAACTTGTTCAGGAACCCGGGGGTCTCCCTGGTCGCCATCTGGGCCAGGAGTTCGTTCTTTGTGAGCGTCGCGTCCCCCTCAAAGACAATTGAGGTGATTTCGAATTTCTGCGATCCGGAGGAGGATTGAGCGTCCGAAGGAGACACCGCCCGGGCGACGAGCACCCCGACAATCAGGCACAGACGCGCGAGGCGCCCGAGGCGCGAGAGCTGTGGGAGGAGGAAGGACCGTTCAGGACGGAGCACGCGTTGTATCGGATTTCAGATGGCCGGCGACAATGACAAAAAAACCCAGCCGCACCGGCTGGGTAGGTAAGCTACATAATTCACGGCAGAGAATCAACGATCGCGCCGAAGGCGCCATCAACGATCGCGCCGAAGGCGCCATGACACTCAGTACTCCCCCTCGTCCTCGAAGAAGAAATCTTCTCCGGTCGGGTAGTCGGGCCAAATCTCTTCCATGCTTTCGTACGGTTCTTCGCTGTCTTCCAGTTCCTGAAGGTTCTCGACCACCTCCACCGGGGCTCCTGTCCGGAGGGCAAAATCCACAAGCTCTTCTTTGGTGGCAGGCCAGGGAGCGTCATCCAGGAAGGAAGCGAGCTCCATTGTCCAGATCAATTATCACCTCGTGAGATCTTGGTACTCACAAGCTGCGAGCGGTACCGGGCTGCATCGATGTCATCGAAGAAGTAATCAACCGGGTTCTGTTTCCGCCCGAGGTAACGCACTTCGAAATGGAGGTGCGGGCCGCTCACCAAACCTGAACGCCCGCTCTTTCCGATGAGTTCCCCGCGGTGTACAGACTGCCCTTCGCGGACAAGAGTCCGTTCGAGATGGGCATAGAGGGATGCATACCCGTACCCGTGGTTAACCTCGATCACAATGCCGTATCCCCCCGCTGTCCTCCCTGCGAAGTGGACGACCCCGTCCCCTGCGGCATAGACGTTGGTCCCGACATCGCTGAGGATGTCTATTCCTTCGTGCATCTTGTAGACGTGGAGAACCGGATGTATCCGCATTCCGAAACTGTTCAGCGAGTACGGACCCGCCATCGGTTTGATCGCGGGGATATGCGCGAAGAGACCTTTGTTGTACTCCATGCGCCGTGTGATCTCCTCGTAACTCGCCTGCTGCAGCTTCACTTCCCGTTCCAGCTTGTCCAGCACTGAGGCGGACCCGGAAAGGATCTCGCGCGCTTCTCCCGAGAGAAACGCATTCACCGCCGGTGCGACCGCGCCGCCGATGGCCGCCGCCCGGGTGTCGTCGTCGATCTTGGTAAGATCGACCGCGGTACGGAGCTCGTTTCCCCTGTCCGACAGCTTCTCGAGCGCCTTCTGGACCACGGCGACCTTGTCGCCGAGCAGCCGTATCTGATCCTTCAGTATGCGGTTCTCCGCCGTCAGCATCGACATCCTGTCAATGCCAAGTCCGAGTATGTCTCCGCCGGCATGGTTCAGGCCGAGAAGCACGGCGAGTATCCCCAGCCCGGCAAGTGCTCCGAAGCCGAATACCTTTGACTTGAAGTGGCGTACTTCCTTCAAGTCGAGTGACCGGTGTGAGAATGTGTACACTTTCTTATTGCGCAGCATGATCGACACCCCTTAAGTCTGAAGAGAGCGGACTTCGTAGCCCATGTCTTGTTCTCAAACAGCAACAACACTGCCAGAGACAGTTGTCCCTGTCAGCGGGGTTTATTCGCAAAATACGGTGGAAGTATAGAGAAATATCTGAGCTATGTCAAGAGGTTTTTTCAGAACCGGCTTTTTAATTGCAGCGCGTCACTCGAAATCATGTTCGAAGTAGTTTATCACCCGGCTCCCCTTCTTCTTTTGCCCTATCACCCCCTCCAATCGCTTGGAAAACTCCTTCGCGGCATCATACCCGTAGTGCCTGAGGAGATAGTTAAGTGATATCACTTCAGTTATGACTGTGACGTTCTTCCCGGGAAATATCGGTAGTTTCACAAGCGGGATTTCGACATCCAGCAGAGTCATCGAAATTTCATCCAGCCCCGTTCGCGTGTAGTCCTGGTCAGGTTTCCATTCCTCAAGTTCAACGACGATTTCGATCCTTTTCTGGTAGCGGATCGCCCTGATCCCGAACATGCTCCTGACATCGATGAGCCCCAGCCCCCTGATCTCCATGAAGTGCTTCACGAGATCGGTGCCGGCACCCATGAGTATACCTTCTCCCTTCCGGGTCACCATGACGACGTCATCGGCGACGAGCCTGTGTCCGCGTTCGATCAGGTCGAGGGCAATTTCGCTCTTGCCGATGCCCGAGGGGCCGGTGAGCAGGACTCCCGCCCCGTAGACATCGACGAGCGAGCCGTGCACGACGATCTGGGGGGAGAACTGGTCGTCCAGGAAATCCGCCAGGAAATAGGAGATCTTCGTGGTCTCGAAGGGAGTCCCGAACACCGGGATGTTCTTCGCGGAGGCGGCCTGCAGGAGCTGTTCGGATATCAGATTGCCGTTGGTGAGAATCACGCAGGGGATCTTGAACTCCAGGAGCGACGTGAACGACGCCGTCCGCTGGGGGGGACGGAGCGAATTGAGGTAGCGGATCTCCGTGTTCCCCATGAACTGGACACGGTCGTATGTGAAGAGCTCGAGGTACCCTGCCAGGGCGAGTCCCGGCCGGTTCAGGTTTCTGTCTTTGATCTGGTTGTCGAAGCCGTTTTCGCCGTTGAGCTGCTTCAGCTTGAAACGCTCGTGCGTCTGCTCGTAGAGAAAACCGACCGTGATGCTCTTTTTGCGCGTTTCGCGCGCGCGGTCATTTTTCATCGATGCTCCTGTTGCCCGACCGGCATGATCCGCCGGGCTGAATCACGCTTCTTCGGTGGTCTCCGGTGTCTTTCCCTTGGCCTTGCTCCGCCGCTTGGTTTTGTATTTCGCGAGCTGCACTTCCAGTTTCTCCACGGTCGCGTCGATGGACTTGATGAAGTCCTCGGATTTCCCCCTGGCCGTGAGCACCGCCCCGTGGACATGCAGGTTGACTTCCGCCATCTTGATGCTCTTGGTGACGCGTTCGAAACTCAGGATGATGTCGGCAGTGACGATGCCGTCGTAGAAACGGTCGAGTCTTTGCACCGTCGCTACAGCATGCTCTTTGATGTCCGGGTGAGCCCGGAATCGGCGCGCGGTGAATTTGACGTTCATAACCTGACTCCTCTGTTGAATATGCAGGTGAACATGCAGGACGGCTCAGGATGCCTTCGGGTGGGCCTGAGCATAGACTTTGCGAAGGTGATCGACGCTGACGTGCGTGTACATCTGCGTTGTGGAGAGGCTCTCGTGTCCGAGGAGCTCCTTGACGGCCCGCAGATCGGCCCCCCTGTTCAGCAGGTGCGTGGCGAACGTGTGCCTGAGCACGTGGGGGCTCCTCTTCTCTATTTCCGATACCATCCCGATATACCTGTTCATCAGCCTGTTCACGCCCTTGGGGCTCATCGGATTCCCGCGGGAAGAGAGGAACGCGTTTGTCACACCGGGTCCCCGGGCGGCGAGCTCCGCGCGGACCCCGAGGTACGCCTGCAGCGCAGAGCGGGCCTTCGCGCCGAACGGAATGATCCGCTGCTTGCTCCCTTTTCCCGTCACCTTGACCGTCCCGTTTTCGAAATCGATGTCCGCCACCCTGAGCCCGATGAGCTCCGACAGGCGGATCCCGGCACCGTACAGGACCTCCAGGACCGCAGCGTCACGCACCCCCTCCGCGCTCGTACGGTCCGGCTGATCCATAAGCCGCGCAACGCTTCCTTCGTCGAGTGTGCGCGGAAGCCTCCGTTCCAGCTTCGGCGACACCACCGTCGCCGCCGGGTTTGACTCGACGACATGCATCTTGCGGAGGTAACGGAAGAAGGATTTCAGGCAGGCGAGTTTCCGGGCAATGCTGCGGCTGGCGAATTCCCGGTCGTGCAGCCATGCGAGGAACCGGCGGATTGCCCTCCGGTCCACCCCGCCCGGGGTCATCACGCGTCCGGGGAATTCCGACTCCCAGAACTCCAGGAACTCGCGAAGATCGCACTCGTAGGCCGCGACGGTGTGCGGCGAGTAATTCCGCCCGATGCGGATGTGGCGGAGAAATGAACGGATGTGCGTCTGCATGAGTTCCGGAGCAGCCTGGGGAGAATCGTGAATCCTGAAGGCGCGGGAGGTCAGCCCGCTGCCTGCTGAACTTCTTCCCGTGCAACTTCCGCCTTGCAGGCGGGGCAGAGAAGATACTCTCCGCGGTTCTGATTGTATTTTGCCACCATGTAGGGGCTGCCGCACGTGTCGCATACGCGGGCGACCGGCTTGTCCCACGACGCGAAATCACAGTCAGGGTACCGCGAGCAGCCGTAGAAGACCCGCTTCCGCTTGGTCTTCCGTTCGATGACGTCCCCTGTCGTACATTTCGGACACTTCACGCCGATCGAGAGGGGCCGGGTGCTCTTGCAGGCCGGGTAGTTGGAGCAACCCAGGAAGGCGCCGAACCGCCCCCCCTTGACGACCATATCCCCGCCGCAGAGCTCGCACTTGATGCCCACGGCGTGTGCCGCAAGCGCCGCCTCCGAAGGGAGCGGTTTCGTCGTCTTGCAGGCCGGGTAGCCGCTGCATGCCATGAACCGGCCGTTCCGTCCCCACTTGATGATCATCGGCTTGCCGCACACCTCGCACTTTTCGTCCGTCGCCTCCTGGAGCGATTTCTTTATCGCCGCGCTGTTCCTGTCGACCCCTTCGAGGTCGCTGATGAAGGGGTGATAGAACTCTTCCATCACGTGAAGGTAGGTCTCTTTGCCGGAGGCGATGGTGTCGAGCTCCTCCTCCATTTTGGCCGTGAACTCCACGTTGAAGAGGTGGGGGAAGTTCTGCACCAGTATCCGGTTCACCGCGATCCCCAGGTCCGTCGGGTACAACCGGCGTTCCCGCTGTTCGACGTATTTCCGCGCCTGGATCGTATCGACGATCAGCGCGTATGTGCTCGGGCGCCCGATGCCGAGAGCTTCAAGCTCCTTGACAAGACTCGATTCCGTGAACCGCCCCGGCGGCTTCGTGAAATGCTGGTTCGGGATGACATTGATGAGCGTTGCACCCTCGTTCACCCTCAGGTTTGCCGGGAGTTTCGAGACAGGATCCTCGTCCTCGGCGGTCCTGTCGGCCTCCTCCGCGACGTCGTCATACACCTGCAGGAATCCGCGGAACTGGGGAATAGTGTCCGTCGCGCGGAACAGGTAGTCTCCCCCCCGGACGTCGACGGTAGTCTGCTCGAAAACGGCAGCGCTCATCTGGCAGGCGAGGAACCTGTTCCAGATCAGCTCGTAGAGGTCGAACATCTCCTTGTCCAGGTATTTCCTGACTGCCTTCGGCGTGTGCTGCATCGAAGTCGGGCGGATCGCCTCGTGCGCATCCTGGGAGGATTTTCCCTTCTTGAAGAGGCGGGCCTCGCTCGGGAGGTATTCCTTCCCGTAATTGTCGTAAATGTATGTGCGGGCCTCGCTGACAGCATCTTCGCTGAGCCGCGTCGAATCCGTTCGCATGTAGGTGATGAGGCCCACCCGACCCTCCCCGCCGAGTTCGATACCCTCATACAGTTTCTGGGCGAGCATCATCGTCCGCTTTGCGTGGAAGCGGAGCCTGCGTGCGGACTCCTGTTGCAGCGTGCTCGTGATGAAGGGCGCGCCCGGATTCCTCCTGACAGGTTTCTTCTGGATGTCGGCGATCTCAAACGCCTGCTTCCGGATGTCGTTGACGTATCCTTCCGCGGTGGTCCCGTCGCCGATGACAGGGTCGTTCCCGGCCACCTTGAAGAGCTTGGCAAAAAACGGTTCGTTCGACCCCGTCCGGAATTCGCCGATGACCGACCAGTACTCATCCGGGATGAACGAGGTGACCGCCTCCTCCCGCTCGCAGATCAGGCGGACCGCAACCGACTGGACCCGCCCGGCCGAGAGCCCGTAGAAAACGGTTTTCCAGACGAACGGCGAGACCTTGTATCCCACGAGACGGTCCATGACCCGGCGCGCCTGCTGGGAATCCACGAGGTTCTGGTCCACTTTCGTCGGGTGCCGCATCGCCTCGGTGATCCCGCGCTCCGTGATCTCGTTAAACATCACGCGGAACACATTCCCGTTGTCCGGCTCGATCTCCCGTGCGATATGCCAGGCGATCGCTTCCCCTTCACGGTCGGGGTCCGTCGCCAGGTAGACGGCCTTCGCCCTGAGCGCGTGGGAACGGAGCCGGGCGATGACCTCGTCTTTTCCCTTGATCGTTTCGTACTCCGGGCGGAACCCGTGCTCGACGTCGATCCCGATCTTGCTCTTCGGGAGATTCTTGATGTGCCCGACCGACGCCTCGACGATGAAGTCCTTCCCCAGATACTTGTTTATCGTTTTCGCCTTCGCCGGAGATTCGACGATGATGAGCGACTTCCCCGTCGTGTCGACGGGGGGGACCTTCCGGCGCGCCTTCCGTTTGCCGGGAGCCACCGCCACCTCGGCCCCCCCCTCAACCTTCTCCGCCGCCGCTTTTCTTTTCGTGGCCATCAGTGAATGGTGTCCCCGCTGGTGAGCATCGAACGGTTCCCGGACGAATCGTCGCCCCCCCGGGCGAACAGAACGGACGCAACGATCTCCCGGAGATCCGTCACAGACAGTTTTTCATACCCCGCCATCATCGCCCGCTCGATCACAGTCTCACAATCCTTCTCGTCAAGCAATCCGAGCTCCCTCAACTGGATCAGATATCCCTGGCTCTCGGTCGAGAGCACCGCTTTTTCCGCATCGTGCAGAACGCGGCGCGAGCCTTCCCCCGCCCGGACGCTCATGGACGGCCGCTGCTGATTCAGCTCGCTGTTCTCATAGATCCAGCTGAACGCGGCACTGATTTCCGACTGCGTGTAGCCCCGGGTCTTCAGGTCGGTCAGATCGATGTCGCTGATCCGCTTGTTATCCTGCATCTCCGACATTATATAGATCAGAAGCTCGACAACCTTCTCCTTCATATCCTCCCGTGTCCCCTTTCGCCGGTAAGGACGCCGACGTAGCGGTCCTCATGCCGTTTCATGCGGCGCTCGAGCGCCACGGTCCCGTCATCATAGCCGAAGAGGTGGAGCGTTCCGTGGACGACGAGACGGCACACCTCATCTGCGAACCTGACCCCGTATTCCCGTGCCTGTGCGCGGGCCCTGTCAAGGTTGACGTACACTTCCCCCTCGATGAGACGCCCTTCCCCCAGGGGGAACGTGATGACGTCCGTCCCGCCTTCGTGCCCCAGAAACCGCCTGTTCATGCGGGCGGACGTCCGGTTGCCGACGAACACCACGCTCACCGCGGCCTGCCGCCGCCGTTCACCCTTCGCGACATGCCGGACCGCAGCGACCACCCCGGCCCGCCGGATCCTGTGCGCAGGGTGCGCGTTGAATACCGCGACATCGATCACGGGCGGGCGGCGGCCTTTGTCCGCCGCGCCCCGGTGCGCCGCCTCCGCGGCGTCTTTTTCTCCGCTTCCAGGACCGGCTCGGTGAGGGAAAGCGCCACGCCGGACATCATGACCTCCGGCGCAAGCTGGGTGAAATCCCCCGAGAGGATCGCCCGGTCCACATTCGCGAAGAGCGTGCACCCGGCCGTCCGCTCGACGATCAATCCCGAGAGCTTTCCCCGGTCCTCCCCGACGAACGTCGCCTCCCCGAGGTCCTCGCTGATGACAAATCCGGAGCAGAAGTGCATCTGCAGGTGCGCGGCCTCCGTGTACACGGAGACCAGGTTCCCCTTTTTCCGCCCTATCCGGATGTCGGGGTAGATCTCAAGAGCGAGCTTGCGGACGCTGCCGCCGGATTCCTGCGCGGCGATCTCGAACCGGTAGTTCGTCCCCATGCTCTTCGCCGCAACGCCGAAAAGTGATTCCAGACGTTTGATAGCAGACGGTGAAAACACTGTTGCCATGCCGGGGCCTCAGGAATATCGTGTGATCGGTATGCTGAGCAGGGTACACGAAAGCCCCGGCTGGCTGCCCGCTTCTCGCGGAGATCCACCGACCGGGGCTCGCTGATCCAGGAAACGTGCGGCGTCCCCATGCGCCGCCGGACCTATGACCTCGTTACCCATCCATTCGTGCAAACTCAACCGGAACTCCTCATGGAAGAATATAGCCAGCACGGGATCGATTGTCAAGCTCTCACCATTCCAGCTCCATTCCTTCCGCGGCCGCGAGGCATTCGAACCTGTAGTTCCGGTTCCGGATCTCCCCCAGGCACTTGCTCAAAATCTCGTCCACCTTGTCGTCATTGTGCGACTGTTCGTGATGGAAGAGGACAAGGCGCTTGACCCCCGCTTCGTCGGCGATCTTGAGCGAGAAGAGGTAATGCGAATGCCCCCACCCGACATGATTGACATACTCCTCCGGGGTATACGTCGTATCGTGGATGAGGATGTCGGCGCCGCGGGCAAAATCGAATATGCGCTGGTTCGGATCCCCCTTCACCGCAAGATACTTCTCCACGATGTTCTTGTCCACGTTCTTGACCGACCGCGCCACCTCCCTGTCGAACGGCTCGTTGTCGCTGATGTAGACGAGGGATTTCCCTCCCACGTTCAGCCGGTATCCGAGCGCGAACGCGGGGTGGTTGACATAGATGGAAGAAAGCGTCGCCTCGAAAATCGGTATTGTCTCTTCCCGGACCGGGTGGAACCTGATCTTCGCTTTAAGCTCGTTGAGCTGGATGGGGAAGTAGACTTTGTTCATCTGATCGGAGATCATCTGGCGGAGCCGGAGATTCCGGGTCTGCGCTCCGATGATCGTGAATTCGTTCCCCGAGATATAGAGGGGCTTGAAAAAAGGGAAGCCATGGATGTGATCCCAGTGCGGATGGCTGATGGCGAGGAACGCTTTGATTGATTCCCCCGTGGCCATCAGCTCATCACCGAGCCCCCGGATCCCCGTTCCGGCGTCGAACACGACGAGGTTGTTCTTGTGAAGCCGCACCTCGACGCACGGGGTGTTCCCGCCGTAGCGGACGGTCTCTTTGCCCGGCGTGGGAAGGGAACCGCGCGTTCCCCAGAATTTGACCTTCATGCGCTTGCTCCGAATCCGACGTGGGTAATAGAGCTTGCAGCGTACGCGACGTAGTTGGCCGCCGACTGCGCGATCGCCCGCCGTTCCTCCCCGCTCAGATCACGCACAACTCTCGCCGGGACACCCGCCGCGAGTGTCCCGGCAGGCACCACGAAATTTTCCTTCACCACCGCCCCGGCCGCGACAAGTGCGCACTCCCCCACCTCCGCGTTGTCGAGAACCACCGCGTTCATCCCGATCAGAGAGCACCTGCCGATCCGGCATCCGTGGATCATGGCCATATGCCCCACCGTTACTTCCTCCTCGATCTCAACGGAGAGTTTCGCCGTGACATGGAGGACACACCCGTCCTGTATGTTCGAACGGCGTCCGACGCGGATGGCATTGATGTCCCCCCGCAGGACGGCATTGTACCAGATGCTCGCCTCCTCCTCCACGCGGACATCCCCGATCAGCCATGCCCCCCCGGCAACGAACACACTCGGGTGCACGAACGGCGCCACGCCGTGATGGACGACCAGTCCCACGCGCTACCCCTTCGCCCGCGGGGGATTCCAACCCGGACGGGTCCACTTCATCAGCTCCATCGTGACGCTCCCGATCAGGACCTTCATTTTCGCCTGGATCGGCACACGGGCCTCGTCATTGGAAAACCACCCTTCGAACCCGCCGGTGAGACCGAAGATCCCCACGAAATCCATGTTCCCGTCAAATCGCACGACGTCCACCGGGTAATCCACTGCATCGAGATCGACCGAGGTATGCTCGTTCTTGAAGTCGATGTACGTGTTGACCCGCTGTTCCTTGATAATCGTGGGGACATTGACCTTCAGGCCCGAGAAGATCTTCGCGCGTGCATAGAAGAAGAGGGACAGCCCGTCGTGATACGGCGTATCGATCACGAGCGTGTCCCGCTTGACGATCACGGAGTCGCGCGTCCCCACCTCGATGAGGACCCGCTTGTTCGGATACTCGAACTTGTACCGGGCGAGATCCCAGTTGCCTTCGTTCTTCTGCCTGCCGAGGAACCTGCGGGAGAACATCCCGCTGTCGATCAGGCTTTCGTAGACGGCGTGAAGGTCCACGAAGGGGACCTTGGGATAGGAGTCGATGAGCGCTTTCCCCTCGTAGGCCAGGGAGGAATTCCCGCGCGCGGTCCCGACGATCTTGATCCGCACCTGCCCGAGATCGATGAAACCGTACCGCACATTGTAGACGAGCTCCTCACCCTCGACGAACACCCTGTCGGGCGGGGACGGCTGTCCCTGCGCCCGTCCCGTCCCGCGGGAAACCAGCGCGCCGACGCCGACGAGAACCGCGACCGCCACCACCCGCGTACGACCGGCGATCCGCCGCCCGGGCATGGAAAAGAGGTGTCCCGTCATCTGAGGCTCGAGAGGTTGCTCAGTATGCGTTCGGTTTCAGGGAAGAGTTCCAGCGCCTTCCGGAACTGGCCGTCCTCACGAAGCATGACGCGGGACGAGCCCTCGTTCCCCCAGAGGCTGCGCGCGATAAATGCCCTGGTGAACGCCTTGATGTAGCGGAGGTCCTTGTCGAATTCCTCCTGCTTGAATGTCGCGCCTGCTGTTTTTCCCAGCGACTGGACTTCCGCGAGCATTGCGCCCGTCACCTCGAACTCCTCGGCGAATTTCGCCGTATTCTTTCCGTAACGGGATTTCAGTTCCGCCCCGTGCCTGTCCAGGTACTTGTCGGCAAACTGGAGGAAGACATTGCGGCTGCGGAGCTGGACCGTATATTCCGTCAGGTGGTCGGACTTCACGATATAGTCCGGTGTGATCCCGCCCCCCCCGTACACGATGCGTCCCCCCATGGTCTTATACGTCGGGCGCGTCGAATCCCGTTCCTCCGAGTGGGAGACGTTCTCCCCCTCTGTCTCCTGCCGCTCGTACGCCGCACGGGCGTATTTGACCTTGTCGTGATCGTAGGGGCGCTGGATGAGCCTGCCGCTCGGCGTGTAATAGCGGGCCGTGGTCAGCCGGAACGCGGAGCCGTCCTTCAGATCGAACTGGCGCTGCACGAGGCCCTTGCCAAACGTCGTCTCGCCGATGATCAATCCCCTGTCCCAGTCCTGCACCGCGCCTGCGACGATCTCGCTGGCCGAAGCGGAACTCGCGTTGACGAGAATGATCAGCGTCACGTCCTTGAATTTGCCGGCCCCGGAAGAGACGTACTCATCGTCGAATTCCGGTCTTCGCCCCTTGGTGAAGACGATCTTGCGCCCCCGCGGCATCATCTCATCGACGAGCTTGTACGCCTGTTCGAGGTAGCCGCCGGGATTTGAACGGAGATCGAGGACCAGGCGCTTCATCCCATCCCCGGAAAGCTTCGTCAGCGCAGCCAGATACTCATCATGCGTCTTCGCCGCGAAGCGGTTGACGCTCACATACCCGGTCTGGCCGTCGATCATGAACGAGGCATCGACGGTGTAGATCGGGATCTTGTCCCGCGTGATCTCGAAGTCGAGCAGCCCGCCGATCCCCGATCGGACGATGGAGACTTTCACCCTGCTCCCCTTCGGACCGCGGAGCTTTTTCTGCACACCCTCCTGTGTTATGCCGACCGCCGAGCTGTCATTGATCCGGACGATTTTGTCCCCCCCCTGGATACCGAGCGCTTCGCTCGGTCCGCCCGTGATGGGTGCCACCACAAGGAGCGTGTCGGCCAGGACCTGATACTCGATCCCGATCCCTTCAAAGCTCCCCTGCATATCGTCGGTCACCTTCTGCAGCTCCGTCACCGGGATATACACCGAGTGGGGATCAAGCTGGTTCAGGAGCCCGTTTATCGCGGCCTCGGTCAGCTTCCCGGTGTCGACATCCTCCACGTAGTATTTCTCCGTGTAGTTCAGGACGTCGCCGAATTTGTGGAGCTGATCGTAGATGGTATCCCCTGAGATCAGCTGGTTGAGCATCGATCCGGCGATGACGCTCACGACGACGAGGAGGATCACTGTTCCGGCCGAGAATCGTTTCTGCATGAAAACCTTTCCTTTAAAGTGCCTGAAGTGCGAGGTAGTGTATCTAATAACAGTCTGAAAGTCAAACATGGTTCCCTCCGGTTGTCGTCCGTCACGGGACGCCGTTTCGTTCTAGCGGACGGGCTTCCATTCGCTCAGAATCGACCTTCTCAGAAAGAAGACAGCAAGGAAATTGATGAACCAGGAGACCGTCACATAGAAGTACCCGTACCTCCTGTAGCGTCTCGGGGACTCATAGACCACGACATTTTCCAGGAACTTTATCCGCCCCACGCGATCAAGGCGCCGGAACATGTCGTAATCCTCCCCGGCCGCGATCCCGTCCGAGTAACCGCTCACGCTCTCGAAGACCTCCCGTTTCATGATGTGGCACTCCCCCCTCCCCATCCCCATACCCGCCCTGTTCATCGCGGCGAAAAACCAGTTGTAAAATCCATGAAATGCCCGGTCGAGCGGCCGCCGTTCGTCCGGGTAGACCTCAACCCTGCAGGTAAGCGCCGCAAGTCCCGGCCTGTCGATCTCGGCGGCGACGGTGGCAAAAAACGACTCCGGATCTCCTATCAGCGTGTCGGCGTTCAGGAAGATGAGTACCGAACCCTTCGCCCTGCGGGCCCCGAGGTTCCTTCCCATCGCAATCGTCTGCTTGATCCCGTCGCCGTTGGTGACGACGGTCTGGGCGTGCTCCCCTGCAATCTCAAGCGTGCGGTCCACGCTCCCCCCGTCGCTTACAACGAGTTCGATGCGAAAGCGGTCCACGAGAGGGGGGGTGAATTGCCGCAACATCCGCTCGAGGAGCTTCTCTTCATTGAGTGTCGGAACGATGACGCTGATCGTTTCCAAAGGTGCGTTCACCGGACTTCACATTGATGAGTTCTTTCAGGCTTTTCCGGGGGCTTCCGGCTTCATCTGCGGGAAGAGGATGACATCGCGGATCGACTCCTCACCCGTCAGGAGCATCGTCAGCCTGTCGATCCCGATCCCGAGCCCGGCCGTCGGGGGCATGCCGTACTCCAGCGCCCGGAGGAAATCCTCGTCGAGCGGCTGGACCTCGGCCTCCCCCTTCGCCTTGGCGCGCATCTGTTCTTCGAACCGGGCGCGCTGATCGACCGGATCGTTCAGCTCGCTGAAGGCGTTGCAGAGCTCCTGGCCGTTGCAGATCGCTTCGAACCTCTCGACAAGCCCTTCCTCCGAACGGTGCCTCTTCGCGAGGGGGGACATTTCGAGCGGGTAGTCGGTGATGAATGTCGGCTGCACGAGGTGATCTTCGACCTTTTCGCCGAATATCGCATCGATGATCTTCCCCGCCCCGTCCGCCTCTTCGAGTCCCACATGCAGTTCCTTCGCGATTCGGCGGAGTTCCTCCTCCCCCTTCCCGCGCAGGGAGTGTCCGGTGTGCTCCCGGATCGCGTCGAACATGGTGATCCGTTTCCAGGGAGGCTTGAAATCGATCATGCGTTCTCCCGCCGCCACCTGCGTCGTCCCGTTCAGCGCAACCGCCACCTCGCTTATGAGTTCCTCGACGAGCGTCATCATCCAGATGTAATCCCGGTACGGAACGTAGAGCTCCATCATCGTGAATTCGGGGTTGTGGGAGCGGTCCATCCCCTCGTTCCTGAAATCCTTGGCTATCTCGTACACGCCGTCGTACCCCCCCACGATGAGGCGCTTGAGGTACAGTTCATCGGCGATCCTGAGGTAGAGGTCGACGTCGAGAGCGTTGTGGTGCGTGACGAAAGGACGCGCGAACGCTCCGCCGTACTGCCCCTGGAGGACCGGCGTCTCCACCTCAAGGAATCCCATGGAGTCAAACGTCCGGCGGATCGTGGTGATGATCCTGGCCCTCCGCCTGAAGAGCTCCCTGACCTGCGGGTTGGCGATCAGGTCGACGTATCTCTGCCTGTAGCGGAGTTCCTTGTCGGAAAAGGGGTCGAAGACCGTCTTGTTCCCCTCCTCGTCCACCTTCTCCTTCGGCACCGGAAGCGGGCGGAGCGACTTGGCCAGAAGAACGAGCTTACGGGCGTGGACGGACACCTCCCCCGTTCTCGTGCGGAAGACAAAGCCCTCGATGCCGACGATATCGCCGATGTCCATCAGCCGGAAGGCGTCGTACGCGTCCCCGAGGTCGTCCCTCTTCATGTAGACCTGAATCCGGCCGCGCGAGTCCTCCAGGTGAAAGAACGAAGCTTTCCCCATCCGGCGGAGCGACATGATCCGCCCCGCCACAGCGACGTTCCGCTCCGTCTCCCCCTCTTTGAACGCTTCCCTGATCTCCGCAGAAAGGGCGTTGCGTTCGAACCCGTGCGGATAGGGGTCGATCCCCTGCGCACGCAATTCAGCGAGCTCTTCGCGCCGCCGCACCATCAGGTCGTTCAGTTCCCGGGCATCCGATTGCTGGTCCACCGTGCTCTCCGTCGTTGCTGTGTGTGAATGCGGCAATGGTCTTGGTGCATCAACGCGACGCCGGTCGGCGCGGGCCCGGACCGCCGGTCCCCTCCCGCCGTCCGGCGCTCTTCGCACCGATATGGGCCGCGAACTCTGGAAATTTCGCGATCACGCGCTCAAAACTCTCCTTGTCGAGTCTGTACAGGTCGCAGTAGGTCGCGGCGCGCACGGAAGCGGAACGGGGACGGTGTTCCAGGAGCGCGATTTCCCCGAAGAAGTCCCCCCCGCGGAGCGTCGCGACGACTGTGCGGCCGTCGGTCCCGATCACCTCGCACTGTCCGCGGCTGATGAAGAACATGTCGTCACCGGGTTCTCCCGCGTGGAAGACGGTATCCCCCGGCGTGTACACGACAGGCTGCATGACAAGCGCGATCTCCCTGATCAGTTCCTCGCCGGCCTCTTTGAAGAACGGGACCTTCTGGATGATGTCACGCTTCAGGAAAAGGGAAACCTCCACCAGGAGCCCCGGCGGGAGACCCTGCACGATCGACGTCTCGTCGTATCCCAGCCTGTGCTCCCACACATAACCGTAGTAGTCCCTGATCCTCCGCTGCATGGCCGGGGGGATTTCCCTTGACCGCATGAACGCCCCGAGTTTCTCCATGTTTGCGAGGTAGCGGGTCCGCGCCGGCTGCAGATTCCCTATGATTGTCGAGATGTTGGCGATGACGTAGCCGTACATTCCCACGCCGAATATCATCACGACGATCGCGTAGACGATCTGGGCGTTGTTTGCGGGCGTGATATCGCCGTAGCCGATCGTCGTGATCGTGGAAATGCACCAGTAGAGAGAGTGGAGATAGAGCGTCCACCTGTCGCCGCCCGGGTAAATGCCGCGGAGCGAGAGCCACCCCGTGGCGAGCCAGTGGACGGCAATGGCGAGCCAGTAGACGAAGTAAACAAGCCGCAGGGCATTCCAGCGGTGCAGGTGCTGCTGCCTCCAGGCACCCATGGCCCGTGCGACACGGGCCAGCTTGAAGAGACGCAGGCACAGGAGCCAGGAGAACCCGGGTATGAGGAAGAGCGGGATCGCCGCGACGCAATCGGCAACCAGGAGGAACCGTCCGTACGGGAGTCCGGTCCTTTTCGATTCACCCGCGTTGACCGCAATGTCCGCGGTGAACAGGAGTGTCAGGAGAGCGTCCAGGAGAACGGTATGGGGAATCAGGTCGTCGCCCAGCACGATGCGGAGCGGAGCAACGATGGCACCGATCGTGGTGAGCACCAGCACAAGCGCGACCCAGACGCGCGTGGAGAGGTGCTGTTCCCCGCCGGGCACAGCGTCGCGGCTGAACATATGCGAATGCACCATCCGGAAGGGCCCCCTCAGATTCCGACTTTCACGATCGCCCTGCGGAGTCGTCCCGTTCCCCCCAGGGGAGCATGCGCGTCGCCGGGAAAATAGACGGCAAATCCCGATCCCGCGACATGGCTCCACGAAAAGGGCTTCCCGCCGTACAGTTCAACGTCTTTCGATGCGTCGTACGGCTGATTCACCTGCGCACACTCCTTGACGGGCCTCCAACCGATCATGTCGGCCCCTTCGATGACGAATTGTATGTCGATGTACTTCCGGTGCGCTTCGAGAACCGCCCGTTCAGTGCCCACCCCCTCGTCGAGAGCGATCACCAGGTACAGCCGGTCCCCGTCGATCAGGTGCTTCCCCGGCGGGAGCGACGGGAGATCCGGCTTCGCGAGCGTCTCAAAGGCCCGGGCAAACAACGGATGAAGCGGGACATAACGGCGCGCTTCGTCGAGGCGGTCGATGATCAACGGAAAATCCGGCGTTTCATTTTCATATGTCGGGGACTACCAGCTTCCGGATGCTCCACCCCCGGAGAATCCCCCGCCCCCTCCCGAGAAGCTGTCCCCGGAAGAACCGGAGGAACCGCCCCCGGAAGACGAAGACCAGGATGAGCCCCCTCCTGAAGAGGATACCCCTCGGGAGAGTGCGGCGAAAAACGGGATGGCGGATACCCTGGTGTGCAGAGACCTCCCCCCGGCGGTCTTCGACCACCAGAACCTGAAAAGCGGGACCAAGAGAGCATAGCAGCCAAAGGCGATCACGCCTCCGGCGACGCCGAGTATTGCCAGGGGGAACACGAGCCAGAACGGGAGAAGGAACAGATAGAGGAACCACGACTGCGCGCCTCGGGCGAAGAGCACGATCAGCGTGAAGAGACCGACGACGACTGCGAAGATTCCCCCTGCCAGGAGTTTCGTGCCGACGTCCGCCGACGCCTCCTCCGCGGGAGGGGCGTAGGATCCCCGGAGGGACGCAAGTATGGCATCAACACCGGCGCTCACGCCGCCGTCATAATCCCCGTCTCTGAACCGGGGGACCATCACATTCCGGATAATGCGTCCACAGGTGATGTCGGGGAGGCTCCCTTCGAGCCCCCGCCCGACCTCGATGCGGACCTTCCTGTCGTCGCGGACCACGAGGAGAAGGACGCCGTTGTCATTCTCCTTCCGTCCGAGCTTCCATGTCTCCACCACGCGGATGGCATAGGACTCGATGACCTCCCCTTCGAGCGAGGCGATCGTGAGGATGGCGACCTGGTTCGACGTAGAGTCCTCGTGCCGCCTGAGGAGCGCGGTGAGCGCGCTGATGGTCTCCGCGGAGAGTATCCCGGCGTTGTCGGTGACACGCCCGCTGAGGAGGGGAACATCCGCATCGCCGTGCGCCGCGGCCGCCATGAAAAGCGAAGCGAGACACAGGAGAAGAATCCGGCCGGGGCGGTCCATCACTCTTTCCTCACGCGGAGATTGTCGGAAAGCTCGTCCCTGTCTTCCGCTGCACGTTCCACCCCGTGGTTGGCAAGCAGCGTCCCGCACCGCCGGATCGCTTCGACGAGTCCGTCGGCCGGCTTCCCGGCCCGTATCGCCTCCACGACGAGATTGATGGTATCTTGCCAGTCATTCTGCGCGACCTTGCTGTGGATGCCCGAATCGCCGATCACGAGGACCTTCCGCTCCATCATGCTCAGGAAAATGAGTATCCCCGTTCGTCTCTCTGTCGCAAACACTTCTTCGCTGATGAAGGCTTCGGCGGCGCGTTGTTCGACACGGCGGGTTATCAAGTGGGATCCGGCGAACAGCCGCTTCAGCCCCGGAAGGAAACGAATCGCCAGCATGGCCCCGCCGCCGGCGAGCAGCGTTGCCGCCGCGATCCCGGCGGGGTCGAACCGCGTCCAGTCACCGGCCGCGTTCCGGAGAAACGTCATTGCAACAAACGCGATGAACCCTCCGAGAAACCCTCCCCGCCATTCGGCGGTCTCGTAGTGATCGCTCTGCCCGACGACGTACGGAACGATCTCGCCGGACGTCACTTTCTCCGCCTCGCGCACCGCCGCGGCGATCTTCTCCTGTTCCGCCTGCGGGAACATGTTCAACAATGCATTCTGCATCCCGTGCTCCTCTTATCGCCGTAATGTACCAAACGGGGGGACAATCTACAAGGTCACGGGGCGGCCTGAAGTGCGGACTCTCTCGCGAGCGAGTAACTGTAACAGTCTCTCGGAGCGCCGTTGATGTTGGGAAAGACGGCCCACCGCCGGAGAATTCGCTCGCGGGTCATCCCCGCCTTCTCCAGCACCCGAGCGGAGGCCGGGTTGTCGACCGCGCACACGGCCCAGACACGAAAAACGTCGGGCTGCGCGTCGGCCCACGCACAGACCTCCCTGACCGCCTCGGTGGCAAACCCTTTGTTCCAGTGCGCACGGGCGATCACATAACTGATGTTGACCATGGCGGCGTCGACGCGCGCTTCGATCATCCCGACGAGCAGGTCGTTCTCACGGAGGAGGATGGGCCAGGCATAGGCGCTCCTCTCCTCCCAGTGAGCCAGCATCCTCGCCAGGGACTCTTCCGCTTCCCGGAGGCTCCCGTCGGGACGCCGCATCAGATAGCGCGTGACCTCCGGGTCCTGCGCCCAGGCGTCGAACATTTTTCCCGCATCCCCGCGCACGGGTTTCCTCAGAATCAGGCGTGAGGTCAGTAACCGTTCGGGAGCCGTGATCATAGATCAGATCATTTCCCTCAGGAGCTCTTTTCTCGGGTTCGGTATGACGACCCGGTTGACGAGAAGTCCCCGTTCCGCACAGACCGACGCCGCAGCATCGACGGCAGAGGTCACCGCGGCGACATCGCCTGTCATCGTCACAAATGCCTTTCCTCCGAGCGCCATGGCGAGGCGGATTTCGAGCAGTGTGACGCGCGCGGTTTTCACCGCAGCGTCGGCCCCTTCGACAAGCGACGCGACGCTGAACGACTCGACGATACCCAGTGCCCCGAGCATCTCCGTCGCGGCCGTCCCCGCGATCGCGGGGAAGACTCCCGCATGGACGTTCGGGATAACGAACGTGTCGATCACCATCCCCGTGCCGGCGACTGTCCCGGCATCGACACTCGAGCGGACAGCCGCGACGTCCCCACCGATCATCACGATGTATTTCCCGGAGCAGATGCTGCGGGAAAGAAGGAGGGAGACGTCGGCGACTTTCAGCATCGCATCCGCCACCAGGTAGCCTGCAGCGATGCTCGAGAGTTCGACTAGCCCTATGGCATTCATGTCAGGCATGCTGACGGCTCCTTTCCTCCAATTGTTCGATCACGACCCCGTCCCCCGTCAGCGTCACGATCCCCTCGATGCTCGCGTGGATATGAGCGCCGGTCCGGTCGCCGGAGTATTCCCCGATCTTCTGACCCACGCGTACGTGTGCGCCCGTGCGCACGAGCGCCCGGACCGGCGCGCCCGCATGAGCGGAGAGCGGGAGTGTCACACGCCGCGGCATGAGCGACATCCCGGCAAATTCGGCGGGGACGTTGTACGTTTCGATCCCCAGTTTCTTCATCAGCCGGCCGAGCGGCACGTGGCGTCCGTCGTAGATCGGATGGACGCTGACTTCCCTCTTCCCGTGCCAGGAGAGACCGCGCATGCGCGAATCCGCCTTCGACTTGTCGCACGCCTCCTTGGGATAGAGGTCCTCCGGACACGCATACAACGTGCAGAGTCCGCACGAACAGCAGAGGTCGGCGTACCTGTTCCATACATCCTCGCCGGTGGCGGTGAAGCTGAGGCTTCGCATCACCTTGTGCGGCTCGACTTCGTACCCGAGGAGATAGCGGGGACAGAGCTCCGTGCAGTAACTGCACTGGTCGCATGCCGATTTCCCGATCCGGTGCATCGCGCCGGGCGTGAGGGTCTTCCGCGTCACCAGAGTGTGCGTCAAAGGCAGAATGATGAGACCGGCGCATGTCTTGGTGACCGGTTGTGCGAAGTCGGTCGTCAGCGACCCCATCATCACGCCTCCGGCGAATACCGCGACATCGGGGGCGGCCGGCCCCCCCGCCGCCGCGATCGCGTCCGCGAACGGCGTCCCGACGGGGACTTCCAGCGTGAGGGCCCTGCGCACCGCACCGGCCACCGTGACGTATTTTGACGTCACGGGGATGCCGTCTGCGGCCCGCGACATGTTCCGGAGCGTTTCGACGTTGGACACAACGACCCCCACGTCGAGGGGTATCCCCCCGGGGGGAATCGACCGTCGCGTCGCTTCGTAGACGAGTATGTACTCATCGCCCGTCGGGTAGAAATCGCCGAGAAAGAGGACCTCCACGCCGGCCCCCTGCGCCGCTGCGGAAAGAGCCCCGAGGCGCTCCGTGTTTTTTTTCTTGACGCCGATGATTCCCCGCTTCGCCCCCGTCGATTCCATCAGGAGCCGGATCCCCCGCACTACTGCCGGAGCCTCCCGCACCATGAGTTCGAGGTCCTTGTGCAGAAGCGGCTCGCATTCCGCGCCGTTGGCGATGACCGTATCGGCCCGGGAGGAAGCTTTGATGTGTGCAGGGAACCCCGCGCCCCCGCACCCCACGACGCCCGCCTCCCGTACGAGATCCGGAAACCCGCCGCTCATTCCTTCACCTCCTTCACCATCATGGCGCGCGTATACGCCACGAAGAAGTTCTGGCGTTCGACATTCCGCTGCGATACGCTCCCGGGTTTCGTGAGCGTGTAAGCGACATCGCACCCTCCCTCGACGGCGAGGGAAAGGAGCGCGAGTATGATCGCTTTCTGCACGCCCCGCCGACGGAACGACGGGAGCGTGCTCGCACCGTACAGGGCGGCGACACTTTCGTGCATCGCGAGCGCCCCTCCCCCTACCGGACGTCCCTCGAGCCACGCGATCAGGCAGATCGAATCAGGCCGATGAAACAGGCTCTTGAGCACAAGCATGTTCTCCTCTGAGACGATGAGGCTCTCGGCAAACCCCTGGGCGACGGTGCGCGCCCAGAGATCGTCTTCCGAGGGGGTGCATTGCTGGACCCGGAGCGCCCCGTCCCCCGCCGGTCGGGCTCCCCCTTCCCGCAGGGGCCTCACGAGCATGCTGCTGAACTCCCTCAGCCGGTACCCGCGCAGGCTGAGCTGCTCGATGATCGACGGGTCCGCCAGCGGGCAGAGGTCGATCAGTGTCGGCGACCCGCGGACCTCGAAGAACGCTTCGAGCTGTTCCATGTCCTGTTCCGTGACAGGTCCTTTCATCCCCAGTCCGATCGCCTGTGTCAGCGGCGAGCCGACCCCGGTGAAGACCGCATATCCGCCGGCGACCGGTTCGGCAAGAGCGCCGGAAGCCGGGTGAAGCTGCGCATGGATCTGGGATGAGAGAAGACTCACCCATGCATCTGTCGATTCGAGCCGACGCGCGAGGAGAAGGTCGGCGATCAACGGGGCCTTCAGCGAGTCCGGCATTATTGGGAATTGTTCGAAGGTTGGGCGAAATAGACCTCCCGGTAGACGGATGTGCCCCAGGAGAGTGACAGGAGCGCCGCGAGGAGGACGATGAAGAGGACGAGATGCGGGGTTTTCATGGGACCTTCTCCGGATATGACCGCGTTACCGGCCAGACAGCAGTTCCTCCTCGGTGTACCCCGCCATTTCCTTCAGAGACCTGATCTCGCTCCGCGTGAGACTTCGTGTTCCCCCCCGGGCCAGCCCCGCTTTCGTGACGGGGCCGTAGGCGACCCTTTCCAGTTTCACGACGTCATAGCCGAGTGTCTCGAACATGCGCCTGACCTGACGGTTCCGTCCCTCGTGGATCGTGATGCCGATTTCCTTCCCCCGCCCCTGGGGGATGAGCTCCACGTCCGCAGGCGCCGTCCGTCCGTCCGGGAGTACGATCCCGCCCCGGAGGAGGGTCAGGTCCCCGCGTGAGAGCGCCTTGTCGCAGGAGACCCTGTACGATTTCGGAACGTTGAATTTCGGATGCATGAGGCGGTGGGCGAAACTACCGTCGTTGGTCAGGATGAGGACGCCCGTTGTGTTCCTGTCGAGCCTTCCCACCGGATAGACGCGTTCCCGGCTGCGGACCATGCTCATGACGGTCGTCCGCCCCCGTTCATCGCTGAGCGTCGTAATGCTGTCCTTCGGTTTGTTGAGGACGAGATAGAGGAATCCCTTTACCGGGAGCGCCTGAGTTCCACTCACGAACACCCTGTCGCGCGCCGGATCGACGCGGGTTGCGAGATCCCGGACAACGATGTGGTTGATCTCGACCTTTCCCTGGAGTACCAGATCCTCCGCCTTTCGCCGCGACGTGATCCCGCTCATGCTCAGGAAGCGGTTGATCCGGATCTGCCCCGGACCCGTCGCCGTCGCCGTGGTCCCGGTGCGCTTCCCTGCGCGGTGCCGCTGTACAGGCTTCATTGTCGTGTGACGCCCCTTCTGAGGTTGTACGGCGGGTGCGCGCCGTCAGGAAATATCCCTGCCGGCATCATCCTCCCCCTTTTCATTTCCTGTCCCGGACCCCGGGTCCTCTCCCGTCTCGAGACGGCGCTTCGCTTCGAGTTCCTGCAACATCCTCTTCTCGACCTCGAACTCCGCCTCCGCCATCAGCTCATCGATCTCCCTGGGTTTCGGAAGTTCCGAGAGATCGTTGACGCCGAAATGTTTCAAAAACTCCTTCGTGGTGCCGTACAGCAGCGGACGTCCGGGCGTCGCCGCGCGCCCGACGATGGCAACCAGGCTTCGCTCCAGAAGCGTGTGGAGCACGTAGTCGGCGTTGACGCCGCGAATCGTCTCGATCTCGGGCTTCGTCACCGGTTGTTTGTACGCGATCACCGCAAGCGTCTCGAGAGCGGAGAGCGAGAGCTTCCGCTTCGACTTCTCCCTGAGCATCCTGCCGAGCCATGGTGCGAACTCGGGTTTCGTCGCAAATTGGTAGCCCCCGGCCACTTTGACGATGCGTACCACCCGGCCGGTGCGCTCGTAGTCGAGGTTGAGCTCTTCGATGGACCCGAGGACGTCATCGGGGGTGACCGACGGGAGCTTCTCCCCCTCCTCGAGAGTGCCGAATATGTCGATCACCTGCCTCACCGTCAGCGGTTCATCGGTGGCAAAGAGGAGGGCCTCGATCACATCCCTGTTCGAGGGGCTGTTCCCGGCACTGTTGGGCGGACCGTTCTCCGCAACTCCCCCTTCGCTCATGCCGCCGCCAGTCTGATCGCGACGTCGTCCCCGGTGGCCGCGGCGGCGAGGGCGATGACCTTGTTTTTCGTCAGCTCCAGCAGGGCGATCACAGTGACGATGATCCGCACTTTTTCGGTCATGTGGGAGACCAGCGTGAGGAGCGTTGTCGCACCGCGGACGCGGAGGAAATCAAGAACAAAACTCATCTGTTCGTCCACCGAGACGTCAGACAGGGTCACCTCGTGCACCACCTTCCGGGGCATGTGGTCCATCGCGCTCCTGAACGCCGCAATGAGGTTGAAAAGCGAGACATCGGCCAGCGTCTCCCCCTCCCCCGGCGCGGGCTGGTCGTGCATGTCCGCGGCGAAGAACTTTCTGTAGTACACTTTCCGTTGCTCCTCCTCCAGGGTTCCCATCTGCTGCGAAATCTCCTTGAACTTCTTGTACTCGATGAGGCGCCGTACGAGCTCCGCGCGCGGGTCCTCCTCCTCCTCCGCGTTCTCGTCCCGCGGCAGGAGCATCCTCACCTTGATCTGCATCAACGTCGCCGCCATCACGATGAAGTCTCCTGCGATCTCGAGGTCGAGCTGGGCCATGACGTGGAGATAGTCGAGAAATTCACGCGTGATCCGCGAGATCGGGATGTCCTCGATCTCGAGCTCGTCCCGTCTGATGAAGAACAGGAGGAGGTCGAGCGGGCCTTCGAATTCAGTGAGCTTCACCCTGTACATTGGCGTTTTCCTGATCAGCCCATGTGCATGACGCGTCGGACTTCCGCCATCGTGCTGCGCGCCCTGGCACGCCCTCTCTCTTCCCCATCAGCGAGAATTTCCGCCACCTCGTCGGGCCGCGATTCGAAATATGCCCGCTTCTCGCGGAACGGCGCGAGCTGAGCCGCGATGACGCCCGCGATTTTCGTCTTGCACTCCACGCAGCCGAGCCCGCCGCTCCGGCATCCCGCGTCTATCTCCGAGGAGCCTGAGGGATTGAATTTCTCGTGATACCGGTACACAAGGCACACCTCGGGACGCCCCGGATCGTTCCTGCGGACCTTCAGCGGATCCGTGACGGCGGTCTTCATCTTCTTCAGGATCTCATCGGGCGAATCCGAGAGCAGTATCGTGTTCCCCGCCGACTTGCTCATTTTCTTCTCCAGGCCGTCGAGGCCCGGCAGCCGTGGGAAATGCGTGAGCTTCGGCTCAGGTTCCGGGAACACCTGCCCGTACTGGTTGTTGAAGCGCCGTGCGATCTCCCGCGCTATCTCGACGTGCGGCACCTGGTCCTCGCCGACGGGGACAAGGTCCCCCTTGTACAACAGTATGTCGGCCGCCTGGAGGACGGGGTAGCCCAGGTGTCCATAACTCACGTTCTCGATGTTCAGGTCGCGCACCTGCTCCTTGACCGCGGGGTTCCGTTCAAGCCTGGCCGCGGTTATCAGCATCGACAGAATAAGGTGGAGCTCGGTGTGCTCCTTTATCTGCGACTGGCGGAACACAGGGCTCCGTACCGGGTCCACGCCCGCGCCGAGCCAGTCCAGGAGCATGTCGACGGAATTCTTCCCGATGCGCGAGGAGTCCGGGTCCGTTGTCAGTGCGTGGTAGTCGGCTATCAGATGATAGTTGTCGTACTCGCCCTGCAGCTGTACCCAGTTCTCCAGAGCCCCGACGAGGTGCCCGAGGTGGAGCTTGCCGGTAGGACGCATGCCGCTGAGGATCGTTTGCCTGGTTCCCAAAACAAATTCCCCCTGGAAGACCGAGTGACGGTTGACGGAAGAGAGGCCGAGGGGCTCAGTGGAGAAAGAGGTAGGGTTTCCACCGCTCGTCGAGCGAGCCCATGACATGCCGGATGAACGTAACGTGATTCGGGCGCATCGGCTTGCGCCGGAGGAGCATCGAAGTCTCGTCCGGCGTACGGTCGCCCTTCCGGTTGTTGCACTGCACACAGGCACAGACGAGGTTCTCCCAGGTATCCTCCCCTCCCCGCGACAGAGGGAGGACATGGTCTATCGTCAGCGAGAGATCGGACCGCCCGCAGTACTGGCAGCGGTGCCCGTCGCGCCGAAGGATGTTCTTTCGGGAGAGTATGATTTTCTTGAAGGGAACCCGTACGTACATCGAGAGGCGGACAATGCTCGGGAACGGCATGCTCGCCGACACGGAACGGATCCTGTTTCCGGCATGCGCTTCGATGAGCTCGGCCTTTCCCAGATACAGGAGGATTATCGCCTTCTTTGCGTTGATGACGCTCATGGGCTCATAGCTCTGATTGAGGATCAGAACCTTGGCGTTCAGCCTCCCGGTGGCACCCTGTGCGTGAACCTGCGCGCTGAAGTCTCTCTTACCTCCTTGCTGTCGGGAAAGAATGGACGGTTCGCCGTTACCCTATGATGAGGAAAATATACCGCACGTGGGCTACATTGTCAAGCCAACGGCCGCGACGTTCTTCGGCGTGGCCGGCGCGACGGCGTGACCGAATGCCGGGCTGAATACGACACTGCCCCGCACGTGAGGGCGGGGCAGTGTCTGTCAAGGAACCGGGTGTGCGTTATTTCGGGATCTGCACCGCGACGAATGACGTACCCCTCTCGCTCCGTATCCTCAGCAGGAGGGAGTCGCCCGGTTTCCGGCCGTCGACGACCTTCTTCAATTCGGAAGGGGAATTCACCTGCTTCCTGTCGGCCTCGACGATCACCATGTTCTTCCCGATGGCACGGTTGAATGCCTCGCCGTACGGCTTGACATCTGTGACGATCACGCCCCTGTCCACCTCAAGCTCCTTTCTTTCGTCCGGCGTCATCGAACGGACGCTCAGGCCGAGGTTATCGAACTTCATCACCCGGGGGGATTCGACCGAGTTCTCCTCCTCCTCTTTCCTGGGCTCCGACGCTGCGACAACCGTCTTCTCCTCGTCCCGCGCCTTCAGTGTGATCGGTTTCTCGACCACCGACCCGTCCCTGAAGATCTTCAGCATCACCCTGTCGCCGGGATGGTGCGTGGCGATGTAGCTTTGGAGCTCGTTCCCCGCGTTCACTTCCTTCCCGTCAACGGAGAGGATGACGTCCCCCTCCTTCAGCCCGGCGGCCTCGCCGGCCCCCCCCTTGACGGTGCTCTGAACGAGGACCCCTTTCGCCTCCTTCATGCCGAGCGCATTGGCCATCGTCTGGTCCACCGCGCCGATCAAGACACCGATATATCCCCGGCGGACCTTTCCCTCCTTGATGAGGTCGGCGGCGACGGTCTTCAGGATGTTCACGGGGACGGCGAAACCGTACCCCTGGTAGCGTGCGTTTGTCGTTGCGATCGCGGTGTTGATCCCGATCAGCTCACCGCTCAGGTTCACGAGCGCCCCGCCGCTGTTCCCCGGGTTGATCGCAGCATCGGTTTGAATGAAGTCTTCGATGCTGTAGTTGTTGTCCCGGATGATATTGATGCTCCGCCCTTTGGCACTGATGATCCCTGCGGTGACTGTGGACGTGAGTCCGAGCGGGTTGCCGATCGCCAGCGCCCATTCCCCCACCTGCACGTTATCCGAGTTCCCGAGCGCGGCGGCGGGGAGGTCTTTGGCATCGATCTTGATGACGGCGAGGTCCGTCGAAGGGTCAGTCCCGATCAGTTTCGCCTTGTAGCGCAGCTTGTCGTGCATCACCACCTCGATGCCGTCCTTGTCGGCGTCATCGACGACGTGATTGTTCGTCGCGATATACCCGTCGGCCGTGATGATCACCCCGGACCCCATTCCCTGTTCCGGCTGCGGCTCCTGCGACTTGAAGTCGGGCCCGAAGAAATGGAAGAAATCGTGCGGCATGCTCTTCTCCGTCTTCTTCCCGGAGGTCGTCACCGTGATCGCCACGACTGAGGGGGTGACGGCTTTCGCGACAGCGACGAAATTGTCGCTGATGGCCTTCAGGCCGGTACTCTGTACGGTAACGGGCGTCGGCCCCCCGAGTTTGACCTCGCTCCCGCTCCGGGCGAAGGAGAGGTCCACGCCGCCGCTGAAATTCGATACCAGGATGGCACCGAAGAGTATGCCGACGGTCACCAGCACGAGCGATGTCAGGACTGTTTTCTTCATGAAGCATTTCTCCTGTTGTGTTGAGGATATTCCCGGGATCCCGCTGCCACTGCAGGCAACGTCATCCCCCCCCGAAGGGATATCACCGTAGAGATGAGAACACCGATTCCGACCGGAGAGTTCTCAGGCCTTCCACATGACCGAGAAGAAACCGGCGAAGGACACCGGCGATCTCCCCCCGCACCCGGGAGTTCAGTACCAAGTGCGTGGCGGAGACCGGATCCGCCGTTTCCTGAAGCCGCTGCAGCACGGCGAGCGCGGCAGGCGAAAGAAATTCGAGGCCGAGCCCCTTCCCGGAACACTCCGGGCCGAGTATCCCGTTCGCCGTCATGTGCACACCGCTCCCCCCGGCACGGGGGTCGACAGGCTTCCGGCAATTGGCGCAGTGGCGCATGTCGGGTCTGAACCCGATAATCCCCAGCAGATGCAGTTCAAAGTAGTATAACGCATTTCCGGGCTGATTTGTTGCACGGCTGACCGCATCAAGCGTCGAGGAGAGAAGTTCGAAGAGCTGCCGGTTGGGCTCCTCCGGGGGACTGACGGCGTCCGTGAGCTCGACGGCGGCCATGGCGGCCGCCATCCTGTCGAGGTCGGTGGTCAGCCCGGGGAACGACCTCGCAAGATCGCATTGTGTCAGGAGCTGGAGATCGCGGGTTTCCTTCATGTAGAAGAGGACCCCCACATGGTTCATCGGTTGCAGCGCCCCCCCGAGGCGGCTCCTCCCGTCACGCGCCCCCTTCGCAAGCACGGAAATTTTCCCGATCTCCTTCGTGTACAAAGTGGCGATGCGGCTCGTCTCCCTGTATTTCATCGTACGGAGGACGATCGCTTCAGACTTGACGATCACGGCGTCTCCCCCCCGGCGCCCCCCCGGCGGAGAACCGCAGCCAGAGAATCGTGGAACGGCGGACGAAGGATCCCCCGTTCGGTGACGATCGCGCTCACCAGCGGGGCGGGTGTGACATCGAACGCCGGAGCGTACACTTTCACCCCCCGGGCGGCAATCCTCCTCCCCCCGAAGTGCGTCACTTCCGTCTCGTCCCGCTCTTCGATGGGTATGTGCTCCCCGTCCGGTATTGCCGCATCGATCGTCGATGTCGGCGCAGCAACGTAGAACGGCACACCGTGGCGCATGGCGAGGACGGCCAGGGGGTAAGTCCCCACCTTGTTGGCGGTGTCCCCGTTGGCGGCGATGCGGTCAGCGCCCACGATCACCGCCTGCACATCCCCGCGGCGCAGGACGCTCGCCGCCGTGCTGTCGGTGATCAGGATCGTTTCGATCCCCAGCCTCACGAGTTCCCATGCTGTGAGCCGGGCCCCCTGAAACAGCGGGCGCGTTTCATCGACGAACACACGGAGGACGTTCCCCCGCCGCGCGGCCTCCGCAATCACGGCAATCGCCGTCCCTTCCCCCGCGGTGGCAAGTGCTCCGGCGTTGCAGTGTGTGAGGAGCGAGGAGCCGGGTGCTATGAGCCCGGCGCCGAGCTCCCCGATGCTCCTGCAGGATTCGATATCGTCGCGCTGGATGGCGAGGGCCTCGGCCGAGAGGGAATCGAGGATCGCCGCCACGTTCTTCCCTCCGGCCTCACGCGCCACCTCTTCCATCCGGCGCATCGCCGCAAAGAGGTTCACCGCCGTCGGGCGGGTGGCCGACAGGTCACGCACGGCGGATTCCAGGACGGCCTGAAGTTCCAGGGGAGTGGAGGGGCGTGATTTGCGGACGGCGAGGAGGACGGCAAAGGCCGCAGCGACGCCGATGGCGGGAGCGCCGCGGATTCTCAGGCTCCGTATCGCCTCGCAGACCACCAGGTGGTCGGTGGTCTCCACCGTCACCTCTTCCGCGGGGAGCCGGGTCTGGTCGATGAACCGGAGTCTTCCGTCGGCCCACTCGAGCGTCGTCATCTCACGGTCAGTCTTCGTCGAAGCGGGAGAGTTCGCGGAATTGACGGAATCGATCCTGTATCTGAAGATAGGTCAGATCGGCAAGCCCTTCGACGCCGAACTTTTCTACGGAGAACGAAGCGAGCGTGCTCCCGTATATCACGGCGCGTTTGAGATTCTCCTCCGACATGTCGTCGGTGCGCGCCAGCCACCCGACGAAGCCTCCGGCAAACGAATCCCCCGCCCCGGTCGGGTCGAATATGTTCTCCATGGGGTAGGCCGGCGCGGAAAACACCATCTGTTCGGTCAGCAGGAGCGCACCGTGCTCCCCCTTCTTGATGATCACGACGTCCGGGCCCATCCGGCGGATCACGCGCCCCGCCTTGATGAGATTCGGTTCGTGGGAAAGGAGACGCGCTTCGGAATCGTTCAGGATGAGGGCGTTGATGGACTTCAGAGTTTCCTTCAGCTCCGCATTTTTCTTTTCTATCCAGTAGTTCATCGTGTCGCAGACGATGAACCTCGGCTTCTCCATCTGGTCCAGGACGCGCCGTTGCAGCACGGGGTCGATATTCCCCAGGCAAACGACACGGCTCCGCCGGTACGTATCGGGGATTTTCGGGTCGAATCGCTCGAACACGTTCAGCTCGGTAACGAGGGTATCCCGTTCGTTCAGGTCGTAATGGTACCGCCCTGCCCACCGGAACGTCTTCCCGTCCGCCACGACCTCCAGTCCCTCCAGGTCCACTTTCCGTTCCTCCAGGAACGCCAGCCCGCTTTTGGGGAAGTCCCCTCCCACGACACCCACCACCCTGATCGGGCTTACGAAATAACTTGCCGCCGCGGCGATGTACGTGGCAGAACCGCCGACAGCGTCTTTCACCGATCCGAAGGGTGTTTCTATAGAATCGAGGGCGAGGGAACCGACAACGAGAACACTCAAATGGGTCTCCGGAGCGTTATGGGGCGTCCTATGAGAGGGATGTCTGGAAATGTACGGAAAGGGGGGATGATTCGCAAGGAGGGAGGCGTTTAGACGGGCAATTCGAGGAGCGTCCCGGCTTCTTCCCCCCCGAGAATGTACTGGTGGACGATGTCCAGACAGTTTCTCTGGCCGGGCCAGACGAGACGGCGTCGTGCCTCGGCGTACGGAAGCCATTCGAACGTTGAATGTTCCGGGGAGAGTCGTACTTCGAACCCGCTTTCCAGTTGTGCGGCGAAGAGGACCACCAGGCTGATCAGATCCCGGTGCGGGTCATAGAACGGGTTTACCGCGGGGACGACCCAGAACCGGAGAGGGCCTGCGCCGGCTTCTTCCCGCAGTTCCCGGAGGGCGGCCTCGTGCGCCTTCTCCCCCTCTTCGACTCGCCCGGAGACGAACTGCCAAAGGCCGGGATAGAGCGGATCATCCGGGGCACGGCGGATGAGGAGGTACTCTCCCCTGTCCCCCTTGATCCTGAACGGACACACCTCTATGATCCGTGACGTGACTTCAGCCATGTCTCCCTCGTCCTTTCACTTCGCCCTCCAGAGCCGCGATCTCCTCCCGGGTAAGTTCCCGCACCTCTCCTTCTTTCAAATGACCGAGACGCACCGGCCCGATTGCCAGACGATGAAGGCGGACGACCGGATCGCCGAGCTTTTCGAACATGCGCCTGACCTGCCTGTTTTTCCCCTCCGTAATCACGACACGGCACCGCCGTGCATCGTCGGGGCCGACGGTTACTTCCGCGGGACGGCAACGGACACCGCCGGGCAGAACGAGCCCGTCGCGCATCGCCGCAGCCCCTGATTCACTCAGCGGTCTCTCGAGGAGGACACTGTATGTCTTGGGGACTTTTCCCGCGGGGCCGGTGACACGTTCCCCGAACATCGTGTCGTTCGTGAAAAGGAGGAGCCCGGTCGAATCCAGATCGAGGCGCCCGACGGGAAAAACCCACGGGATCCCCTCCGGAAGGAGATCGTACACTGTGTCCCGTCCCTTCTCGTCGGAACGCGTGGTCACAACTCCCGCCGGCTTATGCATGGCGAAGTAGACCCGGCCGATGCGGGGGAGGGGTTTCCCTGCAAGCGTGACGGCGTCCCGGACCGGATCGACCCACGTCCCGGGAGTGCTGACCGTGATCCCATTCACGCTCACATCCCCCCGGAGTATCAGCCGGCGAGCTTCGGCGCGGGAGGCGATTCCGCGTTTCGAAAGTGCGCGCGCCAGCGTCACCCGCCGCCGGGGACTCTTCGGCCGGGCAGCTCTCCCGGGTTTCTTCACGAGAGGACCTTCAGCAGGAGGAATCCCGCGACGACGATGAGCAGCAGGACGAGTGACGCGAGCGGGAGATGGCGCTCGATCACGCGCCGCACGGACGGCCCCCCCACGACGAGAACCGCCGCCAGCAGATAGAACCGGAGAGCCCTCCCCATGCTCGCCCCGGTCAGGAGCGTCAGGGGCCCGAGCGTGTGGTGAAACCCGGCGGCGATGGTGAACACGCTGAACGGAATCGACGTAAAGCCGGCGAACAGGAGGGTCCAGAACGCGTTCTCCCGGTAGAGGAAGAGCACACGGTCGAACGCGGGTGCCACTCCGAGAAACGCGATGAGCCTCTCACCGACTCCCTCGAACAGCGTCGCACCGATGAGGTACCCGATCATCGCTCCGGTTATTGAACCGGCGATGCAGACCGTGGCAATGATGAATGTGCGGTGGGGGCGTGCCAGTGCGAGGGGGACCAGGAGAAGATCCGGGGGGATCGGGAAGAGCGACGCTTCAACGAGCGCCACGACGAAGAGCGCGGGGAGCGCCAGGGGATGCTTCGCCAGCGATGCCAGCCGGTCCCTGAGAGAATGGAGGCGCACCGCAAGCATGGGCATCGGCTCGTCAGGCCTGAGTGGAAACGGTGACGGAGCGGCGGATCGACGTAGCGGTGACTTCCGCTCCCATCTCCGCGACAAGATCGATATCAGCCTCCACATTCCCCGATGCGAGGCAGAAGATCGTGTCCCCGTCATAGGAAGTATGCGCCGGCCTCACGGCGCGCGCCATTCCGTCGTGCGCACGCATCGCGACACGATTGGCATCGACTTTCGAGAGGGCCCCGTTCGTCAGGAGGGCGACGAGGACGGTGTTCGACGACGACGCCTTCCCCCGCGACACCACGCGGAGTGTCTCCCCTGCGCTTCGCCACTTTCCCCGCCCGTCGCGGGCTCCCGCGAGTACGCCCCCTGCATCGTCGAGTATATCCCCGAGCGCATTGACGACCGAGGCCGCACACACGATGAGCCCGTTCCGCTCAAGTGAGGAGATGCCGAATCCCCCCGGCATCGAGTATTCGAGGCCGGCCCATTTCCCGACCGTGGCTCCCGCTCCCGCACCCACAGCTCCTTCCCGGATCTCCGTCGCAGATGCGGCGCGGGCGGCCGCGTAGCCGGATTCGGCGGTGGGCCTGACCGACGCGGACCCCACATTGAGATCGAACACGACGGCCGCCGGCACGATCGGCACGATCCCCCACGGTGTGCGGTACCCGGTCCCCCGCTCTTCGAGGAAACGCATGACGCCATCTGCGGCAGCAAGGCCGAAAGCACTCCCGCCGCTCAGGAGGACCGCATGCACTTCATTCATCTTTTTTCCGTTTTCCAGGAGAGCGGTCTCGCGGGTCCCCGGTGAGCTCCCCCGTACATCGCATCCCCCCACCGTTCGGGACGGGCAGAGTATGACCGTGCAGCCCGTCCGTGCGGATGAATCCGTCCAGTGTCCGATCGAGAAGCCCTCTGGTATCATCGGCAGGCGTGCATTTTAGGCATGGAAACGGCGGTGGGCGGAGAGGAGTATGCCGCACGCTACCCCGACATTGAGTGACTCCCCAACCCCGTAACGCCGGATAGCCACGCGCTCGTCAGCCAGCCGGGAGAGATCTCCCGAGACGCCGCGCGCCTCGTTGCCGAAGACAACGAGGGAGCGCTCCGAGAAGTGCACATCGCCGTCGAACAGATCCGCGGAGGGATCGGTGACGTACACCGCGTAGCCCTGTTCCTTCGCCTGCACGACGCACTCGGGAAGATCGAGTCCCGTCACGACCGGGACGTGGAAAATACCTCCCATTGTCGAGCGGACGACTTTGGGGTTGTAGAGGTCGACGCTGGTCCGGCCGAGAAGTATCCCCCCGGCTCCGAACCAGTCGCACGTCCGTACGATCGACCCCAGGTTTCCGGGATCGGCGATCCCGTCGAGCGCAACAACAAGCGCCGGCGGCGCGATCCGGCGGATCAGTTCCCCGGCGCTTTCATCCCTCTTCCGAACGACCGCAAGCACACCCTGAGCATTCACGGTGTCCGCGAACTGAGAAAGTTCACGGTGTGTGACCTGCTGGCAACTGGCCCCCCGGGCGCGGAGGAGCCCTATGAGATCTCCTCCCGCGGGGGACGCTTCGAATGCTGCGGTGGAAAACGCTTCCGGGATATCGAATGACGACTCCGCGGCGTCCCGTACGAGCCGGAGCCCCTCAACGACAAACAGGTTCAGTTCATCCCGGACCTTCTTTTGCGACAGCGAGCGGATCTCGCGGATCCTGTTCTTTGTGAGGGACATTCCCTATTCGGCGTATTCTCCCCAGACACCGCGCAGGGTGTCGGAGATCTCGCCGACCGTTGCATATGCCTCCACCGCCCTGAGTATGTGCGGCATGAGGTTGTCCTTCCCGGCGGCCGCTTTCCTGACGGCATCGAGCGCGGAGGTAACCTCCGGCGCCGAACGCCCTTCCCGTACCGACCGGAGCCTTGCGATCTGGCGTGCGGCTGCCGTTTCATCGATCCGGAGCAGCTCGGGCTGCGGGCGTGCCGCAGTCTCGAATGCGTTGACCCCGACAATCGTCTTCTCATTCTCCTCGATCGCCCGCTGGTACCTGTACGCGCTCTCCGTTATACGGGTCTGGTAGAACTTTTGCTCGATGGCCCTGACCGCCCCCCCCCGGTCGTCGATGCTTTGTATGATTCTCTGCGCCTCCGACTCCAGTTGGTCTGTGAGGGCTTCCACGGCAAAAGACCCTCCGAGGGGGTCGACGGTCTCCGCAACGCCTGATTCGAATGCGATGACCTGCTGTGTCCTGAGCGCCAGTGTCGCCGAATCTTCGGTGGGGAGCGCGAGCGCCTCATCGCGGCTGTTCGTGTGGAGTGACTGGCACCCCCCGAGCACGGCGGCAAGCGCCTGCAGCGTTACGCGCACCACGTTGTTTTCGATCTGCTGGGCCGTCAGCGTCGCCCCCCCCGTCTGCGCGTGGAACCGGAGCTTCATGGTCTCGGCGGACTTCGCACCGAAGCGCTCTTTCATGATCCGCGCCCAGAGCCTCCGGGCCGCCCGGAATTTCGCAATCTCCTCAAGAAAATTGTTGTGCGCATTGAAAAAGAAAGAGAGCTGAGAACCGAACCCGTCGATGTCCAGTCCCGCCTCCAGCGCCGCCTGAACGTAGGCGATACCGTTTGCCAGCGTGAAACCGAGTTCTTCGGCCGCTGTGGCTCCCGCCTCCCGTATGTGGTACCCGCTGATCGATATGGTGTTCCAGCGGGGAATTTCAGCGCTGCACCATCGGAAAATGTCCGTCACGAGCCTCATGGAGGGGGCGGGGGGGTAGATATGAGTTCCGCGGGAGACATACTCCTTCAATATGTCGTTCTGCACCGTCCCGGAGAGCTTCTTCATGTCCGCCCCCTGGCTCCGGGCGATGGCGACGTACATCGAGAGGAGTATCGCCGCGGTTGCGTTGATCGTCATGGATGTCGTCACCCCTTCAAGGGGGATCCCCCTGAAGAGGATCTCCATGTCGGCAAGAGTGTCGATCGCCACCCCCACCTTCCCCACTTCTCCGCGCGAGAGTTCATGGTCCGAATCGTATCCGAGCTGCGTCGGAAGATCGAACGCAACCGAGAGCCCCGTTGTGCCGTTCCGGAGCAGATGGAGGTATCGCCGGTTCGATTCCTCGGCGGTGCCGAATCCGGCATACTGCCGCATTGTCCAGAACTTTCCCCGGTACATCGTGGGATAGGGCCCGCGCGTGAAAGGGTATTCGCCGGGCGAACCGATGTCGCGGGTGTAATCCCGTTTCACAGGAGCATACAGGCGTTCGATCACGAACCCCGAATCGGACCTGAACGCCCCTTTCCGTTCACCGCTTTTTCCGCGCGACGGTTTCACCGGATGCTCTTCCCCCGTTCGTTGACGATGGCCTATGATAAACAGATCGGACCGGAGAATCAAGGAATCCTCAGCGCCAGGGGAGTTCCCGCACGCTCCTGCCGTCCGTCGCCAGGACGACCGCCCCATCCCTGTCGGTCCTGAGAACGCGCACTCGGGCGGCGTCGAGCCGTCGGAGGAGCGCGGCGGAGGGGTGACGGAACCTGTTGTGCAGACCGACGGAAACAAGCGCAACGTCGGGACGGACAGCATCGAGAAACTCCTGCGATGTCCCGCTGTCGCTCCCATGATGGGCGACTTTCAAAACAGTCGAACGGAGGAAACTGCCGAACGAACGGATCATCCGCATCTCCGATTCCTTCTCCGCATCCCCCGTGAACAGGAATGACACATCGCCGTACACGAGCTTGAAAACGATCGACGCGTTGTTGGACCCTCCGCGGCGGGAAGGCGGGGTGGACGCCGTTCTCTGGCGCCCGGGCCAGAGCACATAGAGCCTGGCACACTGCGCAGCCGTGATACTCTCCCCTCTCCATGCGAGCGAGAGAGGAGATCCGCGCGCGCGCGCGGCCGCGTGATACGAACCGAAGACAACGGTCATCCCCCCGGCGTCGCTCTCGATAACCCGCCTGACGGGGAAGCTCCGGATGATGAACGCCGCCCCTCCGCAATGATCCGCATCCGGGTGCGTGATGAGGAGTATGTCGATGGCACGGATCCCCTTCCGCTTCAGGAACGGGAGGACGGTCTTTTTCCCTGCATTCCGGGCGAGCGTAAGCGGACCGGCATCCACCAGGAGCGTCTCTCCTCCAGGAAATTCGACAAGAATGGCGTCCCCCTGTCCCACATCGATCATGCTCACCCGGAGAACACCCCGGCCGGAGACCGGATCCGGGCGGAGGAACATGACGGCATTCAGACCCGCGAGGAGAAGGGCAAGGAACCTCGCGGCCCCCCTCCGGTCCCTCCAGTGCGTTGCCAGCCCGATCCCGGCATACCAGGGGATCGCCTCCCAGAGGCCGAAACGGCCCGTCGCAACGGAGGCGAAAGGGAGCGACCCTGCAAACTCGGAAAACCGGATCGTCCAATTGAGGAGAAGGCCGTCTGCGGCGGCATATGCCGCGCCCAGGGGGGAACTGATCAGACCGGCCCCGAGTGAAAGCACACCGAGCACCATGCCGGCCCCTGTCGCCGGAACAACCGCAATGTTCGTCAGGAGGCCGACGAGCGAGACACGCCCGAAACAGGCGGCGGTGACGGGAAGCGTTCCGAGCGAAACAATCAGGGAAAGGGCGATCGAACGCAGTACCCAGGCACAGGAGCGGAAAATGAGCCCGCGCCCTTCCCCGCGTGCGATCATGCGCTGGAGGGGGGGGAGGAAGAACAGAATGGCAAGTACCGCGCCGAATGAGAGCTGGAATCCCGCATCGAAGATCTGCCGGGAATCCACCCCGAGGATCAGAAGGGCCGCCACGCCGAGGGCATTGCGCGAGCTGCTCCTTCTTTGCACCGGACCCCGGAGAATAAAGACGAGCGCCATAACCGTTCCCCGGACGACCGGGGGATGCGCCTGGGCGAGTACCATATAGAAGAGAAGCGCCGGAGCTGCAATGAATGGACGGAGCCGCCGGGGGACACGGAAGAGGGTAAGTGCGGCCATCACCATGGCGGCGACGACAAGCACCCTGTACCCGGAGATCGCAAGCACGTGCGCGACGCCGGCATCGACGAACGCCTCCTTTGTCTCCTCGGAGATTCCGGACCGTTCGCCGAGCAGGAGGTCTTTCAGGAATTCCCCCTCCATCCCCGGAAGCGTCTCCCCGACGCGGCGGAGGATTGCTCCTCTGATCGGGTATAGGCACTCTCTCATGAAGGGCGCGCCGCCCGTGGAATCCCGTATCACGATCCCGCCCGGGTCCTCCACGGAAAGGACCGCGACGATCCCCATATTTTCGTAGTAAGCGCGGAGGCTGAACTCGCCCGGATTCCGTTCGGCCGGAGGCGCGGAAATCGATCCGCGCAACAGAAGTGTCATGCCGTACGAGATCGGGCATGCGCTCCCCATCGGGCGGCGGACGGCCACGGAGATCAGTAGAGGGAGCAAGGCTCCCCGGCCATCGACATAACATGAATCGGAGAGGAGCGTGAACGTGATCCCCCTTCCTTTCACCTCAGGGGGTCCTGTCACTCTCCCCGTCACCAGGACGGCCTTCGCATTGGGGGGTTCGGGGAGCAAAGGGTGAGCCGGACTGTCCATGGCGAGCTTGAGCGCACCGCACGAGAGGAAGAGCAACCCTGCAATGATCGAAAGAAATGCCCCGGGGCATGCGGCTCTCTTCACCGCCACCACGGTCGGGAGCCAGAGCACAAGGCAGAGGAATCCCCATGCGGGCGGAGGGAGATGAACATGCGCACCGATGATTATTCCGGCTGCAAAACAAAAGGCGAGCCTGAATGCGGGGGCGGGAAGGAGCGAGGATTCCGGCGGGGAGGGGAAACGCGTCATCAGGTTTTTCTCCCTGTGACATGCCCCCGGGCATGCCCCGGCCAGGGCCGGGTCTTAGAGCGCGCCGCCCGTGTATTCGAGCAGCGACGGGGTAACGGCAGTCAGGTCGGCGCCTGGCTCGAAACGGTCCGCGAATGACCGTGCTCCCGCACCGTAGAGTATCAGCGGCACGGGATGGCGGGTGTGCGTCTTCGTCGTCAGGTCCTCTATGTTTCCGTGGTCACTCGTGACGAGGAGGAGCGTTTCAACCGTGTCGAGAGAGTCGAGGATCCCCCCCAGCATCGCGTCAAACGTCTCGAGGACGCTGACCGCCTCCCGGGCATTCATCGCGTGCCCGGCGAAATCGGTTTTCCAGTACTCGAAGAGGACAAAATCGTGTTCCCGGGAGAGCCTGGAGAGCCGTTCCCCCGCCTCCGCCGGCGGGATCACCGGGATGTCCGGATACCCGAGTGCGTGCCACCCTGCATTTGTGATATCGGCGGAGACCGCCATCCCGCGTGCAAGGTCTTCGGCCCGCAGGAGCGGCACACCGCTTGTCGTGCAGGAGAGCGTCGTCACCGACATGCGCGAGCGGTGACCGCCCAGGTAATCAAAAAACCGTTGCGGGAAGGCGTTTGCGAACAGGGGGGATTTGCCCGCGTTGCGGAGGCGGCGGAAAATGCTCCGCTCCGCGATGACCGGTTTCAACGTCGAGTACGGGTGAGGCCCGAAATGTTTCCCTGCAAGAACCGCCCCGTTCGCTCCGGTGAAGAGTGACGTCTGCCCCGTACCGCTTTGCGGAAGGCCGGGAACCCCCAGCGTGGCGTCCAGGGGGAGCACGGAGGCTGCGCCCGAACTGATCCGCCTCCGGCCCAGCGACGGGAGCTCGCCACCGAACATGGAGCGAAGTGCCGGCATGCGGGCCGCGAAAAGAGGGTTGACCGACGGGTCCTTCACGCCGATCCCCACACCGTCCAAAAAGAGCATCAGAACCCGCCGCACACACTCCCCCCCTTCAGCAGTTTACTTGAATGAGGCGGTGCGTGAGGCGATGTACTTCGACCACCCTTTTTCGATGGTGGAGTATTCATCCCCGAACACTTTCTTGAAGACCCTGTCCACCGACGTCGTTCCGTCGAATTCGCGGAAGAGCCTGAACGCACGTTTCTCCCCGTATTTCTGGACAAAGTAGGTCATCGTGCTCGAGAGGATGTAATGCACGTCTTCCCGCTGGGGGGGATTGGGGTATTCCTGAATGTCCTGGTTGAGGTCGGAAAATGCAGTGAGCCTGGCCCCCAGTGGAGGCGTCATGCCTGCCGTCTCGCCGGAGTAGTACGAGGCGAACGATTCGACAAGCCAGCGGGGACAACCCTTCTGTCCGCTCGCCTCCAGGAACGCAAGCGCTATTTCGTAGGCGATCGACTTCTCAAAGAGCTTCCTTTGCGTCATCGCCGAGATCGGCTGAAGATGCAGGGTGCCGCGCTGGTACAACGCGGTCCGCCACGGCCTTTTGAGCGTCGTCTCTTCGAGAAACTTTCCCACCGATTCGTAGATGCGCACATCGATCTTCACCTTCGGTTCAAGGCCGAGATCCGCCGAAAGTGATCTGTACTCCGACTGCAGATAATCCATCACCTTGCGAGCGTCCCCCTGCGGTACACCCCGCTGGTACTTCACTTCGAAGTGCGCGCTGCTGAGTGTTCCGAATGTGTCCTGTGCGAACAGGACCCGCGGCGCGAGTGATGCGGAAAGAAGTAGGGCGATCCCCGCGTAGCGTACACGAGTCAGCATGGTCATGACGATGCGCTCCTAGGCTGGTTGTGAATTGGACATTCGATCAGAACCGTGACCGGACCGTCGTTCACGATCCTCACGCTCATCATCGCCCGGAATTCTCCGCTCCGGACTTTTTCCTCCCCCAGTATCTCCTTCATTCTCCCGAGGAACGCCTCATACAACGGGGCGGCCTCTTCGGGGGGAGCGGCCTCGCCGAATCCGGGGCGGTTCCCTTTCCGCGTGTCGGCATACAGCGTGAACTGTGAGACCACGAGCGCGCTTCCGCCCGCGTGGGCGAGGCTCAGGTTCATTTTCCCCTCCGCATCCTCCATGACGCGGAGTGCCGCACATTTCTCCGCGAGGGAGAGTGCATCCTTCCCGGTGTCCCCCTTCCGCACGCCGACGAGTATGACGTATCCCTTCCCGATCCTGGCCGTCTCTTCTCCGTGAATCCAGACGGCCCCTTCGCTGACTCGCTGGACGAGGGCCATCACGACGGAGGAAATCCCCCCGCGGCGAATCCCGTGAGGATGCGGCCGATGCCGCCGAAATCGTTTTGAACTCCTATGCCGGTCAGCCCGGACTCGCGGGCGATCCTTGCGGCGGCCTCCGCCTGCCCGTAGCCGATCTCCAGGAACATCCCCCCGCCGGGGCGGAGAACCCCCGTCGCGAGACCGGCGATTCTCCGGATGAACCGGAACCCGTCGGCCCCGTCGGTCGTTGCGAGCCGCGGCTCAAACTCCCTCACCTCCGGCTCGAGGAGATTGAATTCCGCCTCGCTGACATATGGAGGATTCGACACCACCGCGTCGAACACGCGCCCGTCGAATTCCCCTTCAAGCTCGGCTGAGAAGACGTCCCTCCGAAGGAACTCCACGTTCCCCAGGCCGTGACGCTCACAGTTGCGGCGGGCCACCTCGAGCGCATCGCCGCTCGTTTCCAGCGATGTGACGTGCGCACCGGGGAGGAATTTCCCCAGGGCGACTGCAATATTCCCCGAGCCTGTCCCGATCTCGAGTATGCGCCCCCCGGCGCTCCCGGAGCTTTTCAGCCATCGGATCGACTCTTCGACCAGATTTTCGGTCTCGGGCCGCGGGATGAGGACGGCGGAGGTGACCTCGAAGGGGAGCCCCATGAACTCCGTCTCCCCCAGTATGTATTGTACCGGCTCGTGCGTCATCCGTCGCAGCAGCAATTTTTTGAACAGTGCGAGCTCGCGTGCCGCAAGCGGCCTGTCGAACTGGAGATACAGGCCGAGCCGGGGAAGGCGCAAAGCGTGCGCCAGAAGCAGTTCCGCATTGAGCCGGGATTCTTCGAATGACCGCTCCCGCAGATAGTGCGCCGTCCATTCCAGAAGCGGCAGTACTGTCCACTTCCGCTCCGGAGCGTCCTCGTTCGTGGGCAGGGGCGTCGTCATACACGGTGCAATATATCACCGTCGCGCCCGAAATGCAACGAGCAACTCCGTCTCACCCTCACACCAGTTTTCCTCACGCAGGCCCCTCCTGCACGATGAGTGTCCGCGGTTCGCGGACGTTTCGGACAAGATAGGTGATTCCGGCCACGGAGGAAAGGCCGCCGACGAGAAAGACGGCCGGAAGGCCGAACCACTCGCTCAGAATCCCGCCGATCATCCCCGAGAGGTAAAACGGGGCGAGGAGTGTGTTCATAAGTCCGACGTACGTCGATCTCTTGTTCGCCGGTCCGTATTCGATCGACATGTTGTACCGCGCCATCATCTCGGTCCCCAGGTTGACTCCGAGGAAGAGGTACACCAGACGGAACCAGCCGAGCGTCGGCGCCGCGAGCGCCGTGATGGTCGCCCCGAGCAGGCTGGCAGATGCGACAAGGAGCGAGGTCTTGTTCCCGTACCTGTCCGCCAGGTAGCCGGTGACGAGCGCGCCTACCACCTGGATCGCCACCATGATGAGCGTGAATTCTCCTATCGACGACTCATCGGCCTGAAACCTCCCGAGCGCGTACACGGTGAAAAAGCTCACAGGCATCGTGGCGAACGTGAGCATCGCGCAGGCGGTGATGAACCTCCTGAACGGGGGATTGGATTTCAGGACATCGGGGAGTTCCTTCAGAAACGCAAAGAAGGGGCGGCGGGGAGAGACGGCGCTCGGCTCGCTTTCCACGAGCCCCGACTGCGTGGCGAGTGAAGCCATCTGGAGAGCAAACGCCGCGAAAAACGCGATTGCATAGGAGGCCGGGAATGTGAATCTCGCGAGTATCCAGGTGAGGCAGAGCCCGCAGACGAACGCGCACCCTCCCCCCACGGAATTACGGAGGCCCACGAGGCGTCCCCGTTTCCCGGGATGAGTCAGCTTTGCAAAGAGGTCAAACCAGCCGGGCGTGGAAATACCGACGACCACCTGCATCGCCGTATACAGGAGAAGGAAGAGCCAGAGTGCAAGGGACGGCCGGTCGCTCCCGAGGAGGAGTATGGCAAATGCCATGACGAGCAGAAACAGCCTGTGTGTGGCCCCGAATCCCAGCGACCAGGGCTTCTTCCAGGGGATCGTTTCGACGTACCGCGCGGCAAATATCTGGGGGATGAACAGCCCGACATACACCAGGACCCCCAGGGCTCCGACGGCGATATTGCTTCCCCCGAGCCTGTTGACAAGTGCCGGCAGGACGGTCTGCGGGTTGATGAACGCCGCCGAGGCTACAAAGAGCGCCCCTTCAACGGTATTCAGGAGGAAATTCCTCCGTTCTGTGTGGAAGGCGCCCGGGACCAGATTCCACAGGTCTTTCACTGCGCGAGGCCCCCGCTTTCCCGGGGCGCGTCGTACACGACCTCCCCCGCGATGATGGTCGCCGCCACACGCGTTGTCAGAATCTTCGGGGGATCGATCTTCATGATGTCATCAGTAAGTACAACCAGGTCCGCCCATTTTCCGGGTTCGATGCTCCCCTTTTCTTTTTCCTGGAACCCCGCGAATGCCCCCCAGAGCGTGTATGATCTTAGCGCCTCCTCACGCGTCATCCGCTCTCCCGGGTTCCACCCCCCCTCCGGGAGCCCGTTCTGATCCTGCCGGGTGACGGCGGCGTAGAACCCCCACAGGGGGTTCGGGCTCTCGACGGGAAAATCCGATCCGCCCGGAACAATGCTCCCCTGACGCAGGAGCGATCTCCACGCGTAGGCCCCCTGTATCCGTTCAGGGCCGAGTCTCTTGATCGCCCAGGGCATGTCCGACGTGCAGTGGGAGGCCTGCATCACCGGGATAACACCCAGCGCTTTGAAACGGGGAATGTCCGCTCTCGAGAGCACCTGCGCGTGCTCGACCCGGAAACGAATGTCCCGCCCCTTCGCGCCCCGGGATGTAAGGGCCTCGTCATAGACGTCAAGGACGAACGCATTCGCCCTGTCGCCGATAGCATGCGTGCAGAGCTGGAACCCCGCGTCGAGCGCTTCTTCCGCCGCCCCGAGCAACTCGGCCCGTGACGTAAGTGTGAGCCCTCTGTTCCCCGGATCGTCAGAGTACGGTTCGATCAGTGCCGCCCCTCTCGACCCGAGCGCCCCGTCAGCGTAAAATTTCACCGCCCGGACGGTCAGCCTCCCCGCGTGAGTCTCCTTCAGGGGGCCCGAGTTCCGGAAGCGCGCCCAGGACCCGGAAGACGAGCCTCTGAGGGCCACATACACGCGGAAAGGGAACTGTCCCCTGTCAATGAGACTCCTGTAAATCGCCACGCCACCCGAATCGACACCCATGTCATGGACTTCGGTCAGACCAGAGGCGACACAGGCCCGGACCGCCCTGCGTATCGCTTCGGTCCTTTCCTCCTCCGAGGGAGGAGGAATCATGCTCTGGAGGGCATCCACGGCGTTGTCGATGAACACGCCGGTGAGCCTCCCTTTCCTGTCTCGGACGATCCTTCCCCCGGGAGGATCCGGGGTCTTCTCATCGATCCCCGCGATTGCAAGAGCCTTGCTGTTGACCCACACGGCATGCCCGTCCACGCGCGTCAGGAAAACAGGGACCGAAGCGGACACCCGGTCGAGCGACGCCCGCGTCGGGAATCCATTTCCGGGCCAGCGGTTTTGATCCCATCCGCGCCCCCGGATCCATCCTCCCCCCGCAGTATCGCGCACCGCTCGGGCCACCCGTCCGGCCGCTTCCTCCTCGGAGAGTGTGCCCGAGAGATCAAGATTCATCAGCGCCGCCCCAAGGCCCTCCAGGTGGGCATGGGAGTCGATAAAGCCGGGATAGACAGGCTTCCCCCCGAGGTCAATCGTTTTTTCGGCGCGGTAGGAGGAGCGGATCTCGTGGTCCGACCCCACCGCGAGGATCCTGTCCCCACGGATCGCCAACGCCGAGGCGATGGGCTTCCCTTCGTCGAGCGTATAGATGACGCCGTTCAGAAGAATCATGGATGCATCTCCGGGCCTGGAGAGGAGGGAATACAGGAGCACACCGGCCCCGATCACGAGGGCCGACACTGCGACCTTTTTTTTCATCGACGTACCTGTGAGGAGAACGGAGCATCCGGTGCAAAAGAGGGAGGCAATATAGACATCCGGTCGCTGAGATTCCAGCCGCGTTGCAACTCAGCGGGGCATTCCCTACGTTGCACGTCACTTCAGGGAGAGGACGCCATGATCAGTGCACGCCGCCGCCACCCCGTCCCCGCAGGCGAGTTCCGCCGGTTCGTCTCCATAGTCCGGAGGCTCCGGAAAGAATGCCCGTGGGACAGGAAGCAGACGCATCGCTCGCTCGGAGAGAGCCTCCTTGAGGAGACATATGAAGTGCTCGATGCGGTGGACCGGCGTGACACCGCGGACCTGTCACAGGAACTCGGCGACCTGATGCTCCACATCGCCATGCATGCCACGATCGGGGAAGAGTCGGGCGAATTCACCTTCGCCCGGGTCCTCACCGGGATCAGCGACAAACTGGTGCGGCGGCACCCGCATGTCTTCGGTAACGTGCGGGCGAAGGGAGCGGGCGACGTGCTGAAAAACTGGGAACAGCTCAAGATGAACGAGGGACGGCGCTCGGTGCTCGAGGGGATCCCCCGCGGCTTCCCGGCGATCCAGCGGGCGATGCAGGTCCAGCGGCGGGCCGCTGCCGTCGGGTTCGACTGGCCGAAAACGGAGGACGTCCTGAAGAAGGTCACGGAGGAGGCGGAGGAGGTGCGCGCGGCACGGGGGAGGCGCCGCCGGGAAGAAGAATTCGGGGACCTCCTCTTCGCACTAGTAAATTACGCCCGGTTCACCGGTGTGAATCCGGAACGCGCGCTGCGGGGAACCGTGGAGAGATTCACGCGCCGCTTCCAGTACATCGAGAAAAGTCTGGCCGCGCGCGGGATCAGAACCGGCGACGCATCGCTCCATGCAATGGACGCACTCTGGGAGGAAGCGAAGAAGAAACGGCCCGGCCGCCGCCGCCAACGGTCACGCCGCTCCGAGGCATGACTCACAGTCCCGCCGATTTCAGGCGGGACCGGGAGACCTCAGAGCTCCTCCCCTTCACGCGCCTTCCCGTTCGCGTGCCTTTCGTAGGCGTCGATGATGTCCTTCACGAGCCGGTGGCGGACGACGTCGTTCCTGTCGAAGTAGACGAACGAGATTCCCGCCACCCCGCGGAGCACTTCCTGGACCTGCACGAGCCCGGAGCTTGTTTTTTTCGGCAGGTCAATCTGGGTAACATCCCCCGTCACTATCGCGCGTGAGTTCGGACCGAGCCTGGTGAGGAACATCTTCATCTGCATCGTCGAGGCGTTCTGGGCCTCGTCGAGTATGACGTAGGCGTTGTTCAGCGTCCGGCCGCGCATGTAGGCGAGCGGAGCGATCTCGATGATCCGTTTCTCGATGTAGCCCCGGAGCTTCTCGGCCGGGACCATATCGTCGAGGGCGTCGTACAGGGGCCGGAGGAACGGATCGACTTTCTCTTTGAGGTCGCCCGGAAGGAATCCGAGGCTTTCCCCCGCCTCCACCGCGGGACGCGTCAGCACGATCTTGGTGATCTCGTTGTTCTTCAGCGCGGCAACGGCGAGCGCGACGGCCATGTAGGTTTTGCCGGTGCCCGCGGGACCGATTGCGAAGACGATATCGTTTTTCCGGACCTCACGGACGTAGGCGCGCCCCCCGGGGGTCTTGGCGCGGATCATCTGGTTCCTTGTGAACAGGATCAGGGCATCGAGCTCGTCCGTGCTGAGCGAAGAGGCTATGCCCCGGGGAAGCGCCGGTTCGCCGTTTGCGGTCACGAGATCTATCACCGTGTCCACGTCGTTGGCCGTCAGTGATCCGTTTCTCGCCAGCAGGAACATCAGCTCCTTGAACACGCGCTCGAGCTGGTCCACCTCGCCGGGGTCTCCGCGGAGCGTGATCGCGTCCCCGCGGACGATCACCGTGGAGTCGAACCTCTTCTCGACGATCTGCAGGTTCGCGTCGTTCAACCCCAGCAGCGCCAGGGCGTCAACACCCTCGATCCGCATCTTTTTTTCAGTCACACGCGCCTTCCTCGTTTGTCAAGAACACACAACCCCCTCCCCTGTATGAGACAGGAAAGGGGGTTGTGCTCCGCGCGCGTCCCACAGTGCGGGGAAGCGCCTTCATTGTCCTGTGAGGCCCGCCACTACTTGGCTGATTTCCTGGCGTAGTATTTCTTCGCGGCTGTCTTTTCCTCTGCGTTCAGCTCGTTCCCCTTGGGGATTTTGAGCTTCTGTCCCTGATGAATGACATCGGGATCTTTGATCTGATCCCGGTTCCCCTGCCAGATCCTGGGCCAGAGCCAAGCGTTGTCGTAAATCTCCTTTTTCCTCGAGATGTTCCAGAGGCAATCCCGGTCTTTTGCCCAGGTGCCGACGGTGTAGACCTTCACCTGGTTGCCCAGCGTGGCCTGCAGGCTCTTGACCTTGTCGTTGAGGGCGGTCAGGCGATCCCAGAACTCGGGGATGAGCGATAGCTTGTTCTCCCAGAGCCCCTTCACGGTCCCGGCAAGCGCATCCACTTCGCCGCTGCGCGCAACCAGGTCGGCGTCGGAGAGGCGGGAGAGCTCGTTCGCCTTGTTCTCCGCTGATTCGATTTCCGAGCGGTATGCATCCGCCTTTGAGGCGTCGGAGCCGACGAGGGCATAGAGGGCGTCCATGCACTTCTGGTAGTCGGCGTCGAGCTGTGTTGACTGCGCGGTCAATGCCGTCGCATCATCGCCGAGCGCCTTTGCCTTTGCACTCAGGTCGTTCCGCATCGTCGTGTACTTGGTGATTTCCTGCTGCCACTGGTCCTTCGTCATTTTATCCTGTGCCATCGCGGTTCCCAGGACGAAGACGAGAAGCGCGGCAAGCACGACATACAGTGATTTCAGTTTCATGGGGTGAGACTCCTGGTCGTTGTTCGTGCGTTTACTTTGCCAGCCGCTGCTTCACGATCGCCTGATCGTCGTTACATTTCTTCAGCTTCGCGTTCTTTTCTGCGATCTGCTTGTCGAGAGCGCCCTTCTGATCTTCCTTGGCCGCCACATCCTTCTGCAGCGCCGAGACTTCCTCCTTGAGGTCGTTCAGTTGCTTCATCTGTGCATCATCAGGACTTGACGAGCAACCGACAAGAACGACTGAGCCCGCAAAGAGGATAGCCAGCGCTCGCGCGGTGACCGTCCTGTTGAGCTTTTGCATTGGAACCCCTCCTGAGAGTGATGGGTGTAAGGGAAAGCCTGTACGATCCGCGGTGCGAAACATGGGTTACAATACATAAAAAAGTCCGTTTTGTCAATAGATCAAAAGATCTGCCCCCGCTCTGCAAGGCTCACGTAACCGTTTCCACCGACGATCAGATGGTCGTGCAACGGTATCCCCAGGATCTTCCCCGCCTCGGCGAGCTGGTGCGTTATCGCGATATCCTCCCCGCTCGGTTCGGGGTTCCCGCTCGGGTGGTTGTGAACGACAAGCACGGCGGCGCCTACGTGGTCGATCGCCGCCTTGAAAACCTCGCGCGGATGCACCAGGCTCGCGTTGAGCGTCCCGTGTGACAGCTCGACGGTGGCAAGGACTACGTTTTGCGTGTCGAGAACCAGGACCGCAAACACTTCGTGCGTCAGGTCGCGCAGCCGCGGGATGACGAGCCGTGCGGCGTCTTCGGGCGTCCGAAGCGGCGTCCGTCTTCCTCCGCTGTCCGCCTGCAGGCGGCGCCCGAGCTCGAAGGCAGCGAGTATCCCGAGCGCTTTCGCCTCACCGATCCCTTCCACGCGCATCAACTCGCGGGCATTGCGCCGTGCCAGTCCGGCCAACCCCCTTCCCCCCTGGAGCATACCGGACGCCAGATCGAGCGCAGTCTGCGCCCGGTTCCCCGTACGGATCAGGATCGCAAGGAGCTCGGCGTCGCTCATCGTCTGGGCGCCGTTCCGCAGGAGCTTCTCCCGCGGACGTTCCCCTCTCGGCCACGTGCGGATTGCACCGCGCAGGGCCACACGTTCTTTGATCTGATCAGCGCTTCCCGCCACCTTCCTGTACCCCCCCCTCCTCCCCTGAGCCGGCATTGACCTCCCCGACTTCCCGGATCTCATCCTGTTCGTAGCGGAGCACGGTCAGGGCGCCGTTGACCCGGTCGGCGCCGAGGGCGATTCTGGAATGGAACCCCCGGTAGTCGCGGAGCCCCGCCAGGGCTTTCTCCAGTGTCTCGCGCGTCGCAGCGCCCTCGCCGATCAGCCGGAGCATCATGTCGGCCGTATCGTATCCGAAGAGCGTGTTCTTGGTCGGCTTTTTCCTGAAGCGGGCGGCGAAGCCCGCGGCAAACGATGCGTACGCCCCCCCCGCGGTGTCGATAAACGTGTCCGACTCGAACACGACCCCTTCCGCGTATCGCCTGTTCGCGTTCAGTTCGGCAAAGCTGTTCCACTCCCCCGAACCGAGGACCTGCGTTTGAAAATGAAAGTAGACGATCTGGGACGAAACGATCCCGATCTCTTCCGCACCGCTGATCGGTACATAGATCGCATCGATGCTCTCTACGGGATACTCGAGGCTGTCCACCTTTGATTCATCGTAGACGACAGGGATCTCCATCGAATCCAGGAGCGCACGCGCCCTGGACCCGAGGAGCTGCCGCGCGCTGATGACGCTGGCCCTGTTCATGAGCGAGTCGAGCCGCTTGAGCGGGACACCCAGACCGGCGAATTTCATGAGCGTGGACGGCCTGACCTTCCCGCCAAAAGAGAGTTTCGCGTCGGCACCATCCAGCATCCCGGCGCGCCTGATTGAGGCGAGCTGGGGCTTCAGATCGGATGTTCCTCGCTGGTACCACTGCATGCTCAGGACGCGCGCGCCGAGCCTCGCCGCTTCCCGGAGAAACGCCTCGGCGAGGAATTTCGCATAGGTATCCGACGGAGCAAGGACGGCAAGTGTGCGAAACCCGCGTTGCTGGACGGCATAGCGGGCCATCGCCCGCCCCCGCGCATCGTAGTCAGGGTTTGTCTGGAACACATACCTCCCTGTCGCCGCGATCCCGTTCGCGTTCGCCGTCGGGGTCACCAGCGGGACGCCGCGCGCATTGGCGACCGCCGCTGCGGAGGTCACTTCGGGCGAAAAAACGGGGCCAAGGACACCCACCACATCCTTGTCGTCGGCAAGTTCCCGTGCACCCCTCGTGGCGAGGCCGGGGTCCCGTTCCGTATCCCTGGTCTCAAGCGTCACCGTTATATGGCGCCCCGGACCGAGTCCGAACCTCTCGACAGCAAACTGCACCCCCTCGTACACTTCGTTCCCGACCCCGCCGGCCGGCGACAGTTCCCCCTTTCTCATGAGAGGGAGGAGCACCCCCAGCTTCACATTGCTCCGGGCAATAATGCGGGCACGAAGCTCTGCTTCCTGTCGGGCGAAGCGGTTTTCCGGGTAACGCCCCGCGAGAGAATCCAGCGCGATCACGGAGGCGACGATGTTGCCGGCAGACGCCTCCCGCTGGGCGATCTTGAGCCAGAAGTACGATCGTTCGGCGGGGGTCACCGCCAGTGTCAGGAACCTCCTGAGCTGAGCCGGCCCGAGGCGCGTATCGACCGTGGAGTCCATCGCCTCTTCGATCTTCCGGGCCAGCAGCGGGGGGGAAGTCGGCTTCCGGGTGCGTGACGCGGCCAGGAGCATCTCCATTGCCTCCTCGGGACGATCGATCTTCAGGTAGATGAGGCCAAGCGTGAGTTCGGCGTCGGGCACGTAGCTGCTCGAGGGGAAGCGTGAGAGGAACGACTTCATGGTTTTCGCGGCGTCAAGGTTCTCACCCAGCAGGTAGAGGGCTTTCCCCTTCATGACGAATGCAGCGGTGATGCGGTGCCCCGAGGGGAATTCCGTGATGCACCTGTCGAACCCGACGAGGGCCTCACGTGCGAACCCGGAATCGTAGCGCGCAACAGCCTCCCGGAATATCACCTCGTTTTTACCCGAGAATTCAAGGCGGACCTGGCCGGCGGCCGGGACACATGCGATGAGCAGTCCGGTGAAGAACGTCACCCACCGAAGGGATAGAATCATAGGGCGGCAGCGTTGAGTTGACAGTTCAGTCGCAGTGCGTCGGGCACTGCGTTGGATCGCTATCCGCAGAGACTGCAGAGAGAATTCAGAAGTCCCTGCGGAGGGTCGCCAGCCCGACTCCCGTCGAACCGGCAAAGACAATGGACGTCAGGATCCCCACGGCAACAAGCGGGATCGCAAGCCAGCCCGCCGATGTCGTCCCCCGGATTATCAGGATCTCAAAATACCGGTTCAGGGGAACTACAAGTAAGGCCACGACTGCTCCCAGGTACACCATCCCGGCGAGGAAGGTCAGGGAAGCCCCCTGTGAGGAAGCGATGCGTATCGGGTTCTTCTCCCGGAATGTCGCAAAATACGCTCCCGCGCCGAGATTCAGGGATGTGAGTCCCAGGGCAACGAACGCCGTGCAGAGTGCACCGACAAGGACGAGGACGGGGGAATCGCGGAGCATCGAGGTCGACGCCACCGAGAGGATCTCCGCCGTCGTCACGATAAGGAGAAACGACCCGATGAATTTCTGCAGGTAAAGCCTCCGGAGGCTCACCGGGGCGGAACGAATGCACCAGAAAGCGTCCCCCTCGAGGCTCAACGCGGGGAAAACGAACCTGAGGGATATCGAGGCTATGAGGAACCCGTCAAACAGGAAGACCACGAGATATGAAATCGTCTGGAGAAACGGCTGTGTCAGCCTCAAGTCGAGAGAGCTGATCGAGACCAGGAAGACAAGGAGGAGGACAAACATCAGCAGGAGGTGGAGCCACTGGCTCGGCTCACGGAAAAAACCCCAGAAATCCCGCCTGAGTACTACGTCAGAGGGGCGCGCGAGTATCCCCTCGCGCCCGAACTCCATGAAACGGACCTGGAGGAACCGGGGACGGCCGGCGACGGGAGAGCGCGCTTCCGAGGCGTTCACCCAGCTCTTATAGTAGTACATGCGCGCAACGATCCACGCCGTCAGCATGAGCGTCGCGAGTATGCAGAAGAGGGTCAGGAGGTGCCAGCTCGCACGAGCAGGTTCCCCGTTGACGGTCCAGTAGAGGAATTCCGATACCCAGTGGTTCGGAAGGTACCGCACAAACGGGGGGTCAAGGTAGCCGAAGTACGCATTGACGTCGGGATAGTGTTTCATCACCTCCTGTACCAGAACCACCGGATTGACAGCTGAAAAATAAAGATAGATCGCCGAGAGATACACGATCATGATACCGGACAGGAGCCACCGGATGCCGACGCGCGAGGCAACCCCGATGAGGAGCATCAGCATGATAACGGCAAAAACTCCCGCCGTCAGCATGAAGGGGAGGAGCACGGCCGCAAATGTGAAGAAATAGAACCAGGCGGACATTCCGAAGTACGACCCGTACCCCAGGAGGAGGGCCAGTCCGAGAAGAAGGAGCGTGCTGGAGCTGTAGAAAAAATTGTCTATGAACTTGACGGCGAATATCGTGTGGTGCGGCACCGGCAGGCCCATAAGGAACGTCACTTCCTCCGACTTATACAGCGTCGCGTAGCAGACGATCATGTTGCCCAGGTTGACGGTGATGAAAAAAACGTAGAGGAGCATCGAGAGGAACCTGTGGAACAGGAAGAGGCCGATGTGCGCCTGCTGGAGGAGGTATCCTGTCGCCGCGCGCGAGAGGAGGAACACGCCGAGCGCCACGCCGCCGAATATCAGGACGGAAGACAGGTTCTTGAGAACGCTTTGCGGGCGGAAGTCCGTGACGTTCTTGATGAACGCGCTGGCCTTGACGTTCAGGATGAGAATAAACTGTGGCATCCGTTGGTCATTTCGTCAATTCCAGGAACATGGTCTCCAGTTGGCCATTCGACCTTCGCGCGGCGCTCTGGGTTTCTTCGTAGATGATCCGTCCCTCTTTGATGATCGCAATCCGGTCGCACAGCTCCTCCACGATCTCCAGGAGGTGCGTCGACATGAAGATCGTCAGCCCCTCGGTTGTCCTCCGCTTGAGCACGTCCTTCACCAGGCGCGAGCTGCGGGGATCAAGGCCGACAAGCGGCTCGTCGATGATGAGCACGCCCGGATCGTGGATCAGCGCGGCGGACAGGACGATCCGCTGCCTCATTCCCTGTGAATACTCCTCCCCCCGCTTGTCGATGAAATCGCCGATCTCGAAAATGTCGATGTATTCATCGATCTTTTCCTTCACCACGGCAATGGGCATATTGAAGAGGCCGCAGACGAAAAACAGGAATTCACGCCCGGTGAGCTTCTCGTACAAGAACGGCTGGTCGGGGACATAGCCGAGGGACCGTTTGGCGGGAACCGGATCCGTGTGAACGTCATACCCGTTGATCAGGCAGGAACCGGACGTCGGCGCGTAGAGCCCGGTGATCATTTTGATCGTGGTCGTCTTCCCCGCCCCGTTCGGGCCCAGGAATCCGAAGAATTCCCCTTTGCCGATCGACAGGTCCAGGTTGTCAACCGCCACGAAGGAACCGAATTTCTTTGTGACATTGCGAATCTGGACCGTCGGGCTCACGCATCTCCTTCGTGAATGTGGCGTGAATATGGACACAGCCTGTAAATAAGTCCAATAATTCCTTAAATATCAATCTGCTTCCCCGTCTTCCTCTGGAGGGCGCGGTGTGACCTGAGGAGGGCGCGCGCCGTCCGGGGGCCGTAAGGATTGTAGCGCCACATATCCAGGAAGAGCTGTTCCGAGTCGCGCAGGGCGGTCCGGACGAGGAGCTTCAGGTTGCCGTAGGAAGGAGTCGACCAGGCCCTCGCCGGGATCCCCGTTCCCTGCAGGAGACGACCCATGTACTGTGTGAGGAGGAGTGTCTCCGCCATCAGGCGGTCGTGCGCTGCCGGCCTCATCACGGAGAGACGCACCCCGTTCGATCTCGCGAGCCGGCGGATCCTCCCCATCCATCGTCCCCCATCCCGCGACGGGGAGACGACGACCCTCTGTCCCCTGAGCACACCCGTGTCACTGTCCGGGCCGAACAGCGGGTGCATCCCGACGATCGACACGGAGGAAGGGAGTATCCGTTTCATCAGGCCGAGGGGGATCACCTTGACCGAACAGACATCGATGACGAGTCCCCCGGGACGGACGAGCGTCCGGATGGAGCGGAGCACTCCGCGAAGTTCCGAGATGGGGACCGCGAGGACCACCACCGGTTGTGACGCCGCTTCCCGAAGCGTGGCGCGGCGTATCCCCCCGCCGCCTCTGACCCGAACGCGTGGATCATAGACATGCACCTCGGCCTCACGGGCGCAGTAGCGCGCCGCGAGCCTGCCGAAGCGGCCGTAACCGATCAGGCCGAGGTCGCCCTTCATTTCCCGACGATCACTCTCTGTGAGGCCCGCGCCAGTCCGAAGACATCCAGGAATATCCTTTCGATCATCTCCTCGTCGAGGCCGAGATCGCGCGCGCCCGCGCGCTGTGTCCGCAGAACGCTCCTCTCACGCCCCCTGTCGCGGACGAGTTTCCCGCGCCTCCGTTTGATCGCGCCGATCTGGCGCACGAGTCCCTGGCGCTCGGCCAGCAGCAGGAGCATGTTCCGGTCGATCAGGTCTATCGTGTCGCGCAGGTCGTCCAGCCGGCTCCTTGAGGCAAGGAGCCTCTGCCGCATGAGATGATCGATTATTGTCAGCGCGACCATGGATTCCGCCACAGGGACTACACGCGGGCAGATGCACGGATCGTGTCTCCCCTCCACCGATATCGTCGCGGCTTTCCCGTCAACGGTGACGGTCTCCTGTTCTTTCCGTATGGAAGAGGGGGGCTTGACCGCGATCCGCACGACTATGTCTTCCCCGTTGGAGATTCCCCCCGCAATTCCGCCGGCATTGTTGGAGCGCGTCCGCACCCGTCCGGTCTTCCGCTCGAGATACATCGGGTCGTTGTTCCGGCTCCCCCGGAGCCGCGCCGCGGCGAACCCGTTCCCCAGCTCGAACCCCTTGATCGCGCCGATGGACATGAGCGCCTTCGCGAGGTCCGCCTCCAGCTTGTCGAAAACCGGGTCCCCGAGTCCGGCCGGGGGGTTCCTCACGACCACTTCGACGATTCCCCCGACCGAGTCCCCTTCCTTTTTCATCTTCAGTATGAGCCTCTCCATCTTCCGTGCGGCCGCCGGGTCGGGAGTGCGGAGAGGGTTCCTTTCGATCTGGTCCCGTACGAATCTCTTCGCGCGTATCCCCCCTGCTTCGAGCGTGTAGGCGAAGACGTCGATCCCCCGCAAGGCAAGGAGTTTTTTCGCGAAGGCGCCCGCGGCCACTCTCGCCGCGGTCTCCCTCCCCGACGATCTCCCCCCGCCGCGGTAATCGTTGACACCGAATTTCGCAAGGTAGGTGTAGCCTGCATGCCCGGGCCTGAACATATCCCTGATCTTCTCGTATGCCTGAGGCTTCTGGTCCCTGTTCCAGATCAGCATGCAGACAGGGGTGCCTGTGGTCTTTCCTTCGAAGACCCCGCTGAGGATCTCGACTCTGTCGGCCTCCGACCGTGACGTCGTCACAGCGCTCTGCCCCGGACGCCTGCGGTCCAGTTCGTGCTGTATGAAGTCGATGTCGATGGGAAGGCCGGGGCGCACGCCGTCGATGACCGCACCGATCGCGCGCCCGTGACTTTCGCCGAATGTCGTGATGCGAACGTGCGAGCCGAACGTGTTTCCCGCCATAGGTTATCGTCCTGATTGACCGCTCTGTTCCAACAGCCGTTCCAGTTCTTCCCAGAACAAGGGGTATGACTTCCGGACGCACCCCGGGTCTTCGATCCTCACGCCGGGAACGCGAAGGCCGACAACTGCGAAACTCATCGCAAGTCTGTGGTCGTCATGGGTCTCGAGAAGCGCCCCGTGCAGTCGCGCCTGCCTGACGGTCATGACGTCCCCCTCAACCCCGATCCCCCCTCCGAGCTTCCTGAGCTCCCCTGCATACCCTTCAATCCTGTTCGATTCCTTGAACCGGAGATGCCCGATACCCCGGATCCTAGTCTCACCATCGGCGAAGAGCGCGACGGCAACGAGCGCGGGGACGGCGTCCGGCATCCCGTTCATCGTGACGTCGGTCCCCCGGAGCGTCCCCCCCCGGGAGACGAGCGTCCCACCTTCCCTGGTCTCCACGCGGCATCCCATCATGCGGAGGACCTCCGGGAAACCGGCGTCGGGTTGATGCGACGAAGGGAGGACTCCGGGGACGAAGACCTCTCCCCCGGCAATTGCAGCGGCGGCGAACGGATATGTGGCGCAGGAAGCATCGCTTTCCGCTGCGAACACTGCGGGACTGTAGTGCAGAGGCGCGTCGACCGAGAACCGCTCCCCTCCTTCACTCCGCACCTGTACGCCGAACTTCTCCATCACCTCGACTGTGAGGCGGATGTAGTGCGCGGAGGCAACCGTCCCGGATGGCATGACGGTGCACCGGGTCCGGGCATACGGGGCGACCATCAGAAGTGACGAGAGGAACTGTGAGCTCCTGTCGCTCCTGACCGGAATCTCACCCCCCGGCAGGCCCGTCCCGGTGACCTCGAAACGGGTCGACCCTGAGTCGTGTTTCACCGGCACTCCCATCCCTTTCAAGGCGTCGAGTATGTCGTCGTTCGGACGTTCTGCCATCCTCCCGCTCGTTTCGATCACCGTGGTCCCGGAGGCCAGGACTCCGAGCGAGAGGAGGAACCGGAGTGTGGTCCCGGCGTTTCCCGAGGGGATCGGGAATTTCGGCGCATGAAGGACGCCTCCTCTCCCCTCTACTTCAAGCACAGACTCCCTCCGGTGCACGAGAATGCCGAGCTGGTTGAGACCGTTCGCCAGGAGTGCGGTGTCGTCGCTCTCCGAGGCATTCGTGAGCACGGAGTTTCCTCCGGCCAGTGACGCACACACCAGCGCCCGGTTGGTGAGGCTCTTGGAGCCGGGGACGCGCATCCGCCCGGCGAGGGGACCTGATGTTCTCGCTTCCCGAATCATGGCCCGGGGAGCTCGTAGTCGACGACCGTCTTCTCCATGTGCCTGATCATGATTCTTCCCCCTGCAGCAGGAGTTTCTTCATGAGGGAGACGTTCGCGGAAACCCCCGCATAGAGTTCAAATTGCATCGCGGCCTGGTTGATGTACATGTCGGTCCCCCGGACGATCTTCGCCCCGGCACCCGCCGCTTCACGCAGGAGCCGCGTCAGGGGGGGGTTGTATACCGCATCGAAGACTGTCTTTCCCCTGAGCATATGCGGGGGGAAAGGGGATTCATGCGAGTGCGGAGCCATCCCGACCGGGGTTGCATTGACGAGTATATCGGCTTCCACACCGCGGAAGCCGGAAATCGGCACATACACGATTCCGAATTCCCTCGCCAGGCGCCGTGCCGCCCGGGGGGTTCGTCCTGTCACAATCACCAGCGCGCCGCGACGCATTGCTTCGAATGCGATCGCTCTGGCAGCCCCCCCCGCACCCATAATCAGCATTCGTTTCCCCTTGACGGGAGATACATGTTCGATTGCATCGAGAGCCGCGGGGGCATCCGTATTTGTCCCGGTGAGACGCCCCCCCCTCCTGATCACCGTGTTGACAGCACCGATGGAACGGGAGATCTTATCCATGGAGTCCAGGTACTTTCCGATCTCCACTTTGTGGGGATGCGTGACGCTGAATCCCTGTACAAGGGGAACCATGCGGGAGAAGAACCTGCCCAGGTCCGTGACGGCAAATCTGCAGTACACGGAGTTCTTTTCAGCACGCGCGAAGAGGGGATTGTGGACGAAAATCCCCCGGCTCTGCCGGACCGGATTTCCCACAACGCCGAATATTTTCGTGGAAGGCCTGAGCCGTTCGGCCCTGTAAAGATCTGACAGGACGCGCGCAGTCAGCTGCCCCGGGGCCGCCGCTCTCCCCGATTCCGGGGCCGCGTACGTCCCCCACCCTCCGAACACCCGGTACAGCACCCTGCTCGGCTCCCCCGCCTCACCCATCGCGATAGCGATCGCCCGCTGCCGGTCGCTCCCGGCACGCCGGAGGAAATCGAACGCGATCCGGTTCTCCCAGGCATCGTGCGCGTCAAAGGCAAACTTGAGTATGTCGGCCCCCGTACCCCTCATCCTCCTGTAGAGCGCACCGATGCTGACCCGCGTGCCGGGGGGAGCATGGTAGGAGACGATCACGCTGCTCTCGCGGCGCCGGCCGAGGAACTGGCCCAGAACCCTCGCGCCTGCGCGCAATTCGATATCCACGTACTCCGCCCCCAGCAGTGACGCCGCCGCGAGTATGTCGAGACGCTCCTCTTCCGAACCCCGGAATTCCCCCCGCTCCCAGACAGGCCTGCAAGTCGCAATCACCGGCTTGCGCGTCGAGAGGAGGAGCCTGGCGAGCTCCGGTTTGCGAATACGATCGAACCGGAATTCAAACATGTCCGCCCATGGATCCGAGGCCGCGACCTGTTCAAGTGCGTCCGACATCCGCGGGCCGGTGATCGAAACGATGATCATCCATTCTCCGGTTTCCGCCGCAGGGAGACACGATCACGCTCCCGGCGTTCAGCCATGCGTACTCTTCTTAGAGACAAGACCCATCGTTTTCCGAATGAGATCGGCCGGGACGGGGACACCGGGGGCGCATTCGCCTATCCTGCGGAGGAGAACGAACCGCGTCCCCGACACGTCGGATTTTTTGTCCAGCGCGATCGCTGACATGAACGCCCGCTCGTTGATGCTCCGGGGAGGCGTAACGGGGAGGTCCGCGGCCTCCAGCATCGCTGTCAGCCTCTGACAGTCCGACGCCCCGAGGAGCCCGAGTTCCCTGGAGATACGCGCTTCGACCGCCATGCCGATCGCGACCGCCTGGCCGTGTTTCAGGGCGAACCCGCCGGAGGATTCCAGGGCGTGGCCGATCGTATGCCCCAGGTTAAGCACACGCCTCAGCCCGGTTTCACGCTCGTCTTTTTCGACTACCGAGGCTTTCAGTGCTACCGCAGTTTCCAGGATCTTCGCGTTGAGAGCCGTATTCTCCCTCCTGATGCGCTGGGCGTTTCGCTCGATGTTGGCGAAGAAGGGAGCATCAAGCGCGGCGGCAATCTTTATAACCTCGGCGAATCCGTTTCTGAACTCATCCGGGGGGAGAGTCAGGAGAGCCTCCGGATCGATGTAGACCGCCGAAGGCTGGTGGAAGGCCCCGATCAGGTTTTTCCCCGCGGGATGATCAATCCCCACTTTCCCTCCGACGCTGCTGTCCACCTGGGCAAGGAGCGTCGTGGGGATCTGCACGAGCCGCACGCCGCGCAACACCGTTGCTGCGATGTACCCGGCGAGGTCCCCGATCACCCCGCCGCCCAGAGCGATGATGAGGCTGTCCCGCCTGATCCCCCCGCGGAAGACTTTGGTGTACAGAAAGTTCACCGTCGGGGAACCCTTCGAGCGCTCTCCCGCCGGGACATCCAGCACCGTGACTTCGCACCCGGCGGCCGCGAGTTTGCTGTTGAGCGCGCGGCCGTAGTACCGTGTGACGTTCGAGTCGGTGATGACGAACATGCGCCTCTTCCCTTCCGAGCGGGAGAGGAGCAGGGGAACCTCGGCAAGAATTCCCGGCCGGATCTCCACGGTGTACGACCTGTCGCGGAGTGCATCCAGGCGGACGCGGATTCGGGTCATTGCCAGTCGCTGTGCTGTGGGGGTGCGCGGCAAAACAAAAAGACCCTCACCGCTCCCGGATGAAGGTCAGGCTCTCTCGGCGCCTTTTCAAGAGTATACACGAATCGGCGTACAATGTCAATATGCCGGACGGGGGAACCCTCCCCGCCCGGGGGACGAACACCGGAGCCTTGGAACTCTTCCGCACATTTCGTATTTTCGGGCTCACAGTTCGGCTCACGGTTGTGCAGAAACAGTACGTCCGCTCCCTGTTCGATTCCATCGCCCGCCGGTACGACTTGCTCAACCACCTGCTGAGCGGAGGCGTCGACACATACTGGCGGCGCAGGGCGATCAACCACCTGCGGCCCGTGGCGGGCGGGCGGATACTCGATGTCGCGACGGGTACCGCCGATTTTGCGATTGCCGCCGCCCGGCTCGCACCCCGCGAGGTGGTGGGAGTCGACATCGCCGATGAAATGCTCGCTCTGGGCCGGAAGAAACTGGCCGCGCGGGGGCTCTCCGGAATCGTCTCTCTCCGGAACGGGGAGGCCGAGAGTCTCCCGTTTGCAGAGGGGTCGTTCGATGCGGCAATCGTCGCTTTCGGCGTCCGCAATTTCGAAAGGCTTGACGGCGGCCTCGCGGAGATGCGCAGGGTCCTCCGCCCCGGGGGGAAGCTCGTTGTCCTGGAGTTTTCGCGGCCGCGCCGCTTCCCGTTCCGGCAGATCTACCTGTTCTATTTTTTGAATGTGATCCCTCTCATCGGCCGTCTTCTCTCCGGCAACAGCGAGGCGTACGCATACCTCCCCGCGAGCGTGATGGTGTTCCCTGAAGGGGATGAGTTTTTGGCACTATTGATATCCGCGGGATTCACCCGGACGCACGCCGAGCGCCTGACGTTCGGCATCGCATCGATCTACACTGCCGAGAAGTGACATGGTCCACCACACACTCCGCACAGGCGGAACAGAGGTCTCGACGGACCCGGCCCGACTGAATATCGACATCATTCACGGGTTCCTCAGCCGGAGTCACTGGGCGGAGTGTATTCCCCGGGAGATCGTGGAACGTTCGATACGCGGCTCCCTCTGCTTCGGCGCGTACCGGGGGGAAGCGCAGATCGGTTTCGCCCGTGTGATAAGCGACCGGGCGACGTATGCGTACATCGCGGACGTGTTCGTCCTCGAACCGTTCCGCGGCGACGGGGTGGGGAAGCTCCTGATGCAGTGCATCACGTCGCACCCGGACCTCCAGGGGCTGCGCCGCTGGAGCCTTCTGACACGCGACGCCCACGGGCTGTACAGGCCTTTCGGATTCGACGTCCCGCGGCACCCCGAGCGCTACATGGAGATCAGCAACCCCGACATCTACAGGAAGCTGAACAAATGACAGACCGCACAATCAGGGTGGGACACAGTCCGGATCCCGACGATGCGTTTATGTTTTACGGGCTCGCCAGCGGGAAAGTGAAGCTCCCCGGCATCCTGATTGAACACCTGCTCGAAGACATACAGTCCCTCAACGAGCGGGCGATCCGGGCCGAGCTGGAGGTGACCGCCATCTCCGCACACGCTTTCAGCGCCGTCGCCGACAGGTACTGGATCATGAGGACAGGTGCCAGCATGGGAGAGGGGTACGGACCCGTTCTGATCTCCCGCCGCTACAGGTCGCTCGGCGAACTTCGCGGGAAGACCGTCGGCACCCCGGGCCCTCTCACCACCGCCACGCTCCTGTTCAAGACATTCACGGAAGGGATACGGAACGTCGATATGCCGTTTGATGCGATCATGGGGGCCGTCGACAGGGAGGAAATCGATGCGGGACTCCTGATCCATGAGGGGCAGATCACATACGGATCGCTCGGATATCATAAGGTGATCGACTTCGGCGAGTTCTGGCAGGAAAAGACGCACGGTCTCCCCCTCCCTCTCGGGCTGGACGTCGTGAGGAAGGACCTCGGTGAGGAGTTGGCCGGGAAGCTCTCGGGCGGCCTGCGCGAGAGCATCGCGTACGGATACGCCCACCAGGACGAATCGATTCCTTATGCCCTCCAGTGGGGGCGGGGGATCGACAGGGCGCTGGGGGAGAAATTCGTGAAGATGTACGTCAGCGAGCTGACGATCGACATGGGTGAGAAGGGGAAACAGGCGCTGGAGTACCTCTTCCGCTCCGCGCACGAGCGCGGGCTCATCGCGCGCGTCCCCGGTATCGCCCTCTACTGAGCGGGGAGCCTCACGCCGCCACCGACGGGGCTTCGTAGACGCGAAGGATGTCATAGACCGTGTTCCGCTGCGCGGCGGCGAACCCCGAGTCGTGTATCATTGCGATGCACTCCCCCGTGCTCGTTTTGTTTACAAAGCGTGCGGCGGCATGCACGTTTTCTTCCTGCAGTGTCCCTCCGAAATCGTCCGCCCCGAAATGCAGCGCTATCTGTCCGGTCTTCTTCCCTTCCGAGAACCAGGAAGCCTGAATGTGCGGGAAATTGTCGAGATAGATGCGGGCCAGCGCGATCATCTTCAGGTAGCGCACCGGGGTCGCGTACTCGGGGATGATCTTCTCCAGCGGGGTGTTTCCCGGCTTGAAGCTCCAGGGAATGAACGCGGTGAACCCGTGGTATTCGTCCTGCAGGGCCCGGACGAGATCGAGGTGCGTGATGATGTCCTCGTCGGTCTCGAGGTGCCCGTACATCATCGTGGCGGTCGTCTTGTATCCTATCCTGTGCGCCTCCCTCATCACGTCCGCCCACTCTGCGCTCGATCCCTTCAGGTGGCTGATCTTTTTCTTCACCCTGTCGGAGAGGATCTCCGCTCCCCCTCCCGGAATCGTGCGGAGCCCGGCATCCCAGAGGCGCCGGAGCACGTCCGGAACTGTGAGATGGGCAACGCGCGCCATCCCGAGTATTTCCGACGTTGAGAAGAAATGGGGGGTGACTCCGGGGACTTCACGGAGAGTCCGTTCGACAAGCTCGACGTAATACCCGAACGGAAGCGCGGGGTTGACCCCTCCCTGAAGGAGAATCGTCGTGACTCCGTTGGCCGCGGATTCCCTGAACTTCACGATCATGGTATCGACGGAATGGGTATATGCCCCCTCCTCCCCGGGATGCCTGTAGAATGCGCAGAAGATGCAGTCGACGTTGCAGACGTTTGTGTAGTTCGGGTTGGTGTCCACGTGGAACGTCACGCGCGGTTCAGGGTTCTTCCTGAAACGGATCTCGTTGGCCGTGCCGCCGAGTTCGAGCAATTCCGCATGCGCGAGGAGATCCAGACCCTCCGCGGGGGAGAGCCTTCCGCCGGCACACGCCTTCGCACAGATTGCCGAGAGTGTCATCGTGCCTCCATGTCACGTGAGGAGGCAAGTGCTCCGGAAGCGACGGCCGGGAGGAGGCGTCGGAACACCGCGATCGCTTCCCGTTCCCGTTCGCCGAGCGAGTAGTTGAAGCCCGAAAGGTATTCCTGGGTTTCCGCATCGGTGAGCCCGATCCTGCGGCCGTGCGTGCCCGCCAGCGGCACGAAGTCTCCCCCTGCCGATTCCAGCGATTGCTTCAACAGACCGCTCAGCTCTTCCTTGACGGCAGGGGGAACCGAGCGGCGCACCGCCCAGACCGCGAACACGAAGGGGAGCTTTTGCCATTCGTACCACTCGCGTGCAAGGTCGTAGACAAGATCGAACCCTTTGAGCCCGTGCTTGTTCCTGCGGAGAGCTTCGTCCCCGATCAGGAGCACCGCACCCAATCCGTCGTAGGCGTTCACCCCCTGATGAAGCCGTTCGAACCGGGCATGGACGCCGTACTTCTTCTCAAGCAGGACGTTCAGAAGCTGGACGGACGTGGCGGTGTCGTCCGTAATCCCTATCCTCGAGCCGTCGAGTTCACGCCACCCTCCTTTTGAAAAGAGCATCACGCTCTTCACCTGGTCACGCGTCGCGATACACCACCCCATCAGCTCCATGTCATTTTCCTGGCGCAGGTAGTCCATCAGCGAGAAGAGGCCCGCGTCGATTTCCCCAAGCGCACTCAGAATGCCCATACGCCTCGGCACCACGGGAAGGATCCGGAAACCCCGCCTTTCGAGCCGTGCATAAAACGGAACGGAATTGAGATAGGGGATCTTCCCGACGACCCTGTCATGATAGACATGCAGCGGGTTGTAGTACGCGTCCCGCTCCACCGGTATTTTCCCCGCGTCCCTGATCAGGCGGATGATCGTTTCCTTGGCCATCGTCATGGGACTCAGGGCCCCCGCGTCATGGGCGATCTTCTCGCCCCCCACCGTCCCGTCCATGTCGTCGGCCCCGAAATTCAGCGCGACGGAGGCGACTTCCCCGGTCAACATCACCCAGTAGGCCTTGATGTGCGGGATGTTGTCCAGCATGAGCCTCGAGAGGGCGATCGTCCGCAGGTCGTCGGCAGCAGAGGTGAAGCGGTTCGCGGGCTTGATGCCGGTCTCTCCCGGCTGGAACGCAAGGGGGATGAACGTGAGAAAGCCCCCCGTTTCATCCTGCAGCTCACGCAGCCGGATCATGTGTGTGAGACGTTCCTCCAGTGTCTCGATGTGGCCGTAGAGGAGCGTGCTGTTTGTCGGGATTCCCAGACGGTGGGCTGTCCTGTGTATGTCGAGCCACGCCTTCGCACCGATCTTCTGATGAAAGAGGAGTCTCCGGACACGCTCGGAAAAAACCTCGGCGCCTCCCCCCGGCATCGTGCGCAGCCCCACCGACTGGAGCTGGCGGAGGACCTCCGCTACCGGCATCCTGAATTTTTTGTGGAAGAAATCGATCTCCACTGCAGTGAACGCCTTGATATCCGCCTCCGGCAGGCGGTCGTGCACCGCCTTGAGGATCTCCAGGTAGCGGTCCCACGGCCAGTCGGGGGGCATCCCCCCGGTGATGTGCACTTCGCGGATCTCAGGGCTGAGCTTCCCGAGTATCTCCTCTACGGACATCTCGTATGCCCGGGGATCCCCTTTTCTGACGGCAAAGTCGCAGAATTTGCACGAGAGGACGCACACATTTGTAGGTTCGATTTTCTGATTGAGGACGAAGTAGACAGCGTCCCCGCTCTTGTCCTTCTGGACGGCCCCGGCCATCGCCCCGAGCCCGATGAGGTCTCCGGAGGTGTACGCCCTCAGGCCGTCATCGAGCGTCAGTCTCTCCCCGCGCTGTATCTTTTCCCAGACCGGTATCAGGTTTCTGTCGCGTATGTGCATGCTCGCCCTCACTTTCTTTCTGTTCCCGGGACATCTAACGCCAGTAGTCGTCCCAGCGTTCCTCGACTCTCTTTTTCACTTCCTCCGTCATCGCCAGAGGGGCGGGGTACCCCGGTTTCCAGGTTGCGTCGATCCCCATGGCACCCCCGTACACCGGGCTTATTCCTATGAGCTTCTGCTCGGCGAAGAGGACATCTCTCTCACAATCGAAGCGGGTGAATATTCCCCAGAGAGTGTTTTCCCGGTCGCGGATATCGACGTCCTCGCTCACCGTCACGATCAGGGGAAGCGATCCGAGAGGAGCATGCTTCAGCAGCTTTTTGAGCACCTGCATCCCGTCCCTGCGCACTGTGACGATGAGCATTGCATCATCGACAAGGTTCTGGTCCACGATCCTCCGGTCGAGCGGTCGGAGCGGCGGGATTCGCGGCCGCCCCCCTGCCGTGCGCCCCGGGCCCGGTCGCTCCTTCCTCGTCGCGTCGAGTATCATCTTGCTCCCCAGGTTCATCCTGGCGCTTGTGAAGTCGAGCGTGTCAAGGGGGACCCGGGGGATCATGACGAAATCAAAATGCGGATCGTAGTTTTGCCTCACCTCCCGCATGACGTCGGAGAATTTCCGGACGTCGACCCCCTCACTGACAAGTATGATGCACTTGGTGAGGGAGAGCTGCGACATACCCATCAGGCCGAGCGCGGTCTTCATCGCCTCCTTGCCGTAGCGCTGGTCCACGGCGACCACAAGGAGGTTGTGAAACCCCGCCTCGTAGTATGCCCACATCGACGTGACTTCGGCGTGCAGCAGCCGTAGAAGCGGCGAGAGTATCAACTGCGTCGCATCCCCCAGGAACTTGTCCTCCATGGGAGGGATCCCCACAACAGTCGCGGGAAAAACGGGATCCCGGCGCCGCGTGATTGCACTCACGTGAAATACAGGGAACGGCGCCGCATGCGAATAGTGGCCGAAGTGATCCCCGAACGGACCTTCCATCCTCCGTTCGCCCGGCCGGACGATCCCTTCGAGTATGAACTCGGCATCGGCGGGAACGGCAATGGAGATCGATTTCCCCCTGACGAATTGGGTTCTCTTGCCCCTCAGGAACCCCGCGAACATCGCTTCGTCGATATTTTCCGGGAGCGGCGCAACCGTCGCCAGAAGGAGCGCCGGATCGGTCCCGATCGCCACGGCGAGTTCCAGCGGTCTTCCCAGTTTCTCGGCCTGGACGTAGTGGAACCCCCCTCCCTTCTGTATCTGCCAGTGCATCCCGGTCGTCCGACCGTCGAACACCTGCATCCGGTACATCCCCATGTTCCGCTTCCCGTTCGCCGGGTCGTACGTCACGACCTGGGGGAGCGTGATGAAACGCCCTCCGTCCCCGGGCCAGCAGGTGAGGACCGGGAGGGAATCCAGGTCCGGCTCCCCGGTGATCTCCTGGGAAGGGGCGTTTCGCACCATGCGGACGGGCGTGTGGAGGAATCGTGCGGCGGTTTTCCTGTGGGCGACGAGCGTGGAGAGCTTCGGGGGAAAGGCATCCTCCATGAACCGGACCAGCTGCTCACCCAGCTCCCCGGGGTGAGCCTGGAGCGCGAGCTCGCAGCGCCTGTCGCTCGCCAGCGCGTTTACCACCACCGGATACGCGGATCCCTTCACGCGCTCGAAGAGGAGGGCGGGTTTTCCCTCCCGGATCGCCCGCGATGCGATCTCTGTGATCTCGAGACATGGATCCACTTCCACCGGGACGCGGTGGAGTTCACCCGCGGATTCGAGGAACCGCGAAAAATCGCCGAACGAGGTGAAAGTCACTCAAGTTCCTCCGCACGCCACCCCCGGGCGCTCCGTACTCCGATCTGCGCGAGCACCCTGTCGGTGAACGCTCCGACGAAGTCATCGATGGTCTTCGGGACGAAATAGAGAGGGGGGGAGACAGGCATGATCACTGCGCCGTAGGACGAGAGGCGGGCACACTGCTCGAGCGTGAGCGTGGAGAGGGGGGTTTCCCGCACGCAGAGTATGAGCCTGGTCCGCTCTTTCAGGCACACCTGTGCCGCACGCGTGATAAGCGTGTCGCCGACGCCTGAGGCTATTTTGCCGACCGTGGACGTCGAGGCGGGTATGATCACCATCGCATCGAACGCGTTGGAGCCGGAGGCGACCGGGGCGGCCAGGTCGTCATCGGAGAATGTCCGCGCAACAAACGGCTTCAGATCCTTCTCCCCCATGGCGAGTTCGTCCCGGAGCAGCACCTTCCCCCATGCACTGACGATGAGGAACTTCTTCCCGGGACATTTCTTCAGGAAATCCAGCGCATACGCTGCGCCGGAGGAACCCGTGACTGCGACGACCACTTTCATGCGTAGACCCCCACCAGGACCATGCAGAAGACTGCAAACCCCGCGACGGCGTTGATCCTGAAGAAAGCAAGCTGCACGTCTTCGGCCTTTTTCTGCTCGAGGAAGAGGAGCCAGCCGGTCAGCAGAAGGAGCGGGAGCGCGAGGAGCGACATGTACGAATAGAAGAAGAGGACGACGAGGAGGATGAACGCGATCCCGTGAAAAAGCGCGGAGAGGCGGAGGGCAATCCTTTTCCCGAACCGCGCGGGGAACGAAAAGAGCGACTCCTTCCTGTCGAACTCCTCATCCAGTGTCGCGTAGATGATGTCGAACCCTGCGACCCAGAAGAGCGTGAACAGTGCCAGGAGTGCCGGCGCCGAGAGCTCCCTGAACGAAGGGGAGAGTGCGAACCAGCCCCCCAGGGGCCCCATGGCCAGCCCGAGACCGACCCCGAAATGCGCCAACGGGGTGTAGCGCTTCATCATCGGGTAGACGATGAACACCGCGAGAGGAACGGGAGACATGAAGAAGCAGAAAGACGATATGTACCACGCGGAACCACAGTAGAGCGCCAGCCCCGCGACCATCACCCACACCGCCTCCCAGAGCGTCATGCGCCCGCTCGGCAGGTCCCGGGAAGCTGTCCGGGGGTTCCGCGCATCGATCTGCCTGTCGATGATCCGGTTGAGGGCGAACGCCACGGTGCGCGCACCCGTCGCGGCTGTCAGGACGAGGACAAGGATGCGGAGCGGGGGGGGGCCGTTCTTGGAGGCGAGCATCACGCCGCTATAGATCAGCGGCAGGGAGAAGAGCGTGTGTTCGATCTTGACAAACGAGAAATATTTATTCACCGGTTACCCTGCCCTTCATTCCCACTCGATCGTCGCCGGCGGCTTCGAGCTGATGTCGTACACCACCCGGCTGATCCCCGGGATTTCGTTCGTGATCCGCCCCGATATCGCCGCGAGCACCTCGTGCGGCATCCTGAACCAGTCCGCCGTCATCCCGTCGACACTGGACACGGCGCGGATTGCGACGGTATAGCCGTACGTCCTTCCGTCCCCCATCACACCCACGGAGCGGACGGGGAGGAGCACCACGAACCCCTGCCAGATCTCACGGTACAGACCCGCCCGCCTCACTTCGTCCGTGAAAATCTGATCTGCTTCCCTCAGGAGGTCGAGCCTCTCGAGCGTCACTTCACCGAGTATGCGCACGGCGAGCCCCGGCCCGGGAAACGGGTGCCGCCAGAGGAGGTCGTCGGGGAGCCCCAGGTCCGCGCCGACCGCACGCACCTCGTCCTTGAAGAGCTCCCGGAAGGGTTCGATGAGGCGGAGGTTCATCTTCTCGGGGAGGCCGCCGACATTGTGGTGGGATTTGATTGTCACCGAGGGTCCCTTGAATGACGTGGATTCGATCACGTCCGGGTAGAGCGTCCCCTGCGCCAGGAAATCGACTTTCCCGATTTTTTTCGCCTCGCGCTCGAAGACGTCGATGAAGAGCTTCCCGATGATCTTCCGTTTCGTCTCCGGATCGGTGACCCCGCGGAGCCCTTCCAGGAAGAGGTCGGAGGCATCAACGTATTCCAGGGCGATGTTGAACCGGTCGCGGAATGTCTTCACGACCGCCTCCGACTCGTCCTTCCGCATAAGCCCGTTGTTGATATGTATGCAGGTGAGCCGGTCCCCTATCGCCCTGTGCAGAAGGAGCGTTGCCACCGACGAATCGACCCCGCCGCTGAGGGCGCAGAGAACTTTTCCCTCTCCCACGGTCCGACGGACGTTCTCCATCGCCTCCCCGATGAACGCCGACGGGCTCCATCCGCCCGTGCACCCGCAGATGCGGTAGAGGAAATTGCGGAGGATCGCCGCCCCTTTCGGGGTGTGGGCGACCTCGGGGTGGAACTGCACCCCGTAGATTTTCTTTTCCCGGTGCCGTATCGCGCACACGGGGGCGTTCGCGGTGTGGGCGATCGCCTCGAACCCCGGCGGCATGCGCGTGATGTGGTCTCCGTGACTCATCCAGACATTGAGCCCCGCCGGTCCGTCCGGCTCGATGCCCGCGAACAGATCGCCGGGGTCATCGACCGTGAGGACCGCCTGACCGAACTCCCGACGCGCGGCCCTGTCGACCTCCCCGCCGAGCTGGTAGGCAATGAGCTGCAGGCCGTAACAGATCCCCAGCACCGGGATCCCGAGCGAGAACACTCCGGCCGAAGAGACCGGCGCCCCTTCCTCGTAGGCGCTGTAGGGGCTTCCGGAGAGTATTATACCCTTCGGCCTGAGCGCACTTATGCGTTCGACGGAGATCGTGCAAGGGTGGAGTTCGGAGTAGACCCCCGCCTCACGGACGCGGCGGGCGATAAGCTGTGAGTACTGGGCACCGTAATCGAGGACGAGAACGAGTTCGTTGTGGGTCATCGGGCGGGATTCGGGATTCCGGGTTCATTTAATATACGGAATTCCCCCCTCTTCTCCAACGCGTTTCCGCTCCTCGTCATCGCGCCCTGCGCGAGCTTCCGGAGGAACGCCGGTGCCCGGGCCGTTTGAGGAACTCATCGAGAACGGCAGGGATGTCGGGTTTCGTCAGTTCCTCGAGGGCGTAGCTGACACGCACGGAGGGTTTGGCGATCTTCAGTACACGCCGCAGGTCGATCGGCGTCCCGATCACCACCGTGTCACAGGGGACCCGGTCGATCGTCATCTCCAGGTCCCTGACCTGCTCCTCCCCGTATCCCATCGCCGGCAACACCGTGCCTGTCCTCGGATATTTTGCGTAGGTCGCGGCGATCGAATTGACCGCATACGGGCGCGGATCGATGATGGCGCGCGCGCCGAACATCTTCGCCGCGATCGTCCCCGCACCGAATTGCATTTCACCGTGTGTGAGTGTCGGTCCGTCCTCGATCACGAGGACGTTCTTCCCCCGCAGCAACGATTCATCGTCGACCGTGATGGCCGAGTTGGCCTGTATTATCGTTGCGTCCGGGTTGATCGAACCGACGTTGGCAATCACGGTGGCGACGTTTTCCCTGCTTGCCGAGTCGACTTTGTTCACCACGATGACGTCGGCGAGACGGACGTTCGTCTCGCCGGGGTAGTAGGTCAGTTCATGTCCCGGACGGTGCGGGTCGACGACGGTGATCGTGAGGTCGGCCCGGTAGAACGACATGTCGTTGTTCCCCCCGTCCCAGACGATCACATCGGCTTCCTTCTCGGCCTGCCGAAGGATCGCCTCGTAGTCCACGCCCGCGTAGATTATCGTCCCCTCGACGATGTGGGGTTCATACTCCTCCATCTCTTCGACGGTGCACCTGTACTTCACCAGGTCCGCGAGCGTTGCATAGCGCTGGACCCGTTGTTTCACGAGATCGCCGTACGGCATGGGATGGCGCACCGCCACGACGCGTTTCCCCCGGCTGCGCAGGTAGGTGCAGACCCTTCGGGACGTCTGACTCTTGCCCGATCCCGTGCGGACAGCAACGACGGCGATGACGGGGACTTTCGAGGGGATCATCGTACGGCTTCCGCCGAGGACCGTGAAATCCGCCCCGAGCGCCATCACCAGCGACGCTTTGTCCATGACGTAGTTGTTCGAGACATCGGAGTAGGAGAAGACGACTTCGTCCACCCTGAGCTTCCGGATCAGCGCGGGGAGATCCGATTCGGGATAGATCCGTATCCCCCGCGGATACGCAGAACCGGCGAGTTTCGCGGGATACTTCCTTCCCGCAATGTTCGGAATCTGCGTCGCGGTGAACGCGACGACCTCACAAGACCTGTTGCCGCGGAAGACCGTGTTGAAATTGTGGAAATCCCTCCCAGCTGCTCCCATGATCAATATGCGTTTTTTCGGCATGCGTTCTCCTTGCGTCGGCAATAGTTGTCAGCGAATTATATGCGTCCCGCCGTGCCCTTCGACGGCGTCGAACAGGTGCTCTGAATCGGTGATAAGGGCTTCCCCTCCTCCGCGCGCGAGAAAGACCATCGCGGCCCTGATCTTCGGGCCCATGCTCCCTTCCGGAAACTCCCCCGCGGCGAGGTGGCGCCTGCATTCCTCGACCGTGAGGAGGGGAAGCTTCCTCTGGGATGCTCTCCCGTAATTCAGGCAGACCATCTCTTCGTCCGTATCGATCGCGAAGAAGTCGGCCCCCAGCTGCGAGGCGAGTATGGCGGAAGTGTGGTCCTTGTCGATAACCGCCTCCACCCCCTTGCTGATATCGTGATCGTTGAATACCGGCACCCCCCCGCCCCCGCCGGCGATCACGACGAGTCCCCGGTCGACACATGCCCGGATTGCCTCCAGCTCCACAATCCCGCGCGGCTCCGGGGAGGCGACCACCCGGCGGAAACCCCGGGAGGAGTCCTCCACGATGTCCCAGTTGAACAGGTCCCGGTACCGTTCAGCCTCGTCTCGTGTATAGAACGGACCGATAGGCTTCGTGGGTCGGGCAAACGCCGGGTCGTTTTTGTCGACGAGCACCTGCGTCACCAGAGAAACGACGGGGGTCCCCAGTCCCTTTGCCTGGAGTGCCTGCCAGAGCGCGTACTGGAGCACATAGCCGATCTCCCCCTGCGTGGAGGCGACACAGCAATCCAGCGGCATCCGGTACGCATGCGCGGCCGCAAGCTCGGAGCGGACAAGCGCGGCGCCCACCTGCGGGCCGTTCCCGTGCGTGAGGACGACACGGTATCCCGCACCGATCAGAGCGACGACGACTCCTGCGGTGTCCACGGAGTTCTGGAACTGCTCCTGCGCGGTCCCTTTCTGACCGGCCCGGATGAGCGCGTTCCCCCCCACCGCAATCAGGACAAGCCCGCTCATATGCTCAGTCACGAAGCAATTCGAACATGATCGCCTTCTGCACGTGCAGGCGGTTCTCCGCCTGGGCGAAGACGACCGAATTGGGAGAATCGATGATCTCGTCCGTCACCTCTTCTCCCCGGTGCGCGGGGAGGCAGTGCATGAAGATTGCATCCCGTTTCGCCCGTGAGAAGAGAGTGCGGTTCACCTGGTAGGGGCTGAAAATACGGCGGCGGACTTCCGCCTCCTCCTCCTGTCCCATGCTCGCCCAGGTGTCGGTGTATACCATATCGGCATCCCCTACGGCCTCGGCGGGATCGGCGGTCCAGGCGATCGTCGCGCCGCTTTCCCCGGCCAACTCCAGGCATCGCTCTGTCACGCGTGTCTCCGGCCTGTACCCGGCGGGCGTGCCGAGGAACAGTGTCCCCCCGAGCTTTGCGGCCATAAGCATCAGGGAATGGGCCACGTTGTTCCCGTCCCCCACGTACGCGAGCTTCAGCTTCCGCAGGTTCTTTTTATATTCCAGGACCGTGAGGAAGTCGGCCATGGCCTGGCAGGGGTGTTCATGGTCCGTCAGTCCGTTGATCACCGGAACCCTCGCGTACTCGGCCAGCGACGTGCATATCTCGTGCCCGAATGTCCGTATCATGATGCCGTCCACCATCCGCTCGAGGTTCTTCGCAACGTCGTAGACCGACTCCCGCTTCCCGAGGCTGATGTCGGCCGGCGTCAGCAGGAGAGAGTCCCCCCCGAGCTGTTTGATGCCGACCGTGAATGTCGTCCGCGTGCGCAGGGAGGGTTTTTCGAATATCAGCGCCATCATCTTCCCTTCGAGCCCGTTCCTGTATTTCTTCCGGTTCGATTTCATCGCGGAGGCGAGCCTGAAGAGCGACCTGAACTCGCCTGCAGAGCAATCGTCGACGGAAACAAAGTCCCTCCCCCGCAACCCTTTCCCGGAGGCCTTTGCGCTTTTCTTTTTCACGGGTGAACTCCCTCTGGATTCTGTCCGGCTGTTCGTTGTATATTGTAAATGTACGGAGTTTTCCCTTCCGTTTCAATGAATCGAATCCGCCTGCTCCGGGGGGCTTTTCCCCGGTCCGGCGTACCGTTCCCATGGGGAGAGACCGCGATGAACGTCGCATTCCAAGGAGTCCACGGCGCCTACAGTGAAGCCGCCGCCCGGGTCATGCTCGGAAAAGAGATCAGCACATCCCCCTGCGAGACATTCGGCCAGGTGTTCGAAAGGGTGGAACGCCGGCGGTCGGACCGCGGCGTCATTCCGATCGAGAATTCACTCGCAGGGAGCATTCACGAAAACTACGACCTTCTCCTGGCTCACGGACTGCACATCGTGGGAGAAATACACGAACGGATCGAACACGCCCTCCTGTGTCCCCGCCACAGCACGCTGGGCGACCTGACTTCTGTCCGTTCCCATCCACAGGCGCTCGCCCAGTGCAGCAAGTTCCTTCTCGCCCACCCGTCGCTCCATCCTGTCCCTTTTTTCGACACGGCAGGAGCGGCGTCGGCGGTGGCCATGGACGCGCGTCCCGACACCGGCGCGATCGCCGGAGCTCACGCCGCCCGGCTCTATGGCCTCAAGATCCTGAAAAGAAACGTCGAGAACAGCGCGAACAATTACACCAGGTTCCTGGTCCTCTCGCGCACCCCCTTCGGGAAATTTGCCAGAGGCGCGAAAACGCGCTCGAGCATCGTGTTCACCCCGGCAGCCAACCGCCCGGGAATACTCTTTCATATACTCGGCGTGTTCGCCCTCCGCGACATCGACCTTCTCAAAATCGAGTCCCGCCCGGACCCCCGATCGGCGTTTGAATACCGCTTCTATGCCGACATCGCGGGGGGACCCCATGAGGAGCATGTGGCCCGCGCGTTCGAACACCTCGGGGAGATCGTTTCCCAGTTCCGGTTGCTCGGCACTTACCCGGCGGCCGTCGGACCGGGTCTGCGCCGGCGTCCCCGGGGGGCGGGCCGATATTGAATGTGAGCCGTAGTCTCCGTATTGTATAGTTTTTCGAGGGGAGATCCGATTCATGCAGGACGCAAATCTCGATCCAGTTCCATTTTCACGCCGTCACATCGGGCCGGGGGCCGGCTCCCGCCGGGCAATGCTGGAAGCGCTGGGATGCCCTTCGCTTGAAGAGTTCATCGCCGGGGTTGTTCCGCCGGCCATCCGGAGTTCCCGTCCGCTGGCCATAGAGGAGGGGCGCTCGGAAGAGGATGTCATCGCCGCACTCGCGGCGATGACGGCGCACAACAGGCTCTACCGCTCGTTCCTCGGGATGGGGTACCATGATACCGTCACGCCCGCGGTGATAGTCCGCAACGTCCTCGAGAACCCCGGATGGTATACGGCGTACACACCGTACCAGGCCGAGGTGGCTCAGGGGCGACTCGAGGCTCTCCTGAATTACCAGACGATGGTCACCGACCTCACCGGTATGGAGATCGCCAACGCCTCGCTCCTTGATGAATCGACGGCCGCGGCCGAAGCCATGACCATGTTCCATGCGATCAAGGGGCATCCCGCCGGCGGTCTCTTTCTTGTTTCAGACGAATGTCACCCGCAGAACATCGAGGTCGTCCGGACGAGGGCAAGGCCCCTGGGGATACGTGTCCTCGTCGGGTCCTGTGCCTCGTTCGAATTTTCCGAGGACGTTTTCGGGGCCCTCGTGCAGTATCCCGCGACGGACGGCGCGATACACGATTACCGGCCGCTGTGCGAGAGGGCCCATGAGCGCGGTGCGCTTGTCGTATGTGCCGCCGATCTCATGAGCCTGCTCCTCCTTGTTCCCCCGGCTGAGTTCGGCGCCGACGCCGCGGTGGGATCCACACAACGGTTCGGCGTTCCTCTCGGTTACGGCGGCCCCCACGCCGCATATTTCGCGACGAAGGGGGACCACAGGCGCCACATGCCGGGGCGGATCATCGGCGTCTCCGTCGACGCACAGGGAAACCGGGCGCTCCGGATGGCGTTGCAGACGAGGGAGCAGCACATCAGAAGGGAAAAAGCGACATCCAATGTCTGCACGTCGCAGGTCCTCCTGGCGGTCATGGCCGGCATGTACGCAGTGTATCACGGCCCGGAGGGACTCCGCCGCCAGGCGGAGAGGCTGCATGGACTCGCTCGCATGCTCTCCGCCGGCGCGCGCGCGATCGGGCACGGCGTCGTCCACGAGGACTTCTTCGACACCGTGCGGATCAACCCGAAGAAGGGATCGCTCCCCTCCATTCTCCAGACCGCTTCAGCCCGGTCGATGAACTTCCGGGCATTCGCCGACGGGACGCTGGGGATCGCTCTGGACGAGCTGACGGACAGGAAAGAGGTGCTGCACATACTCGGGGCGCTCTCCGGCGGCGCCGGCGTCCCGAATGAGGAAAAGCTGCATCCGGTGACCCCGGCCTCTGCGGGCCCGCTCCGCCGGACCACACCGTACCTCACGCACCCCGTATTCAACCGTTACCACAGCGAGACCGGAATGCTCCGCTATCTCCACGCCCTGGAGTCGAAGGACCTCGCGCTGAACGTCAGCATGATCCCGCTCGGATCATGCACGATGAAACTGACCGCAACCACCGAGATGATCCCCGTAACCTGGCGGGCGCTCGGGAAGCTCCATCCGTTCGCGCCCCCGGAGCAGGCGGCCGGGTATCACGCAATGTTCGCACAGCTCCGCTCATGGCTTGCGGAAATCACCGGGTTCGAGGCCGTTTCGCTGCAGCCGAACGCCGGCGCGCAGGGGGAATTCACCGGGCTGCTGGTCGTCCGTGCATGGCACGAATCGCGCAATGAAGGGCACAGAAGCGTCTGCCTGATCCCGTCGTCGGCGCACGGCACCAACCCCGCAAGCGCCGTCATGGCCGGGATGCGGGTTGTCGTTGTCCGCTGCGATGAGGCCGGGAACATCGACGTGGAAGATCTGAAGGCAAAGGCCGCGGAGCATGCCGGCGGGCTTGCGGCCCTCATGGTCACCTACCCCTCGACGCACGGGGTCTTCGAGGAGTCGATACGTGAGATCTGCCGTGTCGTCCATGCGCACGGGGGACAGGTCTACATGGACGGGGCGAATATGAACGCACAGGTCGGGCTCTGCCGTCCGGCCGAGCTGGGGGCGGACGTCTGTCATCTGAACCTGCACAAGACGTTC